>CAZKJW010000120.1:0-6688 GCA_964553125.1 uncultured Oscillospiraceae bacterium
CACCTTTTCGGATACCAACGGCACAAACCAAAACCAGTAAGGCACCGAGTCCCAGACCTTCCAAAATCGTTTGAAACAACATCATATATTTCTCCCCAAATACCGTCCGCATTCCTGTTCCAGTGCTTGCCATGTGGGGTACTTCGCACCAGTTTTCTCGAAAAACTTCTTGATATCACGGTTCAGCGCATTCATCTCGCCCACCGCATTCATGGCATGGTCAGAGGCGCAGATTTTGCCGAGAGGTGTAGCGCACATGAGCTTGAAAAAGCGCAGACAGGTCTTGCGGTAGGCGGCACTCTCGAAATCCTTGTCCGCTTTCGGCAAAATTTCATGTCCGGCGTTTTGAATGGCACGATAGCCCTCAATATTGGCGTCGATCAGCCGATTTAAGTAAGCGATATTCCCCTTGAGCTTTTTGAGGTCGCCATCTGTTTTGTAGCAGGCGAATGCTGCCGGAAGCACAAATGCCGCATGGCACAGTAAATAATCTTCCATGTTCGGTTCGTAGACCACCTTGATCTTGGTTCCGGCGAAAATCTCATCGATCAGTGCTTCGTTGGAGGGCACACCCCGGAGCTGTCCGATGGTGATCTTCTTCAAATCCATGGACACCACCCGGTCAGCCTCCCGATGCCCCGCCGAGAGAGAAAAGGCAAACAGCACATTTTTCTCCGGCAGAAGTGCGGCAATTTCCGCTGCGCGCACATTGTTGCCCACGAAAACGATGTTCTTCGCGCGGCTTGAGCGCAGCGTGCCGAGCACCGTCTCAATCTGCGTGTAGCGCACGACAACGAAAATCACATCATAGGAATCCTCCGGGCGCAATGCCGCCGTCACCGGCACACGGCTGACGGTCGCCCACGGAGAAAAGATGCTCTTGATGCGCAGTCCGTTTTGCTGAATTTTCTCGCCCCACGCGCCCCGTGCCAGCAGCGTGACATCCTTACCCGCGCGAAACAGGTTGTTTGCCAAATTGCAGCCGAGAACGCCCGCGCCAAACACCAGAATTCTCATCGTCCTTTTCCCCTCTTTATCACTTGTTTCGCTTGAATCCCTGTTCGTCCACATATTCGGGATGCGCTTTCGGATATTCGTCCCTGTCCCCGCAGATGGTGTAGTCGCACTTGCAGCCGTCGGCGCAGGTTGTCGTCCGCACCAGCCTTGCATGGAGCAATTCCATGGCGGCGTAATCCGGGTTGCACATGGCGGGCATGACTTCTACTAAATCGTGCTGCTTCGCAAACTCTGCGATGGGGCAGGCCGTAAACTCATAGCGGATGGGCTTGTTCTTTTCGTATGGCGCAAGCGCCATTATATAATCCCGCCAGCGCCCGCACTGCTTTTGCGCAGATGCAAACGCCCAGTGCATCGCTCTTTTCCAAAACGGCCTGTTGCAGTCCACAAACCCCAGCCTGCGGAACGGCGGCAGAAACAGCGCGCTTTCCATCGCTTCGATTTCCGCAACGCTCGTCGCTTCCCTGCACACGGTGTAATAGCTCATCAGCGCGATGCAGTCGTACGTCCCGCCGACGCCGTTGTGCAGGTTTTTCCTGCCGCCCAGATCCGTCCGCCAGTCCGAGAGAAACTCTGTATACTGCCGCTTCACCCGCTCCCAGACGGCTTCCCGCTGCGCTTGCGGGTAGTGCAGCGCGATCTTCGCCTGAATCTGCTTCTTGCAGGGCTTGGAATACGGCATGTGACACGCGCTGTCAGCCGTCTGCGCGTCGCGTCTCATTTTCATGCGCCTCCCAATATCCGAAATATGTGTTAGAGTGCTTTAACTCGCGTGCGTAAAAAATGTGAATCGCGCGGCCATGCGTCTGCACTGCCGCTGTTCACTGCGATGCATTATAGTCAAGTCACGCCGCGTTGTCAAGCGAGCGCACTTCAAACGCGACAAAAAGCGCCGCCCAACCCAGCCGACAAACGCGGCCGGATCAGACGGCGCGAATCGCGCCCTGTTTTCAGGAAACGTCGTTACGCCTTGTCCAGATTTTTCGTGACGATCACGTCGCAGTCATACCCCAGCAGGTTATGCACCACCACGTCGCCGATGCGCACCGGCGCGGCGAGCGTCTGCCCGTTGATGACGTTCATCGCATCAAAGATGCGGTTCTTCGGAATGGGCTGCGTGAGGCGGACGCTGACAAGCGGCAGCACGCCGCCGGAAACCCGCACGCTGGTCGCGATGGTTCTGCGGGGATCCTCCAGCTCCTGCGTCACATACGTTTTTCCCTTCGGGCAGAGGTTGCCTTCAATCGAAAGCACCTTCGTGCCCTCGTACTCGGCCTCGATCTCGCAGCCGTTCGGGCAGACGATGCAGGTAAAGGTACGCTTCATTCCACACACACCTCCATATCGGCGGAAGCATTCAGCTTCGCCGCCTTGATCGGCAGCTGGATCATTTCAGCCGGCAATGCCTTGCGCATCTTCCTGCGCAGAATTTCCGTATCGCCCTGCCGCACCACGATGCTGACATTCTGCATCGGCTGGCGTACGCGGAGGGAAAGCGTGAAGTCGCGCTTCCCGCTGATGCGCTGAGGAATCACATGCCCCACATTCGCACCGGCGTTGACCGCGAGCGGACAGGCGGGCAGCGAACCGGAAAGCAGATACTCCGCCGCGCTGTCTGCAAGCGCTTCCGCTTCCAGCGAAACAAAGTCCACCAGATCATGCACATGCAGGACGTTTCCGGCGGCAAAAATTCCGGGCACCTGCGTCTGGCAGTTTTCATCCACGAACGCGCCGCGCGTGCGCGGGTCAAGCTCCACGCCTGCGGCGAGAGAAAGCTCGTTCTCGGGGATCAGGCCGACGGAGAGAATCAGCGTATCGCAGGAGATTTCTTCTTCCGTGCCGGGGATGGGGCGGAAATGCTCGTCGCACTGCGCCACGACGACGCTGCTGAGGCGCTCGCGCCCGCGAATGTCCACAACCGTATGCGACAGATGCAGCGGAATATCATAGTCGTTCAGGCACTGCTCGATATTGCGCGGCAGGCCGCTCGGATAGGGCTGCACCTCGTAAACGCCCTTGACGTGCGCGCCCTCCAGCGTCATGCGGCGCGCCATAATCAGACCGATATCGCCGCTGCCGAGGATGACGACTTCTTTGCCGACCATGATGTTCTGCAGGTTGATATAATTCTGCGCGACGCCCGCGGTGTAAACGCCTGCGGGGCGCTGTCCCGGAATGGCCAGCGCGCCGCGCGTGCGCTCGCGGCAGCCCATCGTCAGCAGCACGGCGTCCGCCTGAAATTGCAGCAGCCCGTGCTCCCGGCTGGCGGCGGTAACGATCTTCTCCCCGCTCACATCCAGCACGGTGCAGTCAGTGATGATTTCAATGCCCGTCTCGGCAACCTTGTCGATAAAGCGCTGGGCGTATTCCGGCCCGGACAGGGACTCGCCAAAGCGCGTCAGACCAAAGCCGTCGTGAATGCACTGGCGCAGGATTCCGCCCGGAAAATGCTCGCGTTCAAGGATCAGGACATCCTTCACGCCCTTCTCCCAAAGGCGCAGTGCGGCTGCAAGACCCGCCGGGCCGCCGCCCACGATGATGGCTTGCTTATGCGTCATGCCTGTTCGCCTCCTTTGACATAGCCGGTAAACATGTGAGATTCGCCGTTGGTCAGGTTCACGTCGGTTACGGCCTTGCCAAGTTCTTCGCGAATCATGGCGGTGATGCGCGTCTCGCAGTAGCCGCCCTGGCAGCGTCCCATGCTCGCGCGGGTACGCACCTTGATTCCGTTCACCGTACACACGCCGAGCGGATTGTGAATCGCCTGAATGATTTCCGCGCGGGAGACGGTCTCGCAGCGGCAGACGATCTCGCCGTAATCGGGATTCTCCGCGATGAGCTTCGCCTGCTCCTCGCGGCTGGCTTCGCTGAAGCGGCGAATGCCCTTGCGAACGGGGTTAAAGTCCGGATTGGTCTGCAGCGCTTCGCGCTGTGCAATCATCCCGACGACGCGGCGCGCAATGGGCAGCGCGCTGGTCAGGCCGGGGCTTTCAATGCCCACAAGGTTGACCACGCCCGGCGCCTCGTCGCGGCACTCAATCGTGAAATCCTGAATCTCGCCCGTGACTGGGTCGATGCGCTTGGGGCGCGCGCCGGCAAACGTGCGGATGTAATACTCGCGCTTCATGTGCTTGAACATGCGCGCGCCGCTCTCCTGAAGGCCGTCCATGCCCGACTGGGAGACGCTGTAATCCTCGCCATCCTCAACGTTGAAGCTGTTGGGGCCGACAAGCACGTTGCCGTCCACGGTCGGAGTGGCATGCGTGTCGAACGTGTTGCGCACGGTCGGCGCGGGATAGACCGGAATCTTCGCAAACGCGCCGGCCTTTTTGTCCAGCACGAAGTATTCGCCCTTCACCGGCTGAATCACATAGCCGGGAATGCCCAGCATGGCGCTGATTTTCGCGCTGTTCAGCCCCGCGCTGTTGACGACCCAGCGGCAGGTGAAATCGCCCTTGCTCGTGTGGAGCAGGTGGCGGCCGTCCTCCAGGCGCTCTGCGCCCGTCACTTCCGTATAAAGATGATAGCGCACGCCGTTGTTCGCCGCGTTTTCCGCAAGCGCGACAGTGTACGTGAACGGATCGAGGATGCCGCTGCTGGGGCAGAAAATGGCGAAGTTGCCGCCGGCGGAAGGATCGATTTCGTCCATGCGGGCGCGGTCGATCAGCTCCATGCCCGGCACGCCGTTCGCTTCGCCGCGCGCAATCATGGTTTTGAGGCGCTCGCGGTGCTCCTCGGTGAAGCCGACGATCAGCTTACCCGTGCGCTTGAACGGCACGTCCAGCTCCTTGGCAACCCGGTCAAACTCGGCGTTGCCTTCCACGGCGCACTGCGCCTTGAGGCTGCCGGTCTTGTACAGGAAGCCTGCGTGCAGCATACCGGTGTTGCGGCCGCTGGTCTGGCAGCATACGTCGCTTTCCTTTTCCAGCACGGCGATGGACAGCTTGTAGCGGGACAATTCGCGCGCGACGGCGCTGCCCACTACGCCGCCGCCGATGATGATAACGTCGTAGCTTTGCATAAATGGTGCTCCTTCCTTGGTAAAGGGTTGCAATTTTGTTTCATTTATTTTATCATACATACGGTTATACCATGTGTCAACTTCTTATAAATTACAGATATGTTAGTTCTGCTAACATTCAAAGCCAAGCGCAGGGGCGCGATCGGAGGCTCAGAAATGGATTTGCATCTGCTGGAAAACATCGTCTGCATCGCGGACGAACGAAGCATCACACGGGCCGCGGAGAAACGCTATGTCACGCAGAGCGCGCTCAACCAGCAGCTTCAAAAGCTGGAAAGCGAACTTGGCGCGCCGCTGTTCATCCGCGCGCGCGGCAACTGGCAGCCGACGGAGGCCGGAAAAGCCTACCTCGACGCCGCGCGGAAAATGCTCCTTCTCAAGAAAAACGCCTATGCCCGCATTGCCGACTGGGCAGAAAAAAACAGCCGTCACCTTTCGGTGGGGCTGATTCCCGAGCGCGGCGTGGATATGTTCACAGAGGTCTATCCGACCTTTCACAAAGCCTATCCGCATATTCAGGTGGAGCCGGTGGAGTGCAACGTAACGGCCATGCAGCGCATGATCACCGCCGGGCAGCTCGATCTGGGGCTTGCGACGCTCACGCCGGAGCAGCGGGACGAGAATGACTATCATCTGCTTGCAGAGGAAGAAATCCTGCTCGCCGTGCCGGTCGGGCATCCTCTGGCCGAAGGCGGCAGCCCGAACTGGCGGCAGGCAGCCGCAACCGATCTCGCCCGTTTCGCGCACGAGCCGTTCGTCCGCATCTACCATCGCTCCACGCTCTTTCGCCTGACGCAATCGCTGTTCGACGAAGCGGGCTTTGAGCCGCAGATGCTTTTCTCCACCTCCAGCAACATCAGCAAATACCGCATCGTGTCGCTCGGCCTCGGGCTTGCCCTGCTGCCCGCCATCTATGCGCAGGAGGACGGCAGCGTCGTCTATTTCCGCCTGCCGCAGCACCCCTCATGGCAGGTGACGCTGTGCAGCCGCCGGGGCGCGTATCTCGGCCGCGCAGAGCAATGCTATATCGATCTGTGCCGCGCGTACTGGCAGGCGCGGCGCTGACGCGCGTTATTCCAGCCCCAGCTCCTTGCACTTGCGCCAGAGCGTCGTCTTGCTGATGCCCAGAATGGCGGCCGCTTCCTTCTTGCTCGGCGTGCGGGCAAGCACTTCCATAATCTGACGCTTCTGCAGGCCGCTGAGCGAAGGGTCGCCGTTCGTCTGAATGGCGAAGCCGGCGTTTCCGACGCTTGGCAGGTGCAGCGCAGCGACGACATCCTCGCCGGCAATCCGGTCGCTGTTGCACAGCACGGTCAGCTGTTCGCTGATGTTGCGAATCTCACGGATGTTGCCCGGCCACGTATATTCGGAAACGCGGGCAACCGCCTCGGGCGTCAGCTGGATATGACCCTTGCCGAACTTCTGCGCGTAGTAGGATACATAGTGCTGCATCAGCAGCGCCATATCGCCGTCCCGCTCGCGCACGGGCGGAAGCTGTATGCTGAGCACCTTGAGCCGGTAATACAGATCCTCGCGGAATTTTCCCCGGCTGACCATCTCGGACAGGTCGCGGTTCGTGGCGCAGATGATGCGCACATTGATGGGGATCACGCGATTCGCGCCGACGCGGCGCACCTCATGCTCCTGAAT
>CAZKJW010000121.1:0-6617 GCA_964553125.1 uncultured Oscillospiraceae bacterium
GGAACGTTTTGCGGCGTGCTGGAAGAAAGAATGCGGAGGGACGCGAATGTTTGCCGGATGGAACCGCGAGGTCGCGCTGACGGAAATGCTGGACGCGAGAGAGAGGCGCGCCGCGGCGCAGGGCGAAATGCTACGGGCGTTTGGCTTGCCGCTGGTGTCGTTCACGCTGAACATACCGGGGCCGGTCAAGGACGGCGCGCTTGTGCGCGCGGCGTTTCGCGAGGGGAAGCGTCAGATCGAGGCAACGCTGCTTGCAGAGCAGATTGACGTTGCGCACAGGCGGGAGACGTGCGCGGCGACAGGCTGCGAGGCGCTTTATGCCGTGCGCGCCGACGCGCTGCGGGTGAAGCGGGCGATGCGCGCCGTTGAGGAGCGGTGCGAAATCGGGCGGTATTTCGACATTGACGTCATCGGAACGGACGGTGCGAAAACGGGACGCGCGCAGGTCGGCGCGCCGGAGCGGCGCTGCTTTCTCTGCGGAAAGCCGGCAGCCGAGTGTGCGAGAAGCCGCGCGCACAGCGTGCCGGAGCTGCAGGCGCATGTGTTTTCGGCGCTGAACGAATATCTGGACGACCGCTTTGCCGATTGGGTCGCAGAGAAAGCCGTGCTGGCGCTGCTGTATGAAGTAGCCGTTACGCCCAAGCCGGGGCTTGTCGATCGCGCCAATTCCGGCGCGCACGCCGATATGGATTTCTTCACCTTCCAGCGGAGCGCGGCGGCGCTGGCGGCGTATTTCCGCCGGTGCGCGCTTTCCGGGCTGCGGGGCGAAGCTCTTGACGCGGCGGAGCGCTTTGAAACGACGCGCCATCTGGGAACGCTGGCCGAGCGCGACATGCTCTGCGCAACTGGCGGCGTGAACACGCACAAGGGCGCGGTCTTTTCGCTGGGAACGCTGTGCGCGGCGGCGGGCTTTTTGCGGCAGATACGGGAAACGTTTGACGCTGCGGCGCTTTGCGGCGAAGCCGCCGCAATGGTGCATGGCGCTTGCGAAGCGTTTGCAAAAACGCACGGGGGCAAGCTGTACGGCGCGCGGCTGGAGGCGGCGCGCGGGTTTGAAACCGTGCGGCAGATTGCGCTGCCGGCGCTCAAAGCCGCGCTTGCGCGGGGAAAGAGCGTCAACGACGCGGGCGTGGAGACGCTGCTTGCGCTGCTTTGCCGCGCGGAGGACACGAACCTCATCCGCCGGGGAGGCGCGGACGCGCCGCAAAGGCTTCGCGCGCGCGTGCTGGCAAGGCGGGAGGCAGGCGAAAACGCGCTGGATGCGGCGAATGCGCTGGATGCGGAGTGCATCGCGGAAAACCTCAGCCCGGGCGGATGCGCCGACCTGTTGGCGCTGGCTTTTTTCTTTCTCTTTCTGGAGGAAGGGGCGGAAAATTGAAGCCCAGTTCATAAACGCGGGCTATACTGCGAGCATGGAGGGGATTGCCTATGTTTCATATTATGGTCGTTGAGGACGACGCGCACACCCGGCGGCTGATGCAGGCTGTTCTGGAGCAGAACGGCTATTCGACCATCCCGGCGGGGGACGGCGAGCAGGCGCTGGAGATGATGGACAAGCATCACGTGGACCTGATTCTGCTGGACGTGATGATGCCGCGCATGGACGGCTTTACGTTCCTCAAAACGCTGCGCGACGGCGGATGCGAGCTGCCTGTGCTGATGGTTACGGCAAAGGAGGCTGCGGCTGACAAGAAGCGCGGCTTTCTTACCGGCGTGGACGATTATATGGTCAAGCCCGTGGACGAGGAGGAGATGATCCTGCGCATTGCGGCGCTTCTGCGCCGGGCGCGCATCGCCAATGAACACAAGCTGACCGTTGGTTCGACCGTGCTCGATTACGACGCGATGACCGTTGCGCACGAGGGAAAAACAGAGTCGCTGCCGCCGAAAGAATTCTTGCTGCTGTTCAAGCTGCTGAGCTATCAGGGAAAAATCTTCACGCGCCGCCAGCTGATGGACGAAATATGGGACATGGAGTCCGAATCGGACGAGCGCACGGTGGACGTGCATGTGAACCGCCTGCGCGACAGGTTCAAGGAAAGCCGGGATTTCGACATTGTGACCGTTCGCGGGCTGGGCTATAAGGCGGTGGCAAAGGGATGAAGAACCGTCATTCGCTGCGCACGCTGCTGGTGACGATGGTGTTTTTCATCATGCTGCTTTCCAGCCTGCTGACGGGCTCGTCGTATATCGTGCTGCTGGCGTTCGGAATCATTCCGCTGCCGTTCATCACGCAGATGACGAGGCCGCTGTTTCTGCTGGGCGTGAGCAGCTTTCTGGGAACGATCATGTCCATGATCATTTCCGCGCGGTTCCTGCGGCCGATTCACGATCTGGTTTCCGCCACAAGGCAGGTTTCGCAGGGCGATTTTTCCGTGCGCGTCGAGGAGGGCAACTCCATTGATGAAATCGACGAATTGCAGCGCAGCTTCAACGACATGGCGGCGGAGCTGGGCGGGATTGAAATGTTCCGCGAGGATTTCATCAACAATTTCTCGCACGAGTTCAAGACGCCGATTGTGTCCATCCGCGGCTTTGCGCGCCAGCTGCAAAGAGAGGATCTGACTGACGAGCAGCGCCGCGAATACGCGGGCATTATCGCCGAGGAATCCGACCGGCTGGCGAACCTTGCCAGCAGCATTCTGCTGCTTTCCAAGCTGGAGAATCAGAATATCGTCACCGACAGGAAGCCCTTCCGTGTGGACGAGGAGGTGCGGAAAAGCCTGCTGCTGCTGGAAAAAGAGTGGACGGCGAAGGAGCTTGACTTGCAGCTGGAGCTGGAGGAGATCACCATCAACGACAACGCCGAGCTGCTCACGCACATCTGGCGCAACCTGATCGGCAACGCAATCAAGTTTTCGCCGCAGGGCGGCGCACTGTGCATTGCGCTGCGCCGCGAGGGAAAAAGCGTCGTCTTTTCCGTGCGGGACGAAGGGATCGGCATGGACGAGGAGACGCAGAAGCACATCTTTGATAAGTTTTATCAGGGCGACGCGTCGCACGGAATGAAGGGCTATGGTCTGGGGCTTGCGCTTGTGCGGCGCATCGTGACCATTTGCGGCGGCACGGTGGACGTTCACAGCGCGCTCGGGCAGGGGAGCGAGTTCATCGTAACAATTCCGGAGATCGGATGACGCGGGGAGAGACGCATGATGGAAACAGCGGACATTTACACGGAGGACAGGCAGAGAACCGGGCGGACGATAGCGCGCGGGCAACGCGTGCAGCCGGGCGAGTACCGGCTTGTCGTTCACGCCTGCATTTTCAACTCCGAAGGGAAGATGCTGATCCAGCAGCGGCAGCCGTGGAAGGACTGGCCGAATCTGTGGGATCTGTCGGTGGGCGGACACGCCGTGGCGGGAGAAACCAGCCGGCAGGCAATGGTGCGGGAACTGCGCGAGGAGCTGGGGCTGCAATGGAACCCGGAGGGGATGCACCCGCATCTGACGATCAACTTCCCGACCGGGTTTGACGATTATTATCTGCTTTTGCGCGATGTGAAGCCGGAGGAGATTGTCCTGCAGGCCGAGGAGGTGCGGCAGGCGCGCTGGGCGACACAGGAGGAAATCTGCGCGATGATCGACGGCGGGACGTTTATCCCATACTACAAGAGCGTGATCGCCGCGCTGTTTGAAATGCGCGGGCAGTACGGCTCGCGAAGCAGCGAGAGGGGGCGGCGCTGATGGAGCGATACGGGCGCTGCATCCGCAAGTGGGATGAGGTCTTTGCCGCAGAAGCGCCCGACGTGCCGCAAAGCGCCGAAAGCGGAAACGCGACGCTGGACGCGGCCTTCGACTGGCTTGCGGAGAAGGCGCAGGACGTGCTCGACTTCGGCTGCGGAAACGGCGTTGCGCTGTTTTACTGCGCGCTGCGCGGAACCAGTCGGCACACCGGAATAGATCTTTCGGCGCGGGCGATTGAAAGCGCGCGCCTGCGCGCTGAAAAAATGCCCTGCGGCGCGTATCGTTTTCTGTGCGGCGGCGTGGAAGCGCTGGAGCAGCTGCCGGACGAATCCATGGACGCGGCAATTTTCTCGAATATTCTCGATAACCTGTATCCGGACGATGCGCGCAGGGCGCTTTGTCAGGCGCGGCGCATTCTGCGGCCGGGCGCAAGGGCGCTGATCAAGCTGAACCCGTACATAACGCGGGAGCAGCAGGCGGCGTGGGGCGTGCGCACGATTGAGGGCGATCTGCTGGACGACGGGCTGCTTCTTTGGAACAATACCGACGAGCGGTGGCGCGAGGTTATCGGGGAGCAACTTGAAATCGTGCAGGAGCACGATGTTTTCTACGCCGGTTACGATCAGCACAACAGGCTGTTTCTTGCCGAAAAACGCTGAGTACACAAGCGAAATGGACAAGGAGTGTTTCACACATGCGGACGCAGCTGGAGTATTACTTTCTGCTTTTTTTCATCAGCGCCGTGCTTGGCTGGCTGATGGAAGTGACGTGCAAGCTGTTTGAATTCAGGCGGTTCATCAACCGCGGAATGCTCATCGGCCCGTATTGCCCGATTTACGGCTTCGGCTCGGTGCTGCTCACAGCCGCGCTTTCGCCGATTTCCGACCAGCCGGTGCAGGCGTTTCTGATGGCGATTGCGCTGTGCGGCGGGCTGGAATACCTCACAAGCTATCTGCTTGAAAAGCTGTTTCACGCGCGCTGGTGGGATTACAGCAAGCGGCGCTTCAACATCAACGGGCGCGTATGCGCCAACACGCTGATCCCCTTCGGCGTGCTCGGGCTTGCGATGATCTACGTCGTCAAGCCGTTCCTCTTTGGGCTGTTCGCGCAGATTTCGCAGACGGCGCTGGATATCGTCTGCGGCGCGCTGCTGGCGCTGATTCTGACGGACGCCGCCGTTTCTACGTCGATTCTCGGAAAGATCCGGCAGGCGGCGGAGAACGTCGCGGGCGACAACACGGAAACCATTACCCGTGCCGTGCGCGAGAGGCTGGCGGAGCAGAGCGCGCTGGTGCGCCGTGTGCTGGCCGCGTTCCCGTATGCGAGAATTTATAACAGGCGGCTGCTGAAGCAGCTGCACGAGCGCGGGGAAGCCGTGCGCAGCGAAATTCGCAGCAGAGAGCGCGCCATGCTGGAGGAGATTGAACGCCGCGAGGAGCGCATTCACACGGAGATGAAAAAAATCCGCGAGCAGCGCAGGGATGCGAAAAAGAAATAACGCGGCGCGAGCGAAAGAAAGCGCCTGAGCGCTTTGATGAAAATAAGGAAAGCCAGACCGTATGCTGTTTTGCTGCTTTTCTGAACACGAAAAAAGGGAACCCACTTGCAGGGGTTCCCTTTTGATATGCAGCGGAGAATTATTCGCCGATGACGGCCTTGATGCGGCGCACGCCGGCGGAGGAGCTTTCCTCTTTGAGAATCTTGAACGAGCCCAGCTCGCCCGTATGGGTCGCGTGCGGGCCGCCGCAGATTTCCTTGGAGTATTCGCCCATCGTGTAGACCTTCACGCGATCGCCGTATTTGCTCTCGAAGAAGCCCAGCGCGCCCTGCGCCTTCGCCTCGGGAACGGTCATTTCTTCGCAGGTAATCGGAACGTCGGCCTTGATGGCTTCGTTCACCAGACGCTGCACCTCGGCGACCTCGTCGGGCGTCATCTTGCGGCCAAAGGTGAAGTCGAAGCGCAGACGCTCGGCGGTGATGTTCGAGCCTTTCTGCCCGACTTCGGTGCCCAGCACCTTGCGCAGCGCGGCGTGCATGAGGTGCGTAGCCGTGTGCAGGCGCGTGGTCTGCTCGCTGTGATCGGCCAGACCGCCCTTGAAGCGCTGCTCGGCGCCCTCGTGCGACTTCTGCTGATGCTCCTTATAGCGCTCGTTGAAGCCTTCCACGTCGACCGGCAGGCCGTGCTCTTTGGCAAGCTCGACGGTCATTTCGATGGGGAAGCCGTAGGTGTCGTACAGCTTGAAGGCACGCTTGGAGTCGATGATCTTGGGCAGGTTGTATTTCTCGATCGATTCGAGAATCTTGTCGAACTCGCGCTCGCCCTGCTTGATCGTCCGCGCGAAGCGCTCTTCTTCCAGCACCAGTTCGCGGCAGATCTTTTCGGCGTTTTCGGTAAGCTCGGGGTAGACGTGGCCGTACTGCGCAATGATGACCTTCGCCACTTCCGCGGTGAATCCGGCGGGCATCCCCAGCTTCAGGCCGAAGCGGACGGCGCGGCGGATCAGGCGGCGCAGGATGTAGCCCTGATCGACGTTGGAGGGCGTTACGCCGCGCGGATCGCCGATCATGAAGGTGGAGGTGCGCATGTGATCCGCGATGACGCGGAAGGCGCGGGTGGTCTCCTCGTCGGAGCCGTATTCCTTGCCCGAAAGCTCGGAGATTTTGCCCAGAATGCCGGCGAAAAGCTCGGTGTCGTAGACGCTCTTTTTGCCGGTCAGCACACACAGCGTGCGCTCAAGCCCCATACCGGTATCGACGTTGGGATGCTCCAGCGGCACGAGAGAGCCGTCGGCCTCTTTTTTGTACTGCATGAAGACGTCGTTCCAGATTTCGAGGTAATGGCCGCAGTCGCAGGCGGGGGAGCAGTCGGGGCCGCAGGGCTCGCCGTCGCGGATGATGAACATTTCGGTGTCCGGGCCGCAGGGGCCGGTCTGG
>CAZKJW010000122.1:0-6566 GCA_964553125.1 uncultured Oscillospiraceae bacterium
TATGATGAAGCGCAAACGAAAAGGAGGGACTGCAATGTATCCTGCTTTCTATCAGATTCCGCCTGAGGAGCTGGGCAAGGATTCCAAGGTGCCGATCATGATTCTCGCCGACAGCGGCGAAGTGCATTTTGAGCTCGCGCTCGAAATGATGGACGAGGTTGTCCGCAACAACGCGGCGGGCCGCAAAACCGTGTTCATCTGCCCCTACGGCCCGGTCGGGCAGTATCACACCTTCGCACGGCTGGTGAACGAACGCCGCATCAGCCTTAAGAATGTATGGATCATCAACATGGACGAATATCTCGGCGAAGACGGCGAGTGGCTTCCCTACGACGACCCGCGTTCGTTCCATGCGGGCATGGACCGCGAGCTGTATAACCAGCTCGATCCGGAGCTGACGGTTCCCGTCGAGCAGCGGATTTTCCCCGATCCGAAGAACCCCGGCGCCATTGCAGAGCTGATTGAAAAGCTCGGCGGCGTGGACATCGTTATGGGCGGCATCGCCGTCAATGGCCACGTCGCCTTCAATGAGCCGGAGCCCGACATGACGAACGAAGAGTTCGCCGCGCTGCCCACGCGCGTGGAGACGCTCAGCCGCGAGACGCTGCTCAAGGATGCGATCATGGGCCGCGGCGGCGCGTTCGACACGGTGCCGAAGCAGGCGGTTACCGTCGGCATGAAGGAAATGCTTTCCGCGCGCAAGCTGCGCCTGACCATGATGGCCGACATGCAGCGCGCCGTGATTCGCCGCGCCGCTTACGGCGAGGTGACGTCGGCGTTCCCCGTCTCCTTCGCACAGAACCACCCCGACGCGAAATTCATCATCAGCCGGAACGTTGCCGAAAAGCCGTTCTGATGTGGACTGGCATAGCAACGATCAAAAAAGAATCCTCCGTAGGGAGGATTCTTTTTGGCTTTGTATAGCTTTAGCGTGTGATAACCGCCAGCGGAGCTGGTGCGGGAAAAGAGCGCTGGCTTTCAGCAATGGAGCGAAGCGAAGGACAAGATGTCTTCGTGCAATGGCTACGACCCGCAACGGAATTACCCGTCTGCGGGTCGTGGGGCAAAATCGCTGATGATGTTTTCTTCAGCGCGCCTTGAAGGCACGGTGCAAAACACCAGCTTGGCTGGCGGTTTGGATGAAGCGTGCAAGAGCGATAGCGCTTCGTCCTCAACGCTCCTGCGCAAAGCAGGACTGGCCGCGGACGAAGACGTTCTCAACGGCGAATTCGCCGTTCATGATCACGATATCCGCATCCTTCCCCGGCTCAAGGCTGCCCTTGCGGTTCTCGACGTGCATCATGCGCGCCGGCGTGAGGGAGAGCATCCGGCTTACGTCGAGCAGCGGGATGCCGTACTGCACGTGCGCCACGCGCAGCGCGCGATCCATGGTGCCGACGCTCCCGGCGTAGGAGGAAAGGTCCGGCAGCTGCGCCACGTCGTCCTTGATGACGACGGGCACGCCGCCCACCTTGCCGCCGAGGATGGAGCGCGTCTCGTTCGTGCCGGCCGCGCGCATGGCGTCGGTGATGAGTGCGATTTTGTCCGGCCCCTTGATGCGATAGGCGAGCAGCATGTGCTCGCGCGGGATGTGGCGGCCGTCGGCAATCAGCTCGATGGTGATATCGTCGTCGATCAGCACCGCCTCGTTCACGCCGGAATGTACGATGCCGTTGATTTTGCGGCCAGTCGTGGTGGCGCTGAAGAAATGCGTGACATGGCGGAAGCCCATGCGGAATGCGTTCTGCGCGTCGGTTGCCGTGCCGCCAGTGTGCGCAATGGACGGCATGACGCCGTTCTCCAGCATGACCTGCGCGAACAGGTCGCTGTTGGGCAGCTCGGGCGCTTCGTCCCAGCGGAGAATGTGGCCTTCGCCCAGCCGGAGAAAATACTCGAGCATCTCGCGCGTGGGGACGCGCTGTTCGGTTACCGGCTGCGCGCCCTTTCCCGCGGCGGAAAAGAACGGGCCTTCCAGATGCAGCCCCAGAAGCTCCGCGCCGCCGCCGGGTGTTTTGATTGCTTCCAGAAACGCGCGGACGACCGTTTCAAGCTGCGAATCCTCGCAGGTCATCGTCGTGGCGCAAAGCGCCGTCGTGCCGTGCTGTGCGTGCGCGCGCGCGGCGCGGTGGATGCTTTCAACGTCGCCGTCCATAAAATCGGCACCGCCGCCGCCGTGAACGTGCAGGTCGATGAAGCCGGGGAGGATATAGCCCCCGCGCGCGTCGAGCGGAGTTGCGTCGGCGGGGCAGGGGAAATTGACGTTGACGATGCGTTCGTTGCGAACGAGAACGGAACCGTTCTCCACGATGCGGTCGGGCAGCACAAGCCGGCCATTGCCGATCCACAGGGCGCGGGATGCGGGAGAGGCGGCGGTTTCACACATGGAAGAAGCCTTCTTTCTTCATTTTATTAGCGCATGGATTGACGCGCTGAAGCAGCAAAAAACGGACTCAAAAGCGGGCTTGTAAGCCTGCTGAAACGAGCTCTGCCTGAACAGGAACGTCCTTGATTTTACGCGTGCCCGCATGGCTTGTCAACCAGCGTTTTGCCTGCGGAAAACGGGAAAAAGCGCGGCCTCGCCGACGAACTGGCGCATGAAACCGAATTTCATCCTGTGCTTTTTGTATATTTTATTCAGATAAAAATCATTCCGAACGGGTAAAAAGATGGGGAAACGCTCCGGATTCGGTTGGAACGGCTGAAAAAGCGGCCCGAAAAAGGACAAAATTTCAAAAAAACAAGCCAAAATAGCAGAAAAGTGCAGATTTATGACTGATTTGTATCGTGATATGCCGCTGCGTTTCTGCTATAAAAGAGTTAGAGAAAAAAGTGCGTCAGGGTTTTATGCAGCGATTGCCGCCGTTTTTCGGCAGGGCACGAAGGAGGTTTGGTTTGCTTGGAACAAACAAAAAGCGTACGTAAAATGCGGGAGCAGGCGAATGGCAAGTTCACGTGGCGCAAGGAAATGCAGCGTCACGGCGCGCTTTACCTGATGTTCCTGGTTCCGCTGGTGATCCTGATTCTGTTCAAGTACATCCCGATGTACGGCGCGCAGATCGCCTTCCGCAACTACAAGCCTACGCGCGGCGTGCTGGCCAGCGAATGGGTCGGCTTCAAGTATTTCATCAAGTTCTTTGAGAGCAAGTATTTTTCCATGACCGTGAAAAACACGCTCACGCTGAACATCTACTCGCTCCTCACTTTCCCGCTGACGCTCGTGTTCGCGCTCATGCTCAAATACATGCCGCTGCCGCGCTTCAGCAAAACCGTTCAGATGATGAGCTACGCGCCGCACTTCATGTCCACGGTTGTTGTCTGCGGCCTGCTGACGCAGTTCCTCTCCGCCCGCATCGGCATGATCAACAAGCTGCTCGAACTCGTGGGGCTGCCGACGGCAAACTTCATGGGCTCCACAACGGCGTTCAAGCACATCTTCGTCTGGTCGGACGTCTGGCAGAACCTCGGCTTCAACTCCGTCATCTTCATCTCCGCGCTGGCGGGCGTTTCGCCCGAGCTGCATGAAGCGGCGATTGTTGACGGCGCAAACCTGCGCCAGAGAATCATTCATGTGGACATTCCGGGCGTGCTGCCCACGTTCCTCATCCTTCTGATTCTCCGCGTCGGATCGCTGATGAACATCGGCTACGAAAAGGTGCTGCTCCTGCAGAACGACCTGAACCGCTCTGCCTCCGAAATCATCTCCACCTACACCTACAAGGTGGCGCTTCAGGCGCAGATTCCGCAGTACTCCTACGCTTCCGCCATCGGCCTTTTCACCTCCGTTGTGAATATGATCCTGCTCTTCAGCGTGAACAAGCTCACCAAGACGCTGGGCGGCAGCTCGCTGTGGTAAGGAGGGGAATGAAATGAAACAGAACAAGAAAAAGGTGCAGTCCGAGCTTGCGCGCACGCTCAGCTTCTACACGCTTGGCGACAAGCTGATGCTCGTTCTCGTCGGGCTCATCATGGCGATCTTCTTCCTCGCGCTGGTGTATCCGCTTGTTTATGCGCTGGTCTCCTCGTTTACGAAAGGACTTCTGCCGCTGAACCTGATCCCGAACAAGATCACGCTCGCCGGCTATCAGGCGTGCTTCAACTACTCGCTGCTGTGGAGCGGCTTCAAGAACTCTGTGATTTACACCGTGCTGGGCACGGCAATCGCGCTGGTGGTCACCATCTGCTGCGCGTACCCGCTGGCGAACAATCTCCGCCTGCGCGGGCTGATGCTGGGCATCTGCATGTTCACCATGTATTTTGACGGCGGCCTGATTCCGACGTTCCTGTGGGTCAAGAATCTGGGGCTGTACAACACCGTGTGGGCCATCGTGCTGCCCGCCTCACTGTCGGTTTACAACATGATCGTCATGCGCACGTATTTCGCCACGACCATCCCGGTTGAAATGAAAGAGGCCGCCGAGCTGGAAGGCGCGAGCGAACTGGTGTATCTGATCAAGATCGTGCTGCCGCTCTCCGGCGCCGTCATCGCGGTTATCGCGCTGTACTACGCCTCCTCGCTGTGGAACTCCTACTTCAACGCCATGATTTATTTCCAGGATCTGGAAAAGCTGCCGCTGGCGAACGTTCTGCGCAGCCTGCTTATCACGGCGCAGAACGCGGGCGTGAACGCCACCATGGACTCCACCACCGCGGCGCTGCTCGAAGAACGTCAGGACGTTATGAAGTATTGCGTCATCGTCATTTCGACCATCCCGATGATGTGTATCTATCCGTTCATTCAGAAGTATTTTGTCAAGGGCGTCATGATTGGCGCGGTGAAGGGCTGACGGTTCTTTTGCCGGGCGACGCGATCTTTTCCGCGCAGGGCGCGGAAAGCTGAAACCGGTTGTCTTTCATCTGCGAGGCGCAAAATCCAAGGGAAGGAGGGTGTCGCATCCCAAATCCTGCGCAGCGCGGTGATTTAATAGGCATCACGAAAAGAAAGGAAGGAATTAAGTTTATGAAGAAACTTCTGGCTATGGTGCTGGCGATGCTGCTGATTTCCAGCTCCGCATTCGCGCTGACCGTTTCCGGCCCCAACGAATTCCCGTTTGTTGACGAACCCGTTGAGCTGACCGTTATGGCGTGCGTCAACTCCGCTGTTGACTCCTGGAAGAACAACACGACCATGCTCGAGTATGAAAAAGAGACCGGCGTGAAGGTCAACTGGATCGAGATCCCGGACGGCGACATCTATGAAAAGATCCGTCTCACCCTCATCAGCGGCGACACTCCTGACATCGTGCTGTGGTGGTTCCCGGACACCAGCATGATCCAGAACTTCGCCAACGAAGGCATCATCATGCCCCTGAACGATCTCATTGAGAACTACTCCTACAACGCCAAGAAGCAGCTTGAAGAAGACGCGAACCTGCGCAAGCTGATGACCTCGGGCGACGGCAACATCTACACCCTCTGGCGTGTGGACGGCTCCCCGAACGAGTCCATCTGGAACAAGCAGTTCCTCTTCCTCCCCTGGTTCGAAAAGTATAGCGAAGCCACCGGCGCCGGTATGCCCGAGACGCTCGACGAATACCGCACGATGCTCGAATACTTCCGCGACAACGACATGAACGGCAACGGCGACAACACCGATGAAATCCCGCTGCTGGGCAACGCCGGTGCGGCCATCGAAGGCGGCAGCTCCATGGGTTACATCATGGGCGCGTTCCAGCTGTGGAACTGCCATGACTACTATCACATCACCGATGACGGCGAGCTCGTCTTTGAAGCGTCCACGCCCGAATATCGCGATGGTCTGAGCTGGATCAACAAGCTCTATGAAGACGGCCTCTACTCCGAGGAAGACTTCATCCTCTCCCTGAACGACTATCGTGCCATCACCAACGCTGCTGAACCCGAGAACATCGTGGTTGGCGTTGCCGCTGCTCCGTTCTATATGCGCTGCATCACGCAGTCCATCTACAACCGTGCGTATGTGGACTTCGAAGCCATGCCGCCGCTCAAGAACTACAAGGACGAAAACGTCCGCGAAACCTATCAGCGTTGGGACAACCTCGTTTATGCGCAGTCCTTCATCTGCTCCAGCTGCGAGCATCCGGAAGTCGCCATGAAGTGGCTTGACTACTGGCTCAGCGAAGAAGGCCTCATGCGCACCATGAAGTTCGGTCTCGAAGGCCGTGACTGGGAATGGACCGAAGAATATACCGCGCTTGACGGCACGACTCCGTCCATCCTCTTCAAGGCGTCCCTTGAAAATGCCGGCAACACCGAATTCCCCGGCTTCACCGGCGTGCCGAACTACTACAGCTACGAGCTCTTCCTCAAGACCGCTGTTGATCCGGAATCCACCGGCCGTACCTATCCGGACTACCGCGCTCACATGAACTACGCTGACTACGGCGTGAAGGGCAACATCCCCGCCGTCGTCTGGTGCGCTGACGAAGACCTGCTGGTCGAATACTCCGAGCTGAGCACGACCATCGGCGAATATGTCCGCTCCAGCTACGCCAGCTTCATCCTCGGCAAGACCGACATCGACAACGACGCCGACTGGCAGGCTTACCTCGATGGCCTCGAGGATCTGGGCCTCTCCCGCTACCTCGAAG
>CAZKJW010000123.1:0-6487 GCA_964553125.1 uncultured Oscillospiraceae bacterium
GCGCTGGCGGCGGCTGCGCTGTGCATCGCCCTGACGCATACGGGCGCGAGAAACCGCGTGCGCGCCGTGACGGAGCGGCTGTTTCCGCCCGTGCGCAGCCTGCGCGAGACGATTTCGGCGGCGCGTGCGGCGGGCGCGCTCGCGATGCTCTTTTCGGGCGGCGTGCCGCTGAGCGCCGCGCTGCGCATGGCGGCGGCCGCACTGGCGGACGCCGGGGCGTCGGATAAACTGCGAGTCGTCTGCGAGGCGACGGAAAAGGGCGAGCCGTTTTCCGAAGCGCTGGCGCGCTGCGGGCTTTTCCGCGGGTTTCACGCGCGCATGATTCTCATGGGCGGCGCGTCCGGACGGGACGCTGACGTGATGGCGCGCATAGCAAAGGATTGCGAGGAGCAGACCGAGAGCGGTGTCTCGCGGATGATCTCGTTTCTGGAGCCGGCAATGATCGCGGTGCTGGCGATTGTGGTGGGTGCGGTGCTGCTTTCGGTGCTGCTGCCGATGGCGGAAATTCTGACCGGCCTTGCGTGAAAGAAGGAATGAGGCGATGATGCTTCGCAGGAATATGGCGGCGCTGGCGCTGTTCGCGGCGGCGCTGATCGGCTTCGGCGCGCTGGCCGGCGCGATTTCCGGCGTGGGCAGCGATCTGGAGGCTGGGCTGGTGCGCGATGCGGTGAAGGACGCGGCGCTGACCTGCTACGCCGTGGAGGGCGCGTATCCGCCGGATCTCGATCATCTGTGCGAGTACTACGGCCTGCGCTATGACGCGTCGCGCTACGCGGTTTTCTATGACGCGTTCGCGTCGAACCTGATGCCGGAAATCCGCGTGATTGCGAAAGGAAGCGGCGAATGAAAAAACAGGGACGAAGCGCCGCGGCGCTGCTGCCGCAGCTGTGCGTGATTCTGCTGGCCGCGTTGTTTGCGGCTTCGGCGGCGGCGCTGACGCTGCTGGGCGCGAAGGCGTATTGCGGCGCCGTTGAGCGCTCCGAACGGCACGGCGACGGGCGCATGGTTTCGGCGTTCATCCGAAACGCCGTGCGCGCGGAGGACAGGCGCGGCGCGATCCGCGTCGAGCGGCACGGCGAAACAACGGCGCTGGCCATTGAAACCGTCGAGGACGGCGAACGCTACATCCGCCGCATTTACGTTTCGGACGGAATGCTGCGGGAGCTGTACACGTCGGCGGAGCGACCGTTCGATCCGGCGGGCGGAGAGGAAATCTGCGCGGCAGAGGCGATGACGGTGCAGATTCGCGGCGGGCTGGTGGAAGCGGTCGTCACGGACGCGCAGGGACAGGAAACGGCCGTCTATGCCGCGCTGTGCGCGCGGGAAGCCGAATGAGGTGAACGCATGAGAAAGGGCAATCGGGCGAAGATGCTGCTGCTGGAAATGGCGGCGGCCGTGCTGCTGCTGGCGGTGTCGGCGACGACGCTGGCGCGCATGTATGCGGCGGCGTATAACCAGAGCCGCCGCGCCGGAACGCTGGACGCGGCGCTGTGCGCGGCGCAGAATCTGGCCGAACGGCTGTACGCCGCGGAGGACGAACCGGCGATGCGCGCCCTTTTGGAAAGCGAACGCTTTTTGCAGCAGGAGGATACGTGGCGGCGCGAGGAGGACGGATTCTCCCTGACCGTGACGCTCACGAGCGAGCCTACGGCTGCCGGGCGGCTGGTCTGCGCGGAGATTCGCGCGGATGACGACGGCGAAACGCTCGCGGCGCTTCCCTGCACGAAATATACAGGCGGGGAGGCGGCGGGATGAACCGACGGCGCATTGGTCTGGCTCCCGGCGCGACGCTGCTGATTCTCGTGCTCGTCGTGCTGTGCGTGAGCCTGCTGGGCGCGCTGACGCTGCTGAGCGCCCGCAATGATCTGACACTTGCGCAGAGAAGCGCGCGCGTCACGGAGGAAACCTATCGCCTCAGCGAGCGCGCCGAGCGTTCGCTGGCCGAGCTGGACGCGCTATGCGCGGCGGCGGACGATTGGGAGGCGCTTCGCGCTGCGCTGCCGGAGCGCATGACGCTGGACGCGCAGCATGGGCTGGTCGTCTGGCAGGAGAAAGAAAACAGGCGCGCGCTGGAATGCACTGCGGCGCTTACGGAGGAAAACGGGCGGATGCGCGCGCGCTGGCAGGCGCGGCGGCTGCTTTCGGAGACGGAGGATATATGGAACTGAGGGAGTTCTTGCGCTGCGCAGTCGAGCGCGGCGGTTCGGATGTGTTCATCATTCCCGGCTCGCACGTGATGCTGAAGGTGGAAGGGCGGCTGGAGCAGATTTCGCAGCAGCGCCTGACGCCGGCGGAGACGGAAGCGCTGATCGGTCAGGCGATGACGCTTGCAGGAAGAACGCAGGACGCGCTGCGGGAAAGCGGCGACGACGATTTTTCCTTTGCAATCAAGGAGCTGAGCCGCTTCCGCTGCAACGCCTACCGCCAGCGCGGCACGCTGGCTGCGACGTTCCGCGTGGTGACGTTCGGCCTGCCGGACGCGGAGGAGATGCAGATTCCCGAAACCGTGATGCAGCTGGCGCAGGAGCGCGGCGGGATGATTCTCGTGACAGGGCCTGCGGGCAGCGGAAAGAGCACCACGCTGGCCTGCCTCGTCGACCGGATCAACAGCACGCGCGGCGGGCATATCGTGACCATCGAGGACCCGATCGAGTTCCTGCATCCGCACAAGAAATCGCTTGTCAGCCAGCGCGAGGTGCCCAACGACGCGCCCACGTTTGAACGCGCGCTGCGCGCGGCGATGCGGCAGGCGCCGGACGTGCTGATGCTCGGCGAAATGCGCGACGCGGAGACGATCCGCCTCGCCATTACGGCGGCGGAGACGGGGCATCTGGTGCTTTCGTCGATGCACACGCTGGGCGCGCCGCGCACAATCGACCGCATTGTGGACGCGTTCCCTGCCGAACAACAGCAGCAGATTCGCCTGCAGCTTTCCATGGCGCTTTGCGCCGTAGTTTCCCAAAGGCTCATCCCTTCAAACGACGGCAGGCTTGTGCCGGTGTTTGAGGTGATGCGGAGCACGACCGGCGTGCGGGCGCTCATCCGCGAAGGGCACACCTACCAGCTGTCCAACGCGATCTCCACATCGGGCGCGCGCGGCATGACGATGGACGGCGAGCTGCTGCGGCTTGCCGAGTGCGGAAGAATCGACGAGGAGACGGCGCAGCGCTATGCGGAATACCCCGACATGATGAAAAAACGGTTCATAAAGCGTTGAAGTTTTGTTGCGCAAAAGAGAGTGATATGGTAAAATGTGCAAGGAATTCATGGACAGCGAAAGCGGCAGAGGGGAGAAAATGAGCAAAGCGTTTCATATTCAGCTGATGGACAATTTCGCGATTTATATCGACGAGACGCGCGTGGAGTATCTCGCCGCCAAGTCGCGCAAGGGCGCAAGCCTGATTGAATATCTGATTTTGAATCATGGACAGCCGGTGCCGAATTACCGGCTGCTGGCCACGCTCTGGGCGGATGACCGCAGCGCCAACCCGGAAAGCGCGCTGAAAACGCTCGTGAGCCGCCTGCGCGCAATGCTCAACCAGATTCATCCTGCGCTGGGCAGCTGCATTGTGGCCGACCGCGGCGCATACCATTGGGAAACCCTCCCGGACATGACCGTGGACGTTTACCAGATTGAGGACGTTCTGGACAGGCTTTCCACCGGAAGGCCGGACGAGCAGACGCGTCACGCGCTGTATGAGCGGCTGATGGAGCTATATACGGGCGACCTGCTGCAAAACGCCGAGCAGAATGAATGGGCGCTTTCGCGCGCAATGACGCTGCACAGCCGGTACATGGCCGCCGTGTATTCCTACGTGGAGATGCTTAAGGAAGAGGACGACAACGACCGCATTATTTGCGTGTGCCGCAAGGCGCTCGATGTGGATAACTTCGACGACCGCCTGCACATGGAGCTGATGAGCGCGCTGATCAACACCGATCGCAGCAGCGAGGCGCTTGCGCAGTATAAGCACGTGATGCACCTGAACTACCGCTATCTCGGCGTTCGCCCGAGCGACGACATGCAGGAGTTCTACAAGCAAATCGTCCGCGCGGGCAAGACGCTGGATCTCAACCTTGAGTCCATCCGCAACGAGCTGCGCGAGAGCGGCGAGCAGCGCGGCGCGTTCGTCTGCGAGTACGCCGTCTTCAAGGAAATCTACAACCTGCAGATGCGCAACCTCGAGCGTCTCGGGTCGACGATGTTCCTTGCGGTCATCATGGTCGGCGATCCGGAAGACCCGAACATGGACAGCATCAAGCAGGACAACATCATGAACGGCCTGCTGGAAATTCTGCGCACGAACCTGCGCAAAGGCGACACCATCACGCACTTCTCGCCCACGATTTTCGCGCTGCTGCTGCCCACCGTCAACTACACCACCGGCAACATGGTGATGGAGCGAATCCGGAAACTCTTCTATAAGAAATATCCGAATTCCAACATCCCGTTCAGCTATCGCGTAGGGCCGCTGAGCAGCGAAGGAAAGCTCCCGGAAAAAAGCTGAAAAAACTTTGAAAAAAAAGCCTTTTTTCCATCAGAAGTGACCGTCCACGTAACTTGCAAATGGTAAAATCTGCTTGTAATCACGAAAACACAGATTTTGCCGAGTAAGTTGCAAGGAGGCTGTCACTCATGAAAAAAACTTTCCGCAGCATTTTGGTTCTGGCGCTCATCACCGCGATGATGGCGTGCTTGATCGTGCCTGTCTCCGCAGAGGAAGAAATTCTGTTCGAAGAGCCCATGCAGGAGGAGTTCTTCGATTTTGAAGAAGAGCCGGTCGAAGAAGAATTCGTCGAAGAAGAGCCCATCGAAGAAGAACCGGTCGAAGAAGAATTCGTCGAAGAGGAGCCCGTAGAGGAAGAACCGGTCGAAGAAGAAATCGTCGAGGAAGAACCGGTCGTCGAGGAGCCCGTCGTCGAAGAGCCGACCGAGGAGCCGACGGAAGAACCCGCCGTCGAAGAACCGACTGAGCAGCCCACCGCTGAACCCACCGAAGAACCGACCGAGGAACCTTCCGCCGAGCCCACCGAGGAACCCACGGAAGCCCCTGCTGAGGAGCCGACCGAGGAGCCCGCTGAGCAGCCCGAGGAAGAAGAATCCGTCGAGTTCGAGGCCGAGCTGGAAGTTCTTCTCATGAACGACGAAGACGTCGAGCTGTTCTTCGGCGACGAAGTCACCCTGCAGGCGGTTGTCTACTTCGCCAACCTTGACTACGTCATCCGCTGGGAAGCCAACGCGAACATCGACGATGTTGAGGAGTGGTTCACGGTAGACGAAACCAACACCCCGTTCTACACCTTCGAGCTCACCGAAGAAAACGCCCTCTGGGAGTATCGCGCCACGCTGGTGGCCCTTGAAGAGGACGCGGAAGCCTGATCGCTCGCGGCGCGCAAATCGCGGCGCAGCCGCCATAAATGCGAAACCACGAACCGGAACGCGAGTTCCGGTTTTGGCGTATCAAGGGGAATTGAGGCAGTTCCTACCTATTTAATATATCGGTTTTCAGACCATCAGTTTAAGGAGGTTGCAACCATGAAACAGGGAACGAAAAAAGCTCTTGCAATGCTGCTGACGCTCGTGCTGGCACTGGGTCTGGCGTGCGGCGCGCTGGCCGAAAAGACGGTCAGTTCGCCGGCGTTCATGCTGCCGGTCGTGCGGCATCGCCCGACGCCGGAACCGGTCGTCACGCCGGAGCCGACGGCTGAGCCGACGGTCGAGCCGACCGCGGAGCCCACGCCCGAGCAGGAGCTTCCCGCCGATCGCAGCGTCACCTTCACCTTCGCTTGGGAGAGCGAGGAGTTGGCCTACGGCGACACGGTCACGCTCGTTCCCGAGCTGAGCGGCTATGAGGGCTTCGCCGTCGAGCTGCTTTGGCAGTACAGCCTTGACAACGCCGACTGGGTCGACTACGCGACGGGCGAAACCGCGCAGTACGTCCTCTCGGAGGAGAATATCGACTGGTACTGGCACGTGGTTGTCAATGTCATCGGCGCTGACGCGCCGGAGGCAGAGCCGGCCGCCTGAAAAAGCGAGCAAGTTCCTTCCCGCCGCGCGTGGGGAGGAACTGGGCATATTTTTGTATCATAGACGGAAACCGTGAATCAGAGTGCGGAGGGACGAGCATATGACGAAGTTCAGGAAAATGATTGCGCTGCTGCTGTCGCTGGTGATGTTCATCGGCATGCTGCCGACGGACGCGCTGGCGGAGATCATCTCGCGCGACGTCAGCCAGTCGCAGCAGCTCCGGGCGATTATCACGCCCGCGGCGGCTGCGCATACCTATGTCTTCAAGAATGGCGATGCAGTGTTTGCGCAGCAGATCGTCAAGGATGGCGAAGAGCTGAAAGACCCCGGCACGCCGTCGCCGGACAGCGCGAATAAGGAATTTGTTGGCTGGTATAACGGCGAAGAAAAAGCCGTGTTCGGCGCGAAGACCGTGACCGATACGCAGACGATCACGTATACGGCGAAGTACGAAGACGT
>CAZKJW010000124.1:0-2403 GCA_964553125.1 uncultured Oscillospiraceae bacterium
GAAAGAATGCCGCCCGCATAGCCCGCGCCTTCGCCGCACGGGTACAGGCCGCGCAGGCCGACGGATTGGCCGTCTTCGCCGCGCGGGATGCGCACGGGCGAGGAGGAGCGCGTTTCAACGCCGGTCAGAACCGCGTCGGGCGCGTCGTAGCCGCGAAGCCGACGTCCGAAGATTGCGCACGCCTCGCGCATGGACTCGACCGCGAACGCGGGCAGACAGGCGCGCAGGTCGGCGGGCGTGACGCCGGGCGTGTAGCTGGCGCGGACAGAGCCAAGGCGCGCGCTTGCGCGTCCGGCAAGAAAATCCTCCATCCGCTGCGCAGGAGCGCGATAGTCGCCGCCGCCCGCGCGGAACGCGGCGCGCTCCCATTCGCGCTGGAAGGCGACGCCTGCAAGCGGGCTGTCGCTTCCGAAATCGGCGGGCTGTACGTCCACCAGCAGCGCGGCGTTCGCGTTTTCGCCGTCGCGCGCGAAACGGCTCATGCCGTTGGTGACAACGCCGCCGCGCTCGCTTGCCGCGGCGATCACCTCGCCGCCCGGACACATGCAGAACGTATACGCGCCGCGCCCGTTTTTCAGGTGCTCGCTGAGGCGGTAATCGGCCGCGCCGAGCGCGGGATGCGCCGCGAAGCGGCCGTACTGCGCGGCGTTCACGAGCGTCTGCGGGTGCTCCACGCGCGCGCCGATGGAGAACGGCTTTGCGATCATCGGCACGCCGAGTGCGTGCAGCGTTTCAAATGTGTCGCGCGCGCTATGGCCGACGGCGAGGATCAGCCGTTCGCAGGGGATTTCGTCTTCGAGACCGGCGGGGGTGCGGGTTTTGACCGCGCAAAGCGCGCCTTCGCGGACGATCAGCCCGGTCAGCTTTGTTTCAAAGCGCGCTTCGCCGCCGAGAGCGATGATTTCGTTTCGGATGCCGACGACGGCTTTTGTCAGCTTGTCCGTGCCGACGTGCGGCCGGGCTTCCCAGAGGATTTCCTCCGGCGCACCCGCAGCGGCGAGCGCTTCCAGCACGGCGCGGCAGCGGGGATCCTTAATGCCGCTGTTCAATTTGCCGTCGGAGAACATGCCCGCACCGCCCTCGCCGAACTGGACGTTGCTTTCTTCGTTGAGCGCGCCGCCCGCACGGAACGCGGCGACGTCGCGTTCGCGCGCATCGGCCTGCTTGCCGCGCTCAAGCAGGATGGGGCGAAGCCCCGCGCGTGCG
This sequence comes from uncultured Oscillospiraceae bacterium, assembly GCA_964553125.1. GTDB lineage: Bacteria > Bacillota > Clostridia > Christensenellales > Aristaeellaceae > Aphodomonas. The sequence continues at coordinate 1,207 of CAZKJW010000124.1, forward strand.
AGCCACAGCGCGGCGAACAGCCCCGCAGGGCCGCAGCCGGCCACGACGGGACGGGGCGCGCCGTTCAGACTATGCGGCCGGATTTCGGCCGGCGCGGTGGGCGAGACGATTTCCGCGCGGACATGCGGATTGCGCCGGATGGCGGAGGCCTCGTCGCCGCGAATGGTTACGTCAAGCGAAACCGTGAAGTGCACGTCGTCGCGCTTGCGCGCGTCCACCGAGCGGCGATACAGGCGGCAGGAGAGAATGTCGCGCGGGGTGAGCCGCAGCGCCTTCGCGGCGAGCGCGCCGTAATCGCCGGGGCGCATGTCCAGCGGCGCGGAAAGACCGGAAACTCGAATCATGGGGAGGCTCCTTTATGTTTTTGCCGCGCAGGGCGTGGCGATGATTTCGCGGGGCGGATTGAACTCTGCGTCGCGCACTGCAAGCCGGAACACGGCAAAATGCGGCGCGTCGGGCGCTGGTAAGTGCGTTTTTAGCGCGGGACAGGCTTCGAGCATTTGCTGCTTGATGCCGATATCCGCACATTCGCTTGCGTCGCAGCGGACGCGCAGCCAGTTGCGTGTGCCGGGAAGCAGCGCAAGAAGCGAAACGGCGGGATGCGCGCAGAGCTGCCCGTAGACGGGCTTTGTGTCTGCGGTTGCGATATACAAGGCTCCGTCGCGCTCATAAATTGCGCCGAACGGCCGCCCGGTGGGCGCCGTCCTGAAGGGTCAGCACGAAGAATGTGTCGCGGCGGCGAATGAAATCAAAGATTTCGCTCGTTGCCGGACGCTCCTTTCAGTAGGGTATGGCGGTTTCTTCCATAAAAATGGAGGGAGTTCGGCGGGGGATTGGGGCGGGAGGCGAGCGGTTCTGTTTGCTGAGGGGTGTGGTTTCGGGAGTGTTAGGGGGCGTTACCCTTAAAACGCGGCATTCAATCGTTGCGGATGCGTTCTGCCGGGCTTGCCGCTCATTTCACACGGTCACCATGCGCGTTTTCGGCAAAACACTGTTTTGCAACTACGGGTTTTGCGCTGCCCATCCGTTCCGCACAACCGTGCGAACGTTGCACGCTTCTCCCTTGCGGCTTCGCAGCATTTTCAGGAGAACGTTAGAGGTGCTGCCCTTAAAACGCGGCGCTCAATTGTCGCGGACGCGTCCTGCCGGGCTTGCCGCTCATTTCACACGGTCACCATGCGCGTTTTCGGCAAAACA
>CAZKJW010000124.1:2503-6445 GCA_964553125.1 uncultured Oscillospiraceae bacterium
CAGCTCGTCCGCACGGCTGTGGCCGTGCGAACATTGCGCGCTTCTCCCTTGCGGCTTCGCCGCATTTTCAGGAGAACGTTAGGGGCTCTGCCCCTAAATCCCCGGCAGGAACCTGAGGTTCCTGCACTTCCCGGTTAGGGCTTTGCATTCCCCATCCACTCCATGCAGCCGTGCCAGCTCGTCCGCGCGGCTGCGGCCATGCGAACGTTGCACGCTTCTCCCTTGCGGCTTTGCCGCACCAAAAGGAAACGTTAGGGGCTCTGCCCCCAACCCCACGGCAGGAACCTGAGGTTTCTGCACCTCCCGGTTTAGAGCGCGCGGGCGGCGCCGGTTCCTGCGCGCAGGCCGCTCAGCCATGCCCACATCAGGTTATAGCCGCCGCAATCGCCGTCGAAGTCGAGCGCTTCGCCACAGGCGTACAGTCCGGGCGCGAAGCGCGATTCCAGCGTTTCCTCATCAAAGCCGTCCACTGTCAGGCCGCCGGCCGTTACCTGCGCCTGCGCGAACCCGCCCGTTCCCGTGACGGGCAGTCGCCAGTCGTGCAGCAGTCCGGCGAGAATGTCCACGGGCGCGTCCTTTGCCGCTCCCTGCGGCGAAAAATCCGCCGCCCGCAGCAGGCACATCGCCGCCCGGCCGGGAATCACGCCGAGAAACAGCCGCTCGGCCGGTTCGTCCCCGAGCATTTGCGCGCGTTCGCGCAGCAGCGAGGCGGTATCCATGCCGGGCGCAAGATCGATGGAGAGCTGCACGCGCTTCCTGCGGGCGGTCAGTTTGCCCACCTTTCGCGCCGTCTGCATCACGCACACGCCGGAGAGGGAGCCGTCCGAAAAAATCATTTCGCCGCTTTCGCGCTGCACGGGTTCGCCGACACAGAGCACCGTGATTTGTCCGCGCAGCCGTACGCCCTTCATCCCACGGATGAGTTCTGCCGGGACGCGCACCGGCGCGATGGACGGCCGCTCCTGTGCGAAGCGGTGACCCAGCCCGCGAAGCAGCCGCACACCGTCGCCGTCCGCGCCAAAGGCGGGCGCGGCGCAGCCGCCTGCGGCGACGATCACCTTCCCGGCACGGAACGCGCCCGCGGCGCTTTCAACAACGAAGCCGTGCTTTTCAGGACGGATGGCTGTGACGTGTGCGTCCGGCACAATTTCCGCGCCCGTGCGCGCGCAGGCAAACCGCAGCGCGTCGAGCACGGCGCTTGCCTGTCCGGAGTAGGGATATACGCGCCCCTCGCTTTCCTCGCGGCAGAGGAGACCCATGCGGGAGAATTCGGCGCAGAGCGCCTCCGGGGGCGTATCGGCGAGCATCCGCTCAAATGCGGGAGCGAAGGAGCCGTGCAGCCGCGCGGACTCCGGACGCGCGTTATACAGGTTGCAGCGGCCGTTGCCCGTGGCGAGCAGCTTGCGCCCGGCGCGCGCTTCTTTTTCGAGCACCACGGCGCAAGAAGGGCGCGCCCGGGAGGCCGCGTATGCGGCCATCATCCCGGACGCGCCGGCGCCGATGACGAGAATCGGAAAATCAGTTTTCATCTGCGTTCTGAGAATCGGAAGCGATTTCGTCGTAGTAGGAAACGAGCGTCTCCGCGGCTTCCTGATAGGCGGTCTGCGCTTCGATGTACTGGGCGTAGAGTTCGTTGTATTCTTTTTCCGCGGCGGAGCGGGCTTCTTCGTCGCCGGAGTTCTGCGCAGCCGAGAGCTTGGCGGAGGCTTCAGCGAGCTGATCTTCCAGCGCGGAGATCGTGTTGACGGTCTGCGTGTAGACGGTCTTGGGGTCGCCCGCTTCCAGCAGCGCCTGGAAGTTTTCCGCCTCGGCAGCGGACTGATCGATCACATGCTGGTTGAAGACGTCCTCATCGACGACCTTGAGCCGATAGATCTTCGAGCTGCCGTAGTTGTCCTCCACGATTGCGTCGGCGATGAAGTAATCGCCGCCATAGGCGTTCTTGACGCGATCGAGCTTATTCTGCAGGAAGCCCATGTTGACGTACTGGATATCCTCGCGCGTCACGCAATCCCGGAGCGGGTTGTCGGTGCCGAATTCCTCAAGCATGGCGGCATAGCGCGGGCTGTAGAGGTCGTAGCTGCCGGCGAACAGCGTGGAAAAGCTGCCGCGCTCGGGCGTTTCTTCCAGCACGCGGTATTTGTAGCGATCGACGGGGCTGTCGCCGATGAACAGCGTGCGCGTTTCGCCCTGCGCGCCCTCGGCGATGGCTTTCGTCAGGTAAGCGACTTCGTAAGAGGCAGTGCCGCTTCCGTTCGTCGGGTGATACATGGAGTAAACGGCCAGCCCGCCGCAGCAGATCGCCAGGCAGAAGCAGAGGATCAAGCTGACGATCACGCGCGCAGGGCGCGCCGGAAGCAGCTTGCGCCACTTCGCCAGAACGTCGTCGCCGTCGAGCTGGAAGAGCATCACGGCGATTGCTGCCAGATAGAACGGCGCGATGTAGGAGAACGCGTCGTAGTTGCACATCAGCAGGAAGATATGCGCGCCGAACGCCGCGACAGCGGCCAGAAGCGCAGACAGCCCGCGGCGGCGGCTCGTCAGCACCAGCAGCAGCGCCGAAAGCATGAACAGCGCGATCAGCATCAGGAACTGCGGCTTTTTCAGCGTGACGACAAGCGCGGAAAAGAGATGCTGCGCATCCGTATCAATATAGGAAGCAATTTCGTCCAGCGCTTTGAGCGTCTCGGGGCTGACCAGCTCGGAGTCGCTCGTCATCCGGCCGAAGAACAGGTCGCTGTCGTTGAGCGAAAGCCCGGCCTGATAGAACACGCCGCTCCGCTCGGCTTCGGAAGCCTCGGCCTCGTCGTGCTCGTCGCCTTCTTCGTGGTCGTGTTCCTCGCCCTCGACGTCGTGATCGTGGTCATGCTCGGCTTCCTCGCCGAAATCGGCGGTGCCGTACTCGCTGAGGAGACGGTCGCTTTCAGCGGCGAGCGTGCTGTGCTGGAGCTTGTCGTAAAGGGTGTAGTTCGCGCGCCACGCGGAAAGCTCGGCGGAAGAGAACATCAGCTGCTGATAGCCAAACAGCGCGACCAGCACAACGGCGGCAATCGGCACGCCTTTTGCAATGGCCTTGATGCGCCCGTCGCGCACGGAGCAGGGCAGCAGACACACCGCGACGCACGCGCTGACAATGGCGGCATACGCAAGATGAAGCGCTGCGCCAAGAAGAAACAGAATCAGACCGACAACAAAGGAAGCGCCACGCACGCCCTTTCCGCGCAGGCTGTCCTGCATCAGAAGGAAGCCGGCAGCCGTGCAGATGGCGCAAACGGCCGTGCTGATCATCGACTGGTTCAGTAGCGCGCAGATGGGCAGCACCAGCAGCATCCCCGCGAGGAAACCGCCCCGCTTGCGCGCGCACAGGCCGATCAGCGCGGCGCAGCCGCCGCAAAGCAGAACGATCAGCGTCAGACCGTACCACGGCACGCCCGGCGCCACGCGGAACAGCAGAGACAGCAGCTGCGAAAGCAGCGGGTTCATTTCAAGCACGCGCCAGTCGGGCGTTCCGTATGCGCCGGAGAGGATGTTCCATGTGTAAGCGTCCTCAATGCGAATCAGCCGGCAATCAGCAATCCATTCAAAAATGACCGCAACCGCGGCGCACACAAGCACAGGAAGCACAACCGACATCCATACGCGTTTTTTCTTGACGGACGCATTCGTTTCGCTCATACAGCAACTCCTTATCAGTAGAAAATGACCCTATAGATGAAAGAACGGGAACATTATACCATGCCGGCGGCGTGAATTCAACAGCGGGAAATCTGGGGATTCGCACAGCGCAAGCGCTGTGTGGAGCGCGGAAAAGCGCGAGTTTACAGGAAAAACGGCGAATCTGCGCCGCCAGGAAAGGCGGAAAAACGGAATTTCCCCGAAAAAGATTCAAAAAAGGGAAAAAAGATTCAAAAAGGGGGTTGACAAAGGAGCGGGGAGGTGGTA
>CAZKJW010000125.1:0-6385 GCA_964553125.1 uncultured Oscillospiraceae bacterium
AATCGGACGCGGCAGCGCGTCCATGAGCGTGTCAAAAAGCCCATGCTTCACTTGCAGAAGCATGGGCTTTTGCGGTTGTATAGCTTTCGCTTCAAGAAAACCGAGCGAAGCGAGTGACGAAAAAAGAAAGAAACAAGAAATGCCCGGCAACTCAAAAGCGTGACTCGCTTGCGAGCTGCTGGGCAAAAGCTACACTGGACTACGATTCAGAGCGTCCTGAGACGCAGCCGACAAATTCGCCTTGAAGGCGTGGTGCATACCACCGGCTAAGCTGCTGGCTTTGGTTTGGCAGGCATGGGCGCTGTGAACTCAAAGCCGCGCTTTGCGCGGCCGGATTACCCGTGCGCCGCGTCGAATTCTTCCTGCGGAACGGGCGGCGTCTGCGGCAGACGGATGTAGCAGCCGCTGCCTTCGCTGCCGTAAACGAATTGAAGCAGGTCGCTGCCGGCGGCAAGGATGTCGGTGTAGGCTTCTTCAAGGGAAAGCTGCGTGTACGAAAGACCGATGGGTCTTGCGGCGACGCCGTCGTGCTCAAGGAACAGAACATATTCCGGCGTGCGCCAGAACGCCTCCTGCGCCATCAGCTCGTCCGTCAGTGGTTCGATGCGCCATGTGCAGCGGTCGTCGTGATAGCCTTCGTCGGAGAGATACGTGCCGTCGGGCAGGAAATACATCATCCAGCCCACGCCGCCGGCATAGCCGCTCCATTCGCCGAGAATGCGCGCTTCAGGCGCAAGGCCGGATACGTCCGGGTCAATCGCCTTCAGCGGCACGAAGCCGTATGCGAGCTGACCGTCCAGCTCCGTCTGCACATAAGCATAAAGCGGGCTGAGCACAGAAAGCAGCGTGACAGCGTCGCCTTGCGTCAGGCGCGCCAACGCGCGCTGGCTGTGCGTCGGGTCGTCGGTGAGGAACGTATCCTCCGCAATGCGCACGAGCTGCGGCGCAAACGTCAGGCAGCGGTCTGCTGCTTCGCTGGCGAGAACGCCGTGTTCCGCCGCCGGAATAAACCCCGTGCGGCTTACGGCGGGATTGATTGCGTATTCAATCAGCAGCCAGTCTCCGTTTGCGTTGATGCTGCCCCATGAGTTCAATCCGCCTTGCAGCGCGACGGACGCTTTGCCGTCTGCGGCGCGATAAGCGCTCTGCGAAGGCGCGGCATAAACCGGCGCGGACGCGCTTTCTTCTGCCTTAAGAAATGCCTGCCCGCCGAGCACGGGATAGTCGGCGCTTAACGCATCCGAAAGCCGACGCGCCTGCTGTGCGTCGGCGGGAAGCAGCGCCGGGTTGAAATATTTGAGCGGGATATCGGGCAGAGAAACGCTTGCGTCGTCGACACGGAAGGTGAGCCCTTCGTCCCATTCGCGGTCAATGCGGATGGAGCCGTCAAAAGAAACGGCGCTGCGAAGCGTCATGCAGTGCTCAAGCGCGCCGCTTCCGTCCGTCCACGCGCCCTGCGCGAACGAATACGTCCAGTCAGGCGCGTTGTCTGCGGAGCGCCGCGTCAGCATGAAGCTGTCCGCGTCGGTCATCTCGATGGAAAAGGAGCATTCGCTGCCGGGCTGGGGAAGCGCGGCGGAGGCGTATTCGACTGGCTCCCAGCCGGAAGCGTCCCTGCGGCAGAAGATCAGCTGCCGGAATTCCTTCGATTCGGCAATGACTACGGCGCTTTGTGCCTGTCCTTCGGCGGGAAATTGCGCGGCGACGGTCAGCTTCCAGCCGTCGTATTCGCCGGAAAGGCCGTATTTCGCCGCGAATGCGGGCAGCGCAAACGAAAGCGCGAGCAGCACGGTCAGGCAGACGAGACAAATCCGTTTCACATGAATCACCTCCCGCTTGGAGCGGAGCGCATCATTCTTCAAACAGCGCGGCTTCCACGCGCAGGCAAAGCTGATGATAGAGCTGCAAATGCTTTTCCTGCACGCGGTAGGTTTCTGTTTCATCGACGTTTAGCAGGAGATCGCACGCTTCGCGCAGTTTGCCGCCGTCGCGGCCGGTAAGACCAATGGTGTAAACGCCCTTCGCGCGGGCAGTCACCACGGCGCGGCGCACGTTTTCCGCGTTGCCGGAGGTGGAAATGCCGATGAGCACATCGCCGCGGGCGCCGTAGGCCGTGACCTGCTGCGCATAGGCAAGGGAAGCGTCCTGATCGTTCGCCACGGCGGCGATGAGCGCACAGTTGGCTGTCAGGTCGATGACGGGCAGCCCCTGCTGCAGCGAATCCGCCCAGCTTTCTCCGATGGCGGCTTTCAGGCGCGCGTCAAGCGGGCGGCGCTTCACAAACGCTTTGACGAATTCGCCGAGGATGTGCGCGCAGTCGGCAGAGCTGCCGCCGTTGCCGCAAAGGAGCAGCTTGCCGCCGCTGCGGAAACAGCGGGTCAGCGTTTCGACGGCAAGATCAAGGTTTTCGTGCATGGCTTATTCCTCCGTTATAAGGCCGAACGCGGCGAGAAATCTTTCAAACGCGGCCTGCCCGGCTGCATCCAGCTTGAACACGCCGGCGTCCTCCAGAACATGGGCGCAAACCTCGCTGAGCGCGCGGCGCAGCAGGTCTTTGGCTTCTTCTGCGCTGAGCGCGCAGCCGTACTGCGCGGCGAGCGAGCGCACCCACGCATAGTGCTTGCAGAGCGGGTCGTCCGGCGCGGGCTCGACGAGCGGTTTTTCGCCGGTGAGGTAGCCTTCCAGACCGGCCAGCTCCGTCTGAAGCCGTCCGGGCAGAATGAACAGCCCCATCACTTCGATCAGGCCGATGTTTTCGCGCTTGACGTGATGCAGGTTTGCATGCGGGTGGAAGATGCCCAGCGGGTTTTCCGTGTCGGTGCGGTTGTTACGCAGAACGAGCCGCATCCGATAGCGATTCCCTGTTTTGCGCGCTATGGGCGTGACGGTGTTGTGCGGCTGACCGTCCGTTTCATGCAGCACGCCCACGGATGCGTCGTCGTAGCCGCGCCAGAAGCGCAGCACCGCGTCGCAGAAGTCGGTCAGCTCCTCGGCGTTTTCGCTCTGCGCTTCCAGACAGGTCATCGGCCAGCGGACGATTCCCGCGCGTACGCGCGGAAAATCCTTGTGCGAGAACCATTTCATGACGGGCGCGGCGTCGATGGGGAACGTGTGCCTGCCGCCCTGAAAGTGGTTGTGGCTGAGAATCGAGCCGCCCACGATGGGCAGATCGGCGTTGCTGCCGATGAAATAGGAAGGGAACTGATCGACAAAATCGCACAGGAGCGCGAAGGTCTTTCTTTCGATGACCATGGGCACGTGCTTTTCATTGAGCACGATGCAGTGTTCGTCATAGTAGCTGTAAGGGGAAAACTGAAGCCGCCACGCTTCGCCGCAGAGGCGGAGCTGCACTGTGCGCAGCGTTTCATGCGAGGGATAGCCGGGGCGGCCCGCATAGCCCTCGTTTTCCTTGCAGAGCATACACATCGGATACCCGAAGGCGGGCATGGCCTTTTGCCGTGCGATTTCGCGGGGATCCTTTTCGGGCTTGGAAAGATTGATGGTGATTTGCAGCTTGCCGTAGGGCGAGGGCGCCAGATAGCCGATATTCTTTTTGATTGCGTCGACGTGAATGGCGTTGGACGCTTTGCAGAAATCATAGAACCAGTTCGTGGCCTGCACTGCGCCCCTGCGATCGTAAATGGAATGAAACCGCTGCGTGACCACGGACGGCGGCGGAAGAATCAGGCTGATGAGATGCTCGCCGAAGCGTTCGCGCTCGGATGGAGAATCGTCCGTCATTCCGTTGGCGACGGCGATATCGGTGAGCGCCGAAAGAATGGGGCCGATCGTCCGCGGAAGCGGCGCGGAATCGGCAGAGGAATCCTCCGGCGGAGCGTACAGACCCAGCGCCGCAAGCAGCGCGTTGCGCGCGTAATCGCGGTCTTCATCAATGAGCAAGCCGTGAACCGTTGCAAAATCAAGCATTTGTGTGAGCGCATTCATACAAAACCCCTCCACTGACAAGTATAGCGGGAAAAAATGCTTTGCACAATGGAAAATTGTCTATATTCTGAAATCCTTCGTATATTGACAAAGCGTCTCAAAAATGAAACAATGGCACTAAGAGAATCTGGAGGGATGAACAAATGAAGGCAAATCCGATTGCATTCGCGGCTCTCTGCGGCGAAGAAAATGTTCCTGCCGCTCGTGAACGCTGGAATAAGCTCGCAGCGCGGTTTCACGAGGTGTTTCCGGCGCAGGATGCGCCGAGGTTTTTCTCCGCGCCCGGCCGCACGGAAATTGGCGGAAACCACACCGATCACCAGAACGGCCGCGTGCTCGCCGCTTCGGTGAATCTTGATACCATTGCCGCGGCGCGCGAAAACGGCACGAACACCGTGCGCATTTACAGCGAAGGCTACGCGCCCTTCAGCGTGGAAATTGCAAACCTTTCTCCGCGCAACGAAGAAACCGGCACGACGGCCGGCATCGTGCGCGGATGCGCCGCCTATCTGCGCGAGAACGGCTATCGCGTGGGCGGCTTTGACGCGACGATTTCTTCAAGCGTGCTCAGCGGCAGCGGGCTTTCTTCGTCGGCGGCGTTTGAAATTCTGATCAACAAGATTTTCGATTGCCTTTTCAACGACGGCGATCTGGATGCGGCGCTCAGCGCGCGCATTGCGCAGCAGTCTGAAAACCGCTACTTTGGAAAGCCCAGCGGCCTGATGGATCAGATGGCCAGCTCCGTGGGCGGCATGGTGGAGATCGACTTTGAAAAGCCGGATGCGAAGATCGACGCGCTTTGCTACGACTTCGCCGCGAAGGGATACGAGCTGGCGATTGTCGGCACCGGGTCGAGCCACGAGGATTTGACGGACGCGTATGCCGCCATTCCGCGCGAAATGAAGGAAGTGGCGCGCTGCTTCGGTGAGGAGAAGCTGCGGTTTGTTTCGCCGGATGCGTTTTACGCGCGGCTTCCGGAGTTTTACGGCAAGGTGAGCGACCGCGCGCTGCTTCGCGCCATGCATTTCTTTGACGAAAACGAGCGCGTGCCGAAGCAGGCGCAGGCGCTGCGCGAGGATCGGCTGGACGACTTCCTAAAATTGATCCTTGAATCGGGCGAGAGCAGCTGGAAGCTGCTGCAGAACGTCGTCGCTTCGGAAACGCAGCAGTCGCTTGCGATTGCGCTGGAACTGAGCCGCAGAATGCTCAGCGAATGCGGCGGCGCGTGGCGCGTGCATGGCGGCGGCTTTGCGGGAACGATTCTTGCGTTTGTGCCGTGCGCGAAAATGCCGGAATACCGCGAGAAAATGGACGCCGTGTTCGGCGAAGGTGCGTGCGTGCCGCTTCAGATTCGCGCTGTGGGCGCGACGGAGGTTGTGCTGTAAAAGAGCGCTGCGGGCGTTTTCAGCGGCGGCAGCCGCCTGAAAGAAAGAAGGAAACGGAGTCTTGTTCATGCTGAAGGAATTGGGCGTCAGCGCCGGGACGGCGATTGTCGTGCTGTTTGCACTGTATTTTGTCATCAAGCATGGCGTGAAGAATGGCATCAAGCAGTATTTCAGCGAAAAGCAGCAGGAAGAAGAAATGAAAGCGCAGCTCGAACAGGCGCGAACAAAAAAGGAAGAATAAAAAAGCGCGCTGCGCGTTTCCAAAATGAGGGAATGCGCGGCGCATTCTTCTTCTTCCGCTTGCCGGGCAGCGCATGAAACAAAACGGAAAACGTATTTCGGACAAAAAACGGGGATTGATTTTTTTTCAAGAACCTGTTATACTAATGCTTGGCTGTGATGACAGCCGGGTCCCGTGCAATGCCGCCTCGTGAACCCTGTCAGGTTCGGAAGAAAGCAGCAGTAAGCGATGTGCGTCATGTGCCGCGGGTGTTCCTGGCTTGAGCAGCCTTTTTTTGCACCCGCATTTTCGCGCAATGCGTCGTAGCGTCCGAAAGGCGCGGCGACGCTTTTTTTCAATCGGTCAGTGAATGCGTCCGTTTTCAAGGATGAAGGGGCGCGCCACTGGCTGTCCCCATTCGACGTCGTAGACGGTCATGAGATATGCTTTCAACTCTGTGCGGCTTTCAAAACGCACAGCCTGATACGGCGCCAGAATGGAAAAACACGGTGATAAGGCTCATAAGAAAAGCGCAAGGAAGCGCGGAAGATCAGCGTCGGACAGCATGGCGGATGTGTCCTCCTGCAGTGACTGCTGATCCATGAAAAGGTTCGCGACGTTGGGATTCTCCGCATCGGCGATGGAGATTGCATCGCCCATGAGCGAAAACGCCGTGATGCGGCAATTATGGCCGATGAAGTCCGGATGCGCGGCACTCCACATATCTTGCAGAAGAGACGGGTCATAGCACGGGCTGGCGGTGGAAACTGTCTGATATCCCTCGTGCAGCATGGACGCTGCGCAGGCGTTGAACTGCGCAAGATGCGCATGGAAG
>CAZKJW010000126.1:0-4177 GCA_964553125.1 uncultured Oscillospiraceae bacterium
GCGATCAGCTTGACGGCACGGATGGCGTCGTCGTTGCCGGGGATGACGTAATCGACTTCGTCGGGATCGCAGTTCGTGTCAACGATGGCGACGATCGGGATGCCCAGGATGCGGGCTTCGGCGACGGCGATGTGTTCCTTGCGGGGATCCACAACGAACAGCGCGCCGGGGAGCTTCTTCATTTCGCGGATGCCGCCGAGGTTGGCTTCGAGCTTTTCACGCTCATGCTGCAGCTTGACGACTTCCTTCTTGGGGAGCACGTCGAACTGGCCGGCGGCTTCCATCTGGTCGATCTTGTTGAGGCGCTCAACGCGCGTGCGGATGGTGCGGAAGTTGGTGAGCATGCCGCCCAGCCAGCGGTTGTTCACATAGAACATGTTGCAGCGCTTGGCTTCCTGTTCGATGGATTCCTGCGCCTGCTTCTTGGTGCCGACGAACAGAATGGACTTGCCTTCCATCGCGGTGTCGCGGATGAACATGTAGGCTTCGTCGATTTTGCGGACGGTCTTCTGCAGGTCGATGATGTAGATGCCGTTGCGCTCGGTGAAGATGTAGGGAGCCATCTTCGGGTTCCACCGACGGGTCTGGTGACCGAAATGCACGCCGGCTTCGAGCAACTGTTTCATAGAAATAACAGCCATGGGGTTCCTCCTTGTTTTTCCTCCCTCCGCTTCATCTCGGGGCGGCACCGCTTTCGCGGCACGCCCGCACCGATTGGCGGAAGTGCGTTTTGCCGGAGAATTATAGCATATTACAGCGCGGAAGCGCAAGACCTTTTTGGAAAAATCGACGTTTTTTTGAGAAAAAAATGCGCTTCGCGCGAAAGCACAGCGCGAAGCGCGGAAAAATTGCCGTTCAGCGGCGCATGGCCGCGGCTTATTTGAGAAGCTGCGCCGCTTCCGAAAGCCGCATCCCGTCCTTCGGCACAAACCTGCGCCAATAGGCGACGGATTCATGCAGCTCGTCCAGCATGTCGTAGGTGTTTCCAGCCGTGCCAAGGAACGGCTCGAGCGTGAGCGTGATCTCCCCGCAGGCGGGCGGCATGGCGGAATCGTCGGGCTGCGCATACGCTTCGGCGAGCGACGCGATCAGCTTCTCACCCGAGACGACGCCAATTTTGTTGTAGTTCTCCGAGAACGGCCAGTGCGGCGAGGATTTTCCGTCGGACTGCTGCAGGTGAATGATCGGCGAATAGCGCCCCAGCGCCCGAACCCATGCCCAGATATCGCCATCCACGGGCTGCGCAAACAGATGCGGGTTCGCTTCGACGTCGGCCAGAATCTGCACGGCGGCCGCCTGCGCGTCCATTTCGCCGCCGCACGCGGCGCGATAGATGCGCATCGCTTTTTCCGTGCCCATCCAGACGCGCTTTTGCGGCGTTCCGGCACGCGCCTGCGCAATCAGACGCAGAATGTCCGCCTCGCAGGGCTTGAGGAAGAACTGCTGGCCGTTCATGTGGCCCAGATCGACGGTGGTGTAGAAGGGCGCGCCCGCGCGCGCGGACACCTCGCCCAGAAGCGTTTTCGTGCCGTCGATCGTCCACGGCGGCATGTGCGGCGTGTACATCTGTTCCAGCCCGCAGTAATTCATGCCGGTTTCCTTTGCATAGGCGGCAATCTCCGCAAGGGAGTCATACAGCTCGTCGAGCTTGCGCATGTAAAGCTCGTGCGATTGCAGATACATTTCATCGAACCCGTGCGCAAAGAAGCCGAACCCCGCGCCGAACGCGTTGGCCGTGTCAATCTGCGCCTTCATCCAATCGTCGATGAAGCGGCGGCGCACCTCCTCCGCCCAGTGCGCAATCCCGGCGGTGGCGTAGGTGCCGTGGCCGGAATAGACGTTCTTGATGACGATATCCCATTTTTCGCATTCCTCGCGGGCGATTTCAATCCAGCGCTTCGTGTGCTCCGGCCCCATATAGAGCGGGTCAAGCTCGTTGTCCGCGCTGGCTTCGACATATTTCAGCCCCAGCTCGTGGATGACGCGCATCCACTCCTTCGGAAGCGTCCAGCGCTTATAGGCGAAACAATTATCAATGCCAAGGTAGAGCTTCGGATCGGTCATAGTCTCCCTTCCTTTGCGCTTTTTTGGCAATTATAGCACAAATATGCTTGACAGGAAAGTGGTCGTGTGCTATCATACCCGACGGAATCAGTCGGGATTAAAATGGAGGCGTTCAGGTGAAACTATCGACGCGCTGCCGTTACGGCATTCACGCCATGGCCGATCTTGCACAGCATTACGGCGAAGGGCCGCAGAACCTGCATGAAATCGCAGAGCGGCAGCATGTGCCGGAGCAGTTTCTTGAGCAGATCATCGGCGCGCTGCGCCGGGAAGGCTTCGTTGAGAGCGTCCGCGGCGCGCAGGGCGGCTACCTGCTGGCGAAACCGCCGCGCGCGATCACCGTGGGGGCGCTGATGCGCCTGCTCGACGGCCCCATTCTCATGGCCGACTGCATGGCAGAAGGCGGCGGCTGCGTTCGCAGCGAAGGCTGTCCATCGCGAGCCGTCTGGGAAAAGCTGACAAGCTACTTCAACCAGATGGCCGATTCCATCACGCTGGAAGACATGGTATCCGATGCGGAATCGGACAAGGAGTGAAATCATGGATCGTATCTATATGGATAACGCGGCGACAACCCGCGTCAAGCCCGAGGTTCTGGAAGCGATGCTGCCGTTCTACGGCGAAACTTTCGGAAACCCTTCCACCATCTACTATTTCGGCCGCGAGGCGCACAAGGCGCTCGATCACGCCCGGCAGCAGGTTGCCGCGGCCATCGGCGCGGATAAGGACGAAATCTACTTCACCAGCTGCGGCACGGAAAGCGACAACTGGGCGATCAAGGGCGCGGCGTTCGCGCACCAGAAAAAGGGCAATCACATCATCACCTCGTCCATCGAGCATCACGCCGTGCTGCACACGTGCGCGTGGCTTGAAAAGCACGGCTTTGAGGTGACGTATCTGCCCGTGGACGAATACGGCCGCGTGAATCCCGCCGACGTTGAAAAGGCGATCACCGACAAAACCATCCTGATCACCATCATGTTTGCAAACAACGAAATCGGCACCATTCAGCCGGTTGAGGAGATTGCAAAAATCGCAAAGGCGCACGGCGTGCTCTTCCACACGGACGCGGTGCAGGCCATCGGCGCAGTGCCGATCAACGTACACGAGATGGGCTTTGACATGCTCTCTCTTTCCGGCCACAAGTTCTATGCGCCCAAGGGCGTCGGCGCGCTGTACATCCGCCGGGGCGTGCGCATCGATATCAACCAGCAGGGCGGCGCGCAGGAGCGCGGCAAGCGCGGCGGCACCGAGAACATGGCGCAGATCGTCGGGCTTGGCAAGGCCATTGAAATGGCGACGGCCGACGTTGAGGGCCATGCGAAAAAGCTCGCGCATATGCGCGACCGGCTCATCGACGGCATTCTCGCCGAAATCCCCGACGTGCGGCTCAACGGCCACCGCACCGAGCGCCTGCCGAACAACGTGAACGTGTCCATCCGCTACGTTGAAGGAGAAGCGCTGCTTCTGCGGCTTGACCTTGCGGGCATCGCCGCCTCGAGCGGCTCAGCGTGTACGTCCGGCTCGCTCGATCCGAGTCACGTGCTGCTTGCCATCGGGCTGCCGCACGAGGTTGCGCACGGCTCGCTGCGGCTTTCGCTCGGCAATTTCAACACCGAACACGACGTGGACGTCGTGCTCGAAAAGCTGCCCCAGATCGTGCAGACGCTGCGCGATATGTCCCCGCTGTTCGACGATCGAGACAAATAAGGAGGCGTTCGGTTATGTACAGTGAAAAGGTTATGGATCATTTTGAGCATCCGCGCAATGTGGGCGAGATTCCGGACGCCAGCGGCGTAGGCACCGTGGGCAACGCCAAATGCGGCGACATCATGCGCATGTATCTGAAGATCAACGACGAAGGCGTCATTGAGGACTGCAAGTTCAAGACCTTCGGCTGCGGCGCGGCAATTGCCACCAGCAGCATGGCCACCGAGATGATCAAGGGCAAAACCGTTGAGGAAGCCCGGCAGCTGACGAACGCCGCCGTTGCCGAGGCGCTGGACGGACTGCCGCCGGTCAAGATGCACTGCTCGCTTCTGGCCGAAGAAGCCGTGAAGGCCGCGCTTGACGACTATCGCGCCAAGCAGGAGAAGGCTGAATAAACCGCAGC
>CAZKJW010000126.1:4277-6295 GCA_964553125.1 uncultured Oscillospiraceae bacterium
GCTATTAGTTTTCACTGAAAGGCGGCGTTGCATCATGCCAAGGAACGGTCTTTCAAAAGAAAAGGTGGTCAAGGCGGCGGCGGCGCTGATCGAGCAAACCGGCGCGGCCGATTTCTCCATGCGCGCGCTGGCGGACAGTCTGAATGTCAAAACCGCCTCGCTCTACAACCATGTGGCGAGCATGGACGCGCTGATGGCGGGCGTGTGCGCCTATGCGCTGCAAATGCAGTGCGGCGAGGAAATGGCCGCAATCGAAGGAAAAGCCGGAACGGAAGCAATCGCGGCGCTCGCCGGAGCGTATCGCCGGTTCGCAAAAGAGCATCGCCAACTGTACCGCCTGATCATCGGCTCGGCCGCTTCCCTCGGCGAGCAGCTTGACGAAATCTCCCGATGCATCGTGGAGCCTTTCATGACGGTTCTGGACACAACGGCGCTGACGCGCGAAGAAAAATGCCACTGGCAGCGCGTCCTGCGCGGCATCGTTCACGGCTTCGTCTCGCAGGAGGACGCAGGGTTCTTCGCGCACCTGCCGGAAAGCGTTGACGAGAGCTTTCAAACTGCCATCGAATGCTATATTGACGGCCTGACGCAGGCGGAAAAGAGGAAACGTCTATGAGCGCACGCATCGCAATGGAAAAAGAGCGGCTATTCACAACCGTCCCGGTCGGCAAGGCCGTCGTTTCGCTTGCCGTTCCTACCGTCATCGCGCAGTTGATTACGGTTGTGTACAACATGGCGGACACCTTCTTCATCGGGCAGCTCGGCGACCCCAATCAGGTTGCCGCGGCCACGCTGGCCATGCCTGTGTTTATTTTCCTCACTGCCTTCTCCAACCTTTTCGGCATTGGCGGGGCCAGCATGATCTCGCGCTGTCTCGGCGCAGGGCGCCGTGAAAAAGCCAGCCAGACCGCCGCCTTCTGCATCTGGTCTGCCGCGCTTCTCGCGCTGCTCTATGGCGTCGCGGTGCTTCTGCTCAAGGACACGCTTCTGCCGCTGCTCGGCACGGACGCGGCCACGTCGGGCTTCTGCGCCTCTTATATCTTCTGGACGGTCAGCGTCGGCGCGGTGCCCACAGTGCTCAACGCCGAGCTTGCGCACCTGATCCGCTCGGAGGGCTATTCCGGGCAGGCCAGCTTCGGCGTTGCGTTCGGCGGCGTGCTGAACATGCTCCTCGACCCCGTTTTCATTTTCCTTTTCAAGATGGAAATTGCAGGCGCGGCCATTGCAACGATGCTTTCCAACGTCGCGGCGACGCTGTATTTTTTCGGCTTCCTTTTCAAAATCCGCAAGACGACCGTCATCACGCCTTCGCCCAAACGCTTCACTCTCGGGCAGGGCATTCCCGCCGAGGTACTGGCCGTCGGGCTGCCGAGCTTCCTGATGACGCTGATGAGCACGCTGTCCAACCTGACGCTGAACAAAATGATCTCCAGCTATTCCAACGAAGCGGTGGCCGGCATGGGCATCGCCAAGAAAATTGACCTGATGGCTTTCGCCATTGCGCAGGGCATGACGCAGGGCACGCTGCCGCTCATCGGCTACAACTACAGCTCCGGCAACCGCACAAGAATGCTCGCCGCGCTGAAAACGCTGCTATTCGACTGTCTGCTCGTTGCCGTTGCCGGCATGGCGCTGATGTTCTTCGGCGCGACGTCCATCACCCGCTGCTTCATCAACGACGCAGCAACCGTCGCCTATGGCCGCGCCTTCCTGCGCATCGTCTGCATCGCCTGCCCGACCACGGCGCTGAATTTCCTTTCCATCACGATTTTTCAGGCCACCGGCAAAAAGCTCCAGCCGCTCGTTCTCTCGCTGCTGCGCAAGGGCGGGCTGGATATTCCGCTGATGCTGCTTTTCAACAGTCTTGCGGGAATCAGCGGAATCGCGTGGGCGACGCCGCTGGCGGACGCGCTGGCGCTGACGGTCTCCGCAGCGCTCATCATTCCGTATCTCAAAAAGCTGTCCGCCGCGCAACCCGCCGCCTGACGCGCGCATCCGTTTTCCCGAAAGCCCGCCGC
>CAZKJW010000127.1:0-6281 GCA_964553125.1 uncultured Oscillospiraceae bacterium
TGCTTCCGCTGTCCATTGCAGCGCTGCTGTGCCTGCTGGCCGACGTCGTGCTGCGCCGGAGCAGGCCGAAGAAGGGGTGAGCTCCCCCTCCCCCCACGTTTTTGAATTGACATCCGTCCTTTTTCGATGCTATTATAATCCAACGGATAACGCCCCTGAAAGCGCCGGAAGGAGGGTCTGCCATGGAAAAAGACGCGTTTGCGCGCCCCTTGGCGCACCCAAATCTCGCCCTGCTCGACGGGCTGACCCAGCGCCCGGTCTGCTGCCTTGTGACGGAAAACGCGTCGGACGAGCAGCTTCGCGGGCTGGGGCTGCAAATCGTACACGTTTACCGCCAGCGCTCGCTGTGTGCAGCGCTGTTTGAGCTGCCGCAGGAGAGCGGCTGGCAGGCGGCGCTGGAGGCGCGCCTCGGCGCGCTTGCGTTATCGGCGGGCGTCAGCGGGCCGTTCGTGCTCGCCGCTTCCGCGCAGGGCTGTATGCAGAAGGCGCGCATCGCGCTGGAGACGGGTCGCCGCGCCGCGCCGTCGCGCGCGCTGTATGCCATGAGCGAATACAGCGAGACGGCGCTGATTGCCGCCGCCGCAAAGGCGCTCGCCGCCGAAGGCTTCGCGCCCGGTGATTTCTGCGACGCGGCCGTTTCGCAGATGACGGCGCTGGACGCGCGCACAGGCACGCAGTACGCGCCCAGCCTGCGCGAATATCTCCGCCACGGGCTGAACCTGCGTCAGGCGGCGCAGGCGCTGAACATTCACCGCAACACGCTCGATTATCGAATGAAGCGCGTGCAGGAGCTGTTCGCGCTGGATCTTGAAAACGTCAACACCTGCTTTGAGCTGCTGTTTTCCTTCTGGCTGACGGATCATTTTCCCGCGGAAGAAAGCGGCGCGCCCACGGACGCTTCGCAGCCGTTCGACGCGTGCGAAGCGCAGGCGACGCTCTGGCGCTGCATTGAAGGCGGCGCGCCGGCGGACGGCGCATCGGACGCGCAGTTCGATTGCCGGCTGCTGGGCGTGAACGTCGGCAGCCTGCCGGACGAAAAGCGCATCGCGCTGCTCAAAGCGCTCTGCGCGCTGCTGCCGCAGGCAAGCGCCTGCGCTTTCGATGAGGACGTGCTGCTCTTTGCCCTGCCGCCGCACGAAATGGACGCGTTCGCCTCCGCCTGCCGCGCGGAATGCTGCAAAAGCGATTGCCCGACGATTCTCACGCAGACCTTCCGCTCCGGGCGGCTGCCGCAGCACGCAAAGCTGTGCCGGATGGCGCTTTACGTCGCGCCGCAGCGCCATGTGCGCATTCAGGATATCGGCTCGACGCTGTTTTTTATGGCGCTTGAGCGCCGGATTTCCCTCTCGCCCTACCTGTGCGAGGAGGTCATTCGCGTCATGGACGACGACGCGCTGCGCGGCACGTCGCTTTCCCGCTCGCTGTATGTGTATCTGCTCAATTTCATGGATATGAAGCGCGCGGCCGCGCAGCTGGGCATTCACCGCAACACCATGGAATATCAGATGCGCAAAATTGACGCGCTCATCGGCGCGCCCGCCCTTCAGGAGCAGCGCTTCCTGATGATGTGTACCTATAAAATGCTGGCGCTTCCGAACGTCCCCCGGTTTGGCTTGTAAATTTTTACAAAGAAATTTCGCCGTATGGGTTGCCATACGGCTTTCTTTTTGCTATAATAGGCGTCGTTGAGAAAATAACGATTGTAAATTCTTACAAACCCATTCCATGGCAGGGAGGTGAACATTTTTTGATGAAAATTGGCGGAATGGAAGTTGTGGTCATCCTGATCGTTTGCCTGCTTGTCATCGGCCCGGAACGGCTGCCCAAGGTTGCCAAGACGCTCGGGCGCAGCCTTGCGGCTTTCAAGAAAAGCATGAACGACGCAACGAGCGAGCTGCGCGAGGTGAGCGACGAATTCAAAGAGGTTTCCAACGAAATCAACGACGTGCAGAAAACCATGAAAAAAGCGCTGAACGAAACGCTCGACGTTTCGGACAAAGCCTCGAGGGAAGCCAAGAAACCAGCTGCAAAGCAGCCTGAAGAACAAGCCGAAGCCCCGGCTGCGAAGCAGCCCGAAGCACAGACCGAAGCCCCGGCTCCCGCTGAGGAAGCCGCCGAAACCACTGCACCCACCGAAACGACAGACGAGCAGCAGAGCGCTGCCGTCTAATTAAAGGAGGACAATACCATGGGAAAGATCGGTACCAGCGAACTTCTGATTGTTCTGGCCATTGTGATGGTCATCTTTGGGCCGAAGGCGCTGCCGAAGCTCGGCCGTTCCATCGGCAAAACCATCGGCGGATTCCGCAAAGGTCTCAAGGAAGACGTTGACGGAGACGACGAAGAAGAAGTTGTCGTCGTCAAGAAAAAAAGCAAGGCTGCGCAGGATGACGACATCTGACTTGCAGCGCTGAAATGCGGAGGATCCGATGGGATTGAAAGTCAAGCATAAGGGAGACGATCAGGGCAATATGTCCCTTGTGGGGCATATTGCCGAAATCCGCAACCGCGTCGCCATCTGCGTCGTGGTGCTGGTCGTTGCTTTCTTTGTCAGCTTTGCGTTCATCAAGCCCTTGGCCAGCATTCTCTTTGAGATGGGCGTCAAGGGCGGTTTTCAGTATGTATATTTGTCTCCGTCGGAGCTGCTCACTTCCTACATGAAGCTCTCCCTGATTCTGGCGGTGGCCATCGTTTCCCCGCTGCTGATTTATCACATCTGGGCTTTCACAGCGCCTGCGCTGAACAAGCGGCAAAAGCGGGCGGTTCGTCCTGCGCTGGCGGGCGGCGTGTTCTTTTTCGCGCTGGGCGCGGCGTTCAGCTATTTTGTGGCGCTGCCGTTCATGATCCAGTTTCTGGTCAATTACAGCCAGTCCGATTTCATTGCTTCCGCCGTTTCAGCGGGCAGCTATCTCGATTTCATGGTCGGCATGATGGTCACTTTCGGCATCGTTTTTGAAGAGCCTATGCTCGTGCTCGTGCTCAGCAATCTGGGAATCGTAACGCCGGCGCTCCTTCGCAAGATCCGCCAGTATATGATTCCGCTGATTTTCGTTCTGGCAGCGGTGATTACACCGCCGGACGCGGTCTCGCAAATCATGATCGCCCTTCCGATGCTCGGTCTGTACGAGCTGAGCATCTTCTTCTCCAGCATGACGCAGAAGCGCCGCGAAAAACGCATCGCCATGGAGGAGAACGGCGAATACGATGAGGACGACGAAGACGAGGACGAAGAATAAGACGAAGAATAAGACGAAGTAAGGGGTTTACGGGGTTTTTTGCGAGGGATCTTCTTTCGGATGAAAGAAGACCCCCTCGCGCTCCCCCAAGAAAGCCGTTTTTATGCGGGACTGGGTTTCCCAGCATCGCCCTTTAACGTGGGACGGGGTACGCGGGGATTTTGCGATGGGGGCTTCTTTCTGGAGAAAGAAGCCCCCATCGCGCTCCCCCAAGAAAGCCGTTTTATGCGGGACAAGCCTACAGCGGCGCAGCCTTCATCCTCCCCGCCCCTTCCACCGCTATGCCGCGCTTCCGTCCGGCCCGCCCTCCGCGGGACGGACGAAAAAAACTCCCATAACGGTTTCCTTTGAAGGGGGGTTAGGGGAGAAACTTTCCTTTTTCTAAAGGAAAGTTTCCCCCCTAAAATCGTCCCCTTATCCTCTCTCCCTGTAATACCCGATCAGGCTGCCGCAGCGCAGGATCTGGCGCTCCGCTTCGGTCAGGGCGCCGAGGTTCAGCGTGATGGGTTGCACCGTCTCCGCGACGGCGAAAGCGGGAATGCCGTTGAGCTCGTTCTTTTCGAGCCGCTCGGCGATGTCCGGCACGAACACATAGCAGCCGAGGCTGAGCTTCTCGCGGTCGTCAGTGGTGAAGGGCAGCATACCCCAGTTGATGCAGTTGGAGCGATAGCGCTTCGTGGCGTATTCGCGCGCGAGGTTTGCCGCGCCGCCGAGCACGCGCTGGCAGCTGGCGGCCTGCTCGCGGGCAGAGCCGTCGCCCGGCTTGTTGGCGTAAATGGTTGAGCCGGTCAGCACGTCCTCCGGCGCGAAGCGCCCCGGAATCATGGCGAGCACCCGTTCCACCTCGCCGGGCAGCTCGGCCGCGGCGGCCTTTGCGCGCCCGACGTAGCCCGGATCGCGCCGCGAAAGCGCGAACTCCGCCAACCGCTGCGGGTTGGAGCGATAGGAGCTTGTCTCGCCCGAAGGAATCAGCTCGTCCGTGGTCGTTACCGCGTCGTCCAGCACGGATGCCACGCGCAGCAGCAGGTGCCGCCGCAGCTTGGGGAACTCCGGCCAGTCGCGGATGTTCGGGCCGAATTGCAGGGCGGTTTCGGGCTGCGGCTTCGCCGCGCTGAAAACGCGCTTTTCGTATACGCCCGCGTCAAACGCGTAGGGCGGGATTGTCTCGCTGAACTCGATCTCGTCCGCGCCGGTGAGCCGGCCGCCGTTGGCCGCCGTTGCGGCGATGGAGCGTGCGTCCATCAGCGCCACGAACGAAAGCTGCCCCTCGCCGGGCTTGGAGCCCTCGCGGTTGGGGAAGTTGCGCGTGGTGTGGCGCAGGGAGAAGGAGCCGTTCGCCGGCGTGTCGCCCGCGCCGAAGCACGGCCCGCAGAAGCATTCGCGCATCACCGCGCCCGCGGAAAGCAGCTTGTCCGACGCGCCCGCACGCATCAGCGCCAGCGCCGCCGGCATACTGCCGGGATAGCAGTTCAGCGTGAAAGCGCCGTCGCCCACGCTCTTGCCTTCAAGGATGTTCGCGGCAAGGCAGAGGTTGTCGTAGGTGCCGCCCGCGCAGCCGGCAATTTCGCCCTGATCGGCGTAGAAGCCGTCGGCGTGCAGCTTCTCCGTGAGGGAGGGCGCCGTCAGGTTCGGATACTGCGCCTTCACCTGCTCGTCCAGCTCGCGCAGGATGCGCTCCGCATCGCGCTTGAACGCGGCGATGGGCATCGCGTTCGACGGATGGAACGGCAGCGCAATCATCGGCACAACCTCGGAAAGATCCAGCTCAATCAGCCGGTCGTAGTATGCGATATGCTGCGGCGCAAGCGCCTGATAGGCCGCCTCGCGGCCATGAATCCGGTAATATTCGCGCACCGCGTCGTCCGTCTGCCAGATGCTCGACAGGCACGCCGTTTCGGTCGTCATCACGTCCACGCCGTTGCGGAACTCGACGGGCAGCGCGCCCACGCCCTCGCCGAAGAACTCCATCACGCGGTTTTTCACAAAGCCGTTGGGGAATACCGCCGCCACGAGCGTCAGCGCAACGTCCATCGGCCCCACGCCCGGGCGCGGCCTGCCCGTCAGGTGTACGCCGACAATTTCCGGCATGGGCACGTCCCACGTGTGGCGCAGCAGCTGCTTGACCAGCTCGCCGCCGCCCTCGCCCACGCCCATGGTGCCCAGCGCGCCGTAGCGCGTGTGGCTGTCCGAGCCGAGAATCATGCGGCCGCAGCCGGTCATCATTTCGCGGTTGTAGCTGTGAATCACGGCCAGATGCGCCGGCACGTACACGCCGCCGTATTTCTTCGCCGCGCTCAGCGCGAAGCGGTGATCGTCCTCGTTGATGGTGCCGCCCACGGCGCACAGGCTGTTGTGGCAGTTCGTCAGCACATAGGGCACGGGGAATTCCGTCAGCCCGCTCGCGCGCGCCGTCTGCAAAATGCCCACGTAGGTGATGTCGTGGCTCGTAAGGCTGTCGAAGCGCACGCGCAGGTTTTTCTCATCGCCGCCCACGTTGTGCGCCTGCAGGATTCTCCACGCAATCGTCCCTTTTCTGGCTTCTTCGGCACTGAGCGCCGCATCAGAAACGCGCTCGCGCCCGTCGCGGATCATAACGCCTGTTTCCGTTAATTTCATAGCCGTTCCTCCCCGGCGTTTCGCCGTCGTTTTTTGCGGCGCGCCTCTGCGCCCGCCGTTCGTCATATGAAAATTATATCGGTTTTTATACCCGGAAGCAAGCCGCAGCGCGGCGGTTCGTCAAACCAAAACCCGTATCCTCGTCATAAGTTTTCAGTTATGGATTTGCGTGAAATAAACATAAAAAAAGTAACGCCCCGGGGTTCGGGGCGTTCGTATAGCAATTAAACCGACCTATGCTCCATCTGGTCTAAGGCAGACAAATGATATTTCCTTGTATTCATCTGGCACTTCATCGGTTCTCGGCAGACTGTCGACTTCATAGTAAGTACGGTCTTTTTCTTTGACCTCTTTGTAGTAGTTAAGGCGGTAGAGTTCGCCATACTTGAAGCGGTTCTTGTGCTGTTCCGTCTTTGCCTTTCTGAGAAT
>CAZKJW010000128.1:0-4645 GCA_964553125.1 uncultured Oscillospiraceae bacterium
CGGATACCGTTCTGTTGTGCGCGGGCGGTCTTTGCGCCTGTGCGCGGCGAAGCCGCCATGCGGTCATTCCTTGATTTTTGCGAAGATCATCCTGCCCGCGCTCGTTTGCAGCACGCTGGTCACGAGCACATCGACCGTCTCGCCGATGTGCGCGCGGCCGTTTTCGATGACGATCATCGTGCCGTCGTCCAGATAGGCAACCCCTTGGCCGGGCTCCTTGCCCTCTTTCATGATCTGCGCGCGCATCGCCTCGCCCGGCAGCAGCGGGGGGCGGAGCGCCTGCGTGAGGTCGTTGAGGCTGAGCACCTTCACGCCCGCCACGGCGGCGACCTTGGCAAGGTTGTAATCGCCGGTCATCACGGCGCCGTGCGCCGCCTGTGCCAGTTTCAGCAGCTTTACGTCCGCCTCGGAGGTTTCCTCCGGGTTTTCATCCGTGACGCGCACCGTCACGCATTCGAGCTTTTGCAGCTTTTCCAGAATTTCCAGCCCGCGGCGGCCGCGTGCGCGGCGCAGGGGATCGGCGGAATCGGCGATGTGGCGCAGCTCGTCGAGAACGAACTGCGGCGCGATCAGCGTGCCCGGCACAAACCCGAGGCGGCATACGTCGTATACGCGCCCGTCGATGAGCGCGCTCGTATCCAGATAGACCGGCGGAAGCGCCGGTTTGGCGGCCGTCTGCGCCGGCTGCGAACGCTTCGCCGCGCGCGTCTGCGGCATGAACGGCATCTCGCGCCAGCGCTTATAGAACACCGACGCGCCGAGATAGCCCGACAGCAGATACACCACGGCTGAAAGCACGGCCCACAGCAGGTCGGGCACGCCGACATGGAACAGCTGCGTGACCAGCGAGGCCACGACCAGCCCCAGCACCAGCCCGAACACGGCGGAAAGCAGCTGCATCAGCGGCCGGTCGGAAAACGCGCGCTCCGTTTCGCTTGCCCATGTGCGGATGCGGTTGGTCAGCCCCGGCGAAAGGAACCAGAACAGCACCGCAAACGCGGCCGCGCCGCCCCAGCCCAGAAGAATGGCGGCCAGCGGCGAGGGCTGATACCGTTCGCCGCCAAAACGGTTCCACCCCTGAACGATCAGCGCGCCCAGACCCGCGCCCAGCGCGGCTCCGAACAGCGTGACAATCAATCGCAGAAACGCCTGCATGCTCCAACGCTTTTTTATAAGAACACTTCCCATCCTTCAATCATTGCCCGTGCGATTTATTGCTTATCCTTTGCCAAAAGCAGCGCCATGGCCTGCGAGACGGTCTGCACGCCCAGCAGCGTCATGCCCTCCGTTTCGGGCAGACCGCGCAGGTTTTCGCGCGGCAGAACGCATCGGGAAAACCCGAGCCGCGCGGCTTCCGCAACGCGCCGCGCCGCATGGCTGACGGCGCGCACTTCACCCGAAAGCCCCACCTCGCCGAAAATCACCGTGTCCGCCGGAAGCGGCGCATCCGTCAGCGACGACACAACCGCCGCGCACAGCGGCAGATCGGCGGCCGGCTCCGAGAGCGACAGCCCGCCTGCGACATTCAGGTAAACGTCCTTGTCGAAAAGCCGCATCCCCGCGCGCTTTTCCAGCACGGCGAGCAGAAGCGCCACGCGGCCGGAATCGAGCCCGTCTGCGGCGCGCCTTGGCGCGGCCAGAAAAGAGCGCGCCACCAGCGCCTGCACATCCACCAGCAGCGGACGCGTGCCTTCCATGCCGCACGCCACGGCCGAACCGGACGCGCCGCGCGCGCGCTTGGAAAGGAGCAGCTCCGAGGGGTTCTGCACTTCCACCATGCCGCTGTCGCGCATTTCAAAGACGCCGATCTCATTCACGGAGCCGAAGCGGTTTTTTGCCGCGCGCAGAATGCGCCATTCGTGGCGCGTGTCGCCTTCAAAGGTCAGCACCGCGTCCACCATG
This sequence comes from uncultured Oscillospiraceae bacterium, assembly GCA_964553125.1. GTDB lineage: Bacteria > Bacillota > Clostridia > Christensenellales > Aristaeellaceae > Aphodomonas. The sequence goes on from CAZKJW010000128.1 coordinate 1,903, forward strand.
TGCTCCAGCACGCGCGGTCCGGCGACGGCGCCTTCCTTTGTGACATGCCCCACAAGGAACAGCGAGCCGCAGCCCTCCTTCACGAGGCGAATCAGCGAGGAGGCGCTTTCGCGCACCTGACTGACGCTGCCCGGCGCGGACGCGATTTCCGGCCGGTAGACCGTCTGGATGGAATCGACGACGGTGAAGTCGGGCGCGGTTTCGCGCATCCGCGTTTCGATATTGTCAACGGCCGTTTCGGCAAGCACAAACAGGTTGGATGCGTTCACGTTCAGGCGCTTGGCGCGCAGGGCGATTTGCCGCGCGCTTTCCTCGCCGGTCACGTAGAGAACGCGCGCGCCCTTGGCGGCCAGCGCGCCGCACGCCTGCAAAAGCAGCGTGCTTTTTCCAATGCCCGGATCGCCCGCGGCCAGCACGGCGCTGCCTTCGACGATGCCGCCGCCCAGCACGCGGTCCAGCTCGCCGATGCCGGTGACGACGCGCGGCTGCTCGGCTTCGTCGATATCCGCGAGCGGGAGCGCCTTCGCGCCCGACCCCGGCGCGCGCTTGCGCGCCTTTTCCGGCAGAACCTCCGGCGCGGCTTGTTCAAACAGCGTGTTCCATGCGCCGCAGCCGGGACACTTGCCGAGCCAGCGGCCCGATTCGTAGCCGCACTGCGAGCAGACGAACAGCGATTTTGCCTTCGGCATTTTCTCCTCCAAGCGCTTTGATGCAATATACCTTATCATACCAGAAAAACGCGCGTAAAAAAAGGGAAAACTTTTTTTCGGGCAGATAAATTTCGCGCTTTCGTTCGTTATATGATTGAAACCGGCGAAGGATGGAAAAAGAGTATGTACAGAGGTTATGCAGGCGGGTATGCTTCCGGAAAAAATGTGTTTGTCAGGCGCAGAAGGCCGAAGATCGGCCGCTGGCTGCTGCTGATTTTGCTGCTTGCTGCAGTTCTATGCGCGGGCTATACCGCGCTGGACAACAGCAGCTGCACGGTGAAGCGGCAGCGCGTGTTTGTGGCCGACCTTCCGGCAGGGCTGGAGGGTTTTACCGTGCTGCACGTTTCCGATCTGGGCGGCAGACGGCTTGGCAAGGATCAGGCAGAGCTGACGCGCGCGCTGAAGAACGCGAAATGGGATGCGACCGTCTGCACGGGCAACATGCTCGGCGAGGACGCCGATCCGTTTCCGTTTTATGAGCTGATTTCCGCGGTGAGCGCGGACAAGCCGTTTTATTTTATTGCCGGGCGCTCCGACCCGGCGGCGCTTGTGCGGGGCGCAAACGCGGAAACGATTCTCGCCGACTGGGCGGCGGGCGCGCAGAGCCGCGGCGCGACGTATTTGGACAGGCCGACCAAGCTGGAAAAGGGCGGCGAGTCGGTGTGGCTGACGGAGACGGCGCTTCTGACGCTCGACCTTGACGGCGCGCTGGAGGCGTATACGCAGGCGGGCGGAACGTACTGGCAGGAGGTTGTCGCCGATACGATTGCCGCGCGCAAGTCCATGGAGGCCGCTTGCGGCCTGCATCTGCTGCTCAGCGCGACGCCGCTGACCGACGCATCCGCCGCGAAGCTGCTTGCGAGCGCCGACGGCGATTTTGTGCGGACAGTCGATCTGGCGCTGGCCGGCGGCACGGCGGGCGGACAGTGGCGTCTGCCGGGCGGGCGCGCCGTCTGGGCGCAGGGGACGTGGCTTCCGCAGGGGCCGCAGAGTGGCTACGGGTACGCCGCGAGCCTGCTGCAATACGTGTCCGGCGGCTTGGGGTGCGACCCGGAAAGCCCGCTGCCGGCGTTCCGGCTGCTCAACACGCCCGAGGTGACGCTGATCACCTTCACCTCGCAGATCGATCTGGATACGCTGCCGTGAGAATTGCGAGTTAACAAAGCGAAGAAACTGTGCTATAATATCCTTTACGGTCGATGGCGGCCGTGAAAAATCATGCGAACCGAAAGAGATGAACTTGCGATGACAAAGATTGATATTTTTTCCGGGTTTCTCGGAGCGGGCAAAACAACGCTGATTAAAAAGCTGATTGCGGAAGCGTTCATGGGCGAAAAGCTGGTGCTCATTGAGAATGAGTTCGGCGAAATCGGCATTGACGGCGGATTTATGCAGGATGCGGGCATTGAAGTGACCGAGATGAGCCAGGGCTGCATCTGCTGCAGCCTCGTGGGCGATTTCGGCAAAGCGCTGCAAAAGGTGATGGAGCAGTATGCGCCCGACCGCATTCTGATCGAGCCGTCCGGCGTGGGCAAGCTCAGCGACGTGATCCGCGCCGTGCAGGGGCTGGAGGCGGCCGACATCGCGCTCAACAGCTTCACGACGGTTGTGGATGCGAAGAAGTGCAAAATGTACATGAAGAATTTCGGCGAGTTCTTCAACAACCAGGTGGAGCACGCCGGAACGATCATCCTTTCCAGAACGGCGGACATGGACGAAAAGAAGCTGGCCGACGTTACGGCGATGCTGCGCGAGAAGAACCCGACGGCCGTCATCATCACGACCGACTGGAACGCGCTGGAAGGCGCGCAGATTCTTGAGGCGATGGAGCATCGCGACACGCTGGAGGTCGAGCTGAAGCATCTGAGCGAGGATGAAGAGGTTTGCCCGGTGTGCGGTCACCATCACCATCACGATCATGACGACGACGATGATGACGATGACGAGCACGAGTGCGGCTGCCACCACCATCATCACCATGACCATGACGATGATGACGAGGACGAGCATGAGTGCGGCTGCCACCACCATCA
>CAZKJW010000128.1:4745-6164 GCA_964553125.1 uncultured Oscillospiraceae bacterium
ATGACCATGACGATGATGACGAGGACGAGCATGAGTGCGGCTGCCACCACCATCATCACCATGACCATGACGATGATGACGAGGACGAGCATGAGTGCGGCTGCCACCACCATCACCATCACGATCATGACGACGATGACGACGAGCATGAGCATCACCACCACCACCATCATCATGGGCACGATGCGGATGAAGTGTTCGTCAGCTGGGGCGTCGAGACGCCCAAGAAATTCGAGATGGCGCAGCTTGAGGAAAAGCTCGACATGCTCGAGGATGCGGCGCGCTTCGGCGCGGTGCTGCGCGCGAAGGGAATCGTCGCCGGTGCAGACGGCCAGTGGATTCACTTCGACTATGTGCCGGGCGAGAAGAACGTCCGCCATGGTTCTGCGGGCGTTACGGGCCGCCTGTGCGTGATCGGCAGCAAGCTCAACGAGGCGGAACTGACCGCGCTGTTCGGGGTGTAAGCGATGGAGACGCCGGTATACCTTTTTACAGGCTTTTTGGAGGCGGGAAAGACCCGCTTCATTCAGAAAACGCTGGGCGACCGGCGCTTCAACCGGGGCGAGCGCACGCTGCTTATCGTGTGCGAGGAGGGCGAGGAGGAATTCGACCCGACCGCCTTCGCTGCGCCGAACGTCTATCTGGAGACGATTGAGGATGCGTCCGAGCTGACGGAGGCGCGTCTGCGCCAGATGCAGAAGGCGCATGGCGCCAAGCGCGTGATGATCGAATACAACGGCATGTGGCAGCTGCAAACGCTGCTCGATGCGCTGCCGATGGATTGGCCGCTGTGCCAGATTTTCCTGTTTTTCGATGCAACCACGTTCCTGAACTACAACGCGAACATGCGCAGCCTTGTGGTGGACAAGCTGAAGCTGTGCGACTTGGTGGCGTTTAACCGCTTCACCAAGGATATGGACATGATGCAGTTCCACAAGATTGTGCGCGCGATCAGCCGTCAGGTGGATATCGTGTATGAATATACGGACGGCAGCGTCGTGCCGGACGAAATCGAAGACCCGCTGCCGTTCGATCTGAACGCGCCGGTCGTGGAGATTCAGGATCGCGATTACGCGATCTGGTATCGCGACCTGTGGCAGGATCCGAAAAAGTACGACGGAAAAACCGTGCGCTACAAAGCGATTGCCGTGAACGGCACCAAGCTGAGCGCGGGCTTCTTCGCGCTCGGCCGCCAGCTGATGACCTGCTGCGTGGAGGATATCGAGTTTGCCTGCCTTGTGGCGAAAAACGAGTGCGGGTATCAGGTGAAGGAGCACGAGTGGGTGGAGGCTGAGGCGCAAATCGAAGTGCGCTTTAACCGCGCCTACGGAAAGTCCGGCCCCGTGCTCAACGTGCGCAGGATTGAGCCGACGACCCCGCCTGAGCAGGAAGTTGCGACGTATTATTAAAAATAAAAAA
>CAZKJW010000129.1:0-6108 GCA_964553125.1 uncultured Oscillospiraceae bacterium
AAGTCAAAGGCCACAAAATGAATGGCTTCTTCAATCCGAAGACGAAGGAATACACGATTGCACTGGACAGCGTGGGACAGGCGTATCTTCTGATTGCTGTGCATGAGAACGTGCATGACATTGCGAAGAACAACTCCGAAGGCTACGCGAAAATGGAATCCGTCGTGATGGACACGCTGGAAGAACTCGGCTTTGATTTGAACGAGCTGATGGACGTGCAGCGCAAGAATGCTCCGGGCAAGAACGAAGCGTACTGGCGCGAGGAAGTCGTTGCGAACACGGTGCCTTCCATTCTTGGTAATGAAGCGACGATGAAGTCGTTCGTTGCGAAGATGGCCGGTTCGGACGCTGCGACGAGGAACGCGTTCGTGGAGTTCTTGGACGTGATCAGCGACTTCCTGAAAAACGCGTTCGACAAGCTGAAAAACAAGCTCGCATGGAAGCAGATGCAGGCTATCAGCGAGAACCAGAAGGCCGTTGAGCGGATTCGTGATGCGTACTTTGAAGCGCTGGACGGGATGATGGCGAAAACGGATGATGTGCAGAATACTGGAGAAACGAAGTATTCTCCGCGTCTCCCTGAGAATTTCATTTCCAAAGCGCAGATCGAAGAAAACAAGAAAAATGTTATCAATATGAAACCGGTCGCAAATGTTAAGGGAAATGAGTTCCCTGCATCTAATGGCGATTTGCAAAAGCAATTAAGCGACTATTTTGATGAAATTGGAGGATATGTTGAGAATCCAGAATTAGGAAAAATCGAACTTACGAAACGCAGTATAAAAAACGATAACGCACACGGCATGGGACGAATGAAAATCGCTTCATACGCTGCTGTTCCGGCAGTTATACGAGATGGCGGTATTATTAACGCTGAATATGATTGGAAGGGACGCGGATACGATACTGTCGTTATAGCTGCACCTATTACTTATGCAAATGAAGAAGCTGTTCTTGGTGTTGTCTTGCGCAAGATGAATAACCGCGACGATTTTTACGTCCACGAAGTGGTTATAGAAAGGGACGCATCAACGTTCAGAACCAGGTCAAATTCTTTACAGAAAGCGAACACTGGCGATGATGCATCCCCGCTCCACACTCTACTACAAAGTTTGTGGAATTACAAGGGGGATTCTCAAATAAAATTTTCCATGCAGGACAGCGACGGTAACACGCTGACGGAGGCGCAGCAGGAGTACTTCAAGAACAGCAAGGTGCGCGACGAGGACGGGCGGCTGATGGTGATGCACCACGGCACGCCTTACGGTGGATTTACCGTGTTCAGGAGCGCGTCCTACTTCACGCAGGACAAGAACTACGCGGACAAATACCAGAATCCGAGCGCGAGTTCTCTGCGTGGGCGCTACAACGAAGCGACGAATCCGACCACCTATGACGTGTATCTGAACATTGAAAAACCGTTCGATACGCGCAACTCTACGGAACGCGAGATTTTCGACAATGAATACTACCGCAAGTACGGCACGGGCGCGCCGCTTGCGGAAAGCGGCCTTCCGGACTGGACAGACGGAATGGACTTGCAGGAATTCATTGAGGAAATGGAATACGACTATGACGGCCTGATTCTCGACGAAGGCGGCGTTGGCGGTTACGGTGACGACGTGACTTCGCGCGGGCTTTCCTACGTCGTGTTCGACCCTTCGCAGGTGAAGAATGTTTCCAACAAGCAGCCGACGAGCGACCCTGACATTCGCTTCTCCCGCCAAGACGACGGGCCCGTGCTCGACCAGCGGGACGTGCAGCGCCTGACGCGGACGATCAGCCAGCGTGACGAGACGATTGCGGCCTTGAAGCAGCAGCTTCGCCTTACGCACGGCGTTGAGGTTGACGAGCGTGAGTATGGCAAGCTCGCGCGCGAAATTCTCAAGGAAACCGGCAGCACGTATGACCAGAAAGCATTTTTGACAGGCTCCCGCTTCATATAAATGGAACCTTGCTATTCTTTTCCGCGAAGCACTGCTCGATCACCCTTGCCGGTTCTTTGCTGCACCCCACCATGTTGTCATTCCGTACGCGTTCCCTCCGCTGACATTCGCACAGCAAAGTATGTCTCCATCTCACACCCAAATCCTCATCGGCAATTTTTATAAAGCTCCACTATCACTCTTTCTTTTCCGTCCATGCAGTATTTCTTTCCGCCCCGTTCAATCTCCGCCTTTCCCTGCCTCCCCCCGCAGCAAAAAAACAGCGGCCTCCCTTTGAAGGATCCGCTGTTTGCAGGGCGTTCCGCTTGCCGCGGGCCGCCGTTTGCGCGCTTGCGCGCATAAAATATCCGCGTTCCGCCTTATTGCTTTGACGCGCTTTGTTTTTCGATTCGCTTCTTTTCGCGCTTGCTTTCGATCACGTGGCGAACGGCCGTCACGGGATGCACCGTCAGCATTCGCGGGCCGGAAAACCGCATCACCTCGCGGATTTTTTCGCGCATCTGCGGCTTGTAGCAGTGTACGCGGCAATTCGAGCAGAATGTTTTCGTCTCCATGAACGGACATTTGTCGCTGCGCTCGCGCGCATAAGCGTCCAGCGCGGCGCACTCCGCGCAGAGCTGCCCCTTCACGCCATGCTTTTTCCGGCAATAGAGCGCGATCATTTCCGAAACGATTTTCTTTTCCCGCTCCCGCTTGCTTTGAATGGTTCTCATAGGCCGCCTCTTTCGTGTTTGTCTGCGCATTATAGCAGGTTTCCGCAAAAACCGCAAGCCGGCTCAGTGCGGCGCGGTTTCCATCACGCGCGCCGCCAGCACGGTCATGTCGTCCGGGGCGGCTCCGCCGCAGCGTTCGAGGGCGCGGCGCAGCAGCGTATCCGCAAGCGTCTGCGGCGTGAGCGCAGCGTCCCGGGGCGTCATGCCGCCCAGCGCGCGCAGGAAAGCGCCGTCGTCGCCGCCAAAGGCGTCCGTCACGCCGTCGGTCACCATGACAATCCAGTCGTCCGGGCGAAGCCGCACCGTCGTGCGCTGCGGACTAGCCGCGCCCACGATGCCCATCGGCAGCGCGTCCCCGCCGACGCGGCGACAGCGCCCGCCCCGCAGCAGATACGACGTACACGCGCCGAGCTTTTCAAACGCGGCCTCGCCGCTGTCCAGATCGACCGTACACAGATCCATCGTCGCAAACATTTCGCCCTCCCCGCGGCAGGCGGTCAGCATTCCGTTCACCCAGCGCAGCGCATCATGGCGGCTGTATCCCGCACGGAGCGCGCGCACAAGCAGCTCCAGCGCGGCGCGGCTTTCGCGCCCCGCCTCGCCGCCGGAACCCATGCCGTCGCTGAGCGCCAGAAGATACTGCCCCGCCGAAAGCCGTTCCCATGCCGCGCCGTCGCCCGAAACGCGCTCCCCCGCCGCCGTCGCGCACGCGCGTGCCGTTTCCATGCGCAGCGCGGGCGTTTCGCTGAAAAGCAGCCAGTCGCCGCCCACGCGCAGCAGCTCCATCCGCACGCCGACGGCGGCGCTCAGCGCGCTTTCCATCTTTGCAAGCCGCCCTTCGTTTTCGCACGCCGCGTTCAGCCATACATGCAGCCGGCCTTCCAGCACGCAGACGCTCAGCGCGTCCGGCCTGCCGCGCAAAGCCGGCATTGCACTCAGGACGGCTTCCCGTGCGCGCAGCGCCGTGCCGTCCTCGCTCTCCATCTGATCGCACGCCGAGGTCAGCGTGCGCGCCTGCGCCTGAAGCTGCTCGGCAAGCCACGCGCGGCTTTCCGCACGCTGCCGCCTGTCCCGCTCGCCGCCCATGCGCTCTGCGGCCAGCGCTGCGACAAGCTCCGGCGCTTCCCCGGCACGCAGACAGCCGAACGCCCGCGATGCGCGGTCAATCTGCTCGCGCGCGGCCGGTATTTCTTTCAGCGCAAATGCGTCGAGCGAGCCGGAAAGCAGCCGCATCGTCTCCTCGCGGCGCGCGTCCCAGCACTCGCGCTGCCGCTCACAGCCCGTGCAGAGCCTGCACGCCAGCAGCTCCAGCGGCGGCTCGTCCTTTTCCGGCGATTCCGCCGGAAGGGTCTGCGCCATCTCCGAAAGCGCCGTCGCGCGCTCGCGCAGCAGATAGCTCACGGCCGCGTTCGCGCCGCCCGAGAGGAACTGCGGCTTCGGCTGCAAAAGGCCGCGAAGCGCGTCGAGCCACGTCTCCGGCACACAGGCAAACGCAAGCGCGGCGGCAGCCACCGGCGGCGCATACACCGCCGCGCCTTCCAGCCCGGAAAGCGCCAGCGCGGCAATCGTCACGCCCAAGGCGGAACCGGCGGCAATCATCCACCGCGCGCCGCCCCGCAGCAGCCCGGAAAGCGCGCCCAGCGCGCAAAAAAACAGCGCGCCCCATGTTTCGCCGCCCGCCATTGCCTGCATGATACCCATCAGCACGCCCGCAGGCGCCGCAACGCCCGGCCCGGCGCACGCGCCCGCCGCCATGACGCACAGCGCCACCGCCGCCGCGCCAAGGCTGCACCCGCGCACGCGAATCCACTCCAGCCCCATGCAGACGGCCGCCGCAAACAGCATCAGGCAAAGCCGGTCGTCCGCGGAAAGCGTCTGATCCTTCAGATTCACCGAAAGCAGCGCGCGCGCGAACACCGGCGTGGCGACGCCCGCCGCGGCAATCCCCGCGAAAAACGCCGCCAGCAGCCTCGGGCTTCGCACCGCAAGCGGCAGGGGCAGCGCCATGCACGCCGCCGCGGCCGCCGAAACCTTCCACGGTTTCCAGTCCCACTCGCCGCGCACCGTCAAAACGAGCAGCACGCACGCTGCAAGCGGCCAGCCGTTCAGGAGCGTAATCGGCTGCCAGCGCGCCAGCAGCCCGAGCGCACAGCCGAGCAGCGCGGGCGCGGCAGGTTTTTCCAGCAGCAGAAGCGCCGCCACGAACGGAATCCCCAGCGCCGCCGCGCCGAAGGGCAGCGTCGCCTGCGACACTGCAAACGCCGCCAGCAGCGCCATGCCGCCGCGCGCCGTACACTGTGCGCGAACCCACTGCGCAGGCGCGATTCTCTGCTCGCCGCGCTGCACGGAATACCCGATGCCTGACCATGTCTGCCGGAACCGCTGTGCCATTGTTCTCTCCCGCCGTTCTGTTTGATAGGAAGAGTATAGCGCCCGTATAGGCGTTCCATCGGCGAAACCCGCCGCCGAATTTGTCAGCCGTTCGACACGAAGCGCACGCGAAAGCCCCTCTTCTTCCGCGCGGAAAAGAGGGGCTTTGCGTTGTTTTATGCTGCCGTTACTGCTTGCCGGCCATTGCCTTTTCCTGCTGCTCGATGAGCCGCTTGACCATATAGCCGCCAATGTAGCCAGCCTGACGGCTGGTGAGATCGCCGTTATAGCCCTGCTTGAGGTTGATCCCCAGCTCGCCCGCAATCTCGTGCTTCATGTTGTTCAGCGCTTCCTTGGCCTGCGGTACCTCGATGCGGTTTCCGCTGCCGGAGTTGTTCGAGCTGGCGCTCTGCGCCTGCTGGCCGCCCTGCTGGGCGTTGATGTTAGGCGTAAACATAAGTGGTTCCCCTCCCGCTTTTTTACTTGCCGGACATCTGCTGCTCGGCCTGTTCAATCATGCGCTTGACCATATAGCCGCCGACGTAGCCGTTTTCGCGGCTGGTCAGGTCGCCGTTATAGCCCTGCTTGAGATTGACGCCGAGTTCGCGCGCGATTTCATATTTCATGTTATCCAGCGCGCCGCGAGCTTCCGGGATGTTGGTGCGGTTTCCGTTGCTGTTCGCCATTTCGTTTCACCTCCTTCCGTCGTGTTCACAGGTATTTTGCCTTGAAACGTGCAAAATACGCTGGAACTTGTCGGATGGATTGGAAACGCATTTGAATTTTTTTGCCGCTTTCGCGGCGAAGGGACGGCGCGCCGCGTCGCTCATGTCGAGCTTTCCGGCTGCGTCTGCTTGCTTCTGTCATCCCGGTTCTTTCGGTTGACAACGCCGGATCGGCTTGCTATATTTTATTGAAAGGGGGATTCAAAATGGTTACGTTTCTTGGCTACATTCTCTTGTTCGGTTCGATGTTTGGTCTGCCTCTCTGGTTTTTAATCAAGAACTGGCGCAACGCGCGCGCTGATACCAAAATCTATAATGAAGCCCGGATAAAATTCGATCAGGAATGTGCTCGGC
>CAZKJW010000130.1:0-6095 GCA_964553125.1 uncultured Oscillospiraceae bacterium
GCCCGTCCAGCGGCGGATGCGCGCAAGGCTGGCGGTAACGATTTTTTCCTCGGCAGGGTTGGGATACAGGTCAATCGCGTCGCCGATCACGTCGCCCGCGTCGAGCGAATCGACCATCTGGCAGGCGCGGTCAAGCGCTTCCATGATTGTCGCGGGGCACACGCCCTTTTCAAACCGGCCGGAAGCCTCGGTGCGGATGCCCAGCGTGCGCGCGGTGACGCGGATGTTGGCGCGGTCGAACGCGGCGCACTCAAAGAGGATCTCTTTCGTTTCCTCGGTGATTTCGGACTCCTCGCCGCCCATGATGCCGGCAAGACCCGTCGGGCCCTGTTCGTCGGCGATGACGAGCATGGAGCTGTTGAGCGTGTATTCCTTGCCGTCCAGCGTGCGCAGCGGCTCGCCTTCCTGCGCGCGGCGCACAATGATGTGACGGCCGCAAACCTTGGCAAGGTCGAACGCGTGCATCGGGTGGCCGGTTTCCAGCATGACGAAGTTGGTGATGTCCACCACGTTGTTGATCGAGCGCATCCCGGCGGCGTGCAGGTATGCGCGCAGCCACATCGGCGACGGCGCGACGCGCACGTTCTTCACCACGCGGCAGGCGTAGCGCGGGCAGAGCTCATCGTCGAGCACCTCGACCTTCGCCTCGTCGTTGATGCTTCCGGAATGCGCCTTGAAGGTGATCTCCGGCTTGCGGAAGGTGACGCCGAACGCGGCCGCACTTTCGCGCGCCAGACCCCAGATGCACTGGCAGTCGGGCCGGTTGGCGAGAATGTCGAAATCGACGACGGTGTCGTCCTTGCCGATCAGCGGACGAACGTCCTCGCCCAGCGGCAGCTCCTCATGGAAGATCATGATGCCGTCCACGCCCGCGCCGGGGTAGAGCGAATCGTCCACGCCCAGCTCGCTGCCGCCGCAGAGCATTCCCTCGGACAGCACGCCGCGCAGCTTGCCGGTCTTGATTTCCTTGCCGCCCGGCAGCTTCGCGCCGTCGAGGCAGACCGGAACGATCTCGCCGCCGTTCAGGTTCTGCGCGCCGGTCACAATCTGCAGCGGGCGCTCGCCGCCCACGTCAATCTGGCAGACCCACAGGTGATCGGAGTCCGGGTGCCGCTCCAGCGAGAGCACACGGCCGGTGACGACGTTATGAATTTCAGCGCCAAGCGCTTCATAGCCCTCCACGCCGGTGCCGGTGAGCACCATGCGGTCGGTGTACGCCGCAGCGTCGGCGGGAATATCGGTGTATTCGCGAATCCAATTCATCGGTGCTTTCATTTTGTTTTTACCCCCTTACCGAAACTGCTCGAGGAAGCGCGTGTCGCCCTCGTAGAACAGGCGCATGTCGCTCACGCCGTATTTGAGCATCGCGATGCGTTCCAGCCCGATGCCGAAGGCGAAGCCGGAATACACATTGGAGTCGATTCCGTTCATGTCCAGCACCTTGGGGTTCACCATGCCGCAGCCGAGCACCTCAATCCAGCCCGTGCCCTTGCACACGCGGCAGCCCTTGCCGCGGCAGGCCATGCAGCTCATATCCACCTCGGCGGACGGCTCCGTGAACGGGAAGAACGACGGGCGGAAGCGCGTCTGCATGTCCTCGCCGAACAGGCTCTTGACGAACGCGTCCAGCGTGCCCTTCAGGTCGCACATGGAGATATCCTTATCGATGGCAAGGCCCTCCATCTGGTGGAACACCGGGCTGTGCGTGGCGTCCACTTCGTCGGCGCGGTAAACGCGGCCGGGGCATACGATGCGGAAGGGCGGCTTGCGCGTCTGCATCGTGCGCGCCTGCACGGGCGAGGTGTGCGTGCGCAGCACCATATTGTCCTCAATGTAGAACGTGTCCTGCGCGTCGCGCGCGGGGTGGTTCTTCGGCAGGTTGAGCAGCTCGAAGTTGTAGGTATCCAGCTCGATCTCCGGGCCTTCCGCCACATCGAAGCCCATGCCGGTGAACACGTTGATCAGTTCATCCTGCACCATGTACAGCGGGTGCATCGTGCCAGTCTTGGGGAAGGGACGCGGCTCGGTCACGTCGATGGTTTCGCGCTTGAGCTGCATCTCGCGCTCGGCGGCGCGCAGCGCGCTGCGGCGCTCGTCGATCATCGCGCCGATGTTCTCGCGGGCGGCATTGATGAGCGCGCCCATCTTCGGACGCTCCTCGGGGCTGAGCTGACCCATGCCGCGCAGAAGCTGCGTCAGGCTGCCCTTTTTGCCCTGAAACTGTACGCGCAGCGCTTCAAGCGCGGCGGTGTTGTCGGCCTTTTCGAGCGCTTCGCGCGCTTCGGCCACGATCTGGCGGATCTTGTCCTGCATGGTTTTCCTCCTCCGGTTTGAAAAAAGAATGCAAAAAGCCTGCCGCGTGAAGGGACGCAGGCAGGCGCAGCGTGGTACCACCCTTTTTTGCCGCGAGCGCAGCGCGCTTTACGGCCTCGACGGGATAACGGGCTCGTTCCCGGCCCCGCCTACTGGCGTTTCAGCGGGGCGGCTCGGGAGGGAATTCCCCGCGCAGTCCGCAGCGGCTTTCAGCCAAAGGCCGCATTCTCTGGGGCGGACGAGCCATCGGGCATAGTCTCCTTCATTGCCGATGTGTGGGATTATATCATAGAAAAAACGGCTTTGCAAGGATTCAGGCGCCCTGCGCCGCCAAAAAAGCCGCCGCTTCCTGCGCCGAGGCAAACACGCGCACGATCGATCCCTCGATCATCGGGTTCATGCGGCCGTCCATCGCCGTACGCGGATCGGTCTTGAGGCCGTAGCACGGCACGCCCGCCGCGTAGGCAAGCCCGAGCGCCACGCACGCGCCCTCGTCGGGCACGCGGCCGTCAAGCACAAAGAGGAACGCCTTCGCCCTGCGGATATTCTCCATATCCGTGAGGAAAATCTCCCGGCTCACCTCGTCGGCCGTCATCGTCTTGAGCATTTCGGCCATGCACCCGCCGTCGCGCTGCGGCAGAAAAATCTCCAGCCCCGCGCCCTCGAGCGCTGCCGCCGCCTTCAGGTTGAACTCCAGCTCCGCCGCGCTGAACATCGGCCCCGCATAATATACCATTGTTTTTTTCCTCCCTGTCGCTTGCTTTATTTTTCTTCCAGCATCTGCGCAAGCCGCCGCATCGCCGCAGCTTCCGCCTGCGCACTCTCCCGCAGCTTTGTCTTTTCAACCGCGATTGCCGCGCAGTAGACGGCGATTTCCTCCGTAAAATCCCCGCCCGCCTCGCCGTAGCGCCGATACAGGCTGCGCGTCGCGGCGTCCACGTCCGCCTTGCTGAAATTGATGTCGGTGCCCCAATAGAGGTTGTGCTGATTCTCCGCGCCCCAAACCATGTGATCCTGCACCGCGATAACCTCGGGCGAGAAATACATCGCATAGCGCTCCAGCACGTTGTTGACCGTCAGCGCGTATTCGTCCACCGCCGTGGCGGGGTCGCCGCGCTGCAAACAGGCGATGATCTCCTCGCAAAGCTCGATCGTCTCCTGCGGCGCTTCGTGCGGCACGATGGGCTGCTCGTACATCAGCCCCAGCAGGTTCTTCTGCGCGAAGCGGAATGCCGCCAGATTCTGCGCCGTCAGCGCACGCCCCTCTGCGCGAAGCGCCTCCATGGCGGCCTCGTCTTCGGCCTGCCGCGCGCGTTCATAGTCTCCGTTCACGGCAAGGACGCGTTTTTTCATGGCCGCCGACGCGGCCAAAAGCGCCTCAAGCGCGGCGCGGAATTCCTCCATGCCGCACCCTGCGCGCGCCATGGTTTCCGGGTGCATCGCCTGCGAAACGCGCGCATACTGCGCCGTGAAATCCAGATACAGCGCAGGGCTCTGATCGATATACATCGCCAGCGCGCCGTAATAGCGGATATTGAAATCCATCACGGCGGCGTTGTACGTCTCGTGCGTGTCGTACTGCGTGTGATAGTAGTCAAGATAGAACGGGAACACATGCTTCATATCGCGCTGCAGAAGGAACCCGTTCACGGTGGAGGGAACGCCCGCGGCGTAGTAGGAGAAATCGTCGGAGTAGGCGTAGGTCTGATAGCCCTCCGTCAGCACGCCGTCCGGGAAGCAGCCTTTCGGCTTGGGCGAATAGGGAAAGCGATGCGCAAACGTATCCAGCAGGGAATACATTTCCGGCGCGGAATACGTCGTCGTATACGACGCGAATTCATATGCGGGCAGTTCCAGATTGATAAACGCCAGCGTCCGCCCCACCCATTCAGGGTGTACGCGGTTGATCATCTCCCACGCGCCGACCGTCCAGTCGAACTGCGTGTAGGACGACCCCCACTCCTCCGCGCCGTGCAGGCAGATCACAATGTCGTTTTCCGGGCGATAGCCCGATTCAATCATCGCCTTTGCCATCGCCAGCACAAGCGCCACGGCGCAGCTGTCATCCTGAAAGCCGAAAAAATGCGTGTCGTAGTGTCCGCCGGCAAGGATCTGAAAATCCGAGCGCTTGCCCCTGATGCGGCCCGTCAGGTTGTATGTCACACCCTTGCCGATCTCCACCTCGTTGTCCACGATGAGCGTGCCGGCTGCCGGGCCGCTTTCCAGCAGCGCGCGAATCTCCCGCGCGTCGGCCACGCCGATGGAGCAGGTCGGGATGCTCGTCGGCCCGCAGATATCCTGGCTGTTGAGCGCGTCGTCGGCAATCTGCGCAAAGCCGCCCACGTTCGCGGCGAGAATTGCCGCCGCGCCCTGATGCTGCGCTTCGAGCATCGGGTAGGTGATCCACCAGTCATCGCGCTGGTTGATATCGACCAGCACGATCCGCCCCTGCACGTCCAGCCCTTCGTAATCCCAGCGCGTGCCGCGCCCCGCGTATACGATTTCCGCCGTGACGCCCTCCGGCGGCGTGGACGCCGTCGCATAGGTGTAGAGCGCGTACTCCTTGCCGTTCACGGTCAGGCTCGCGCCGTTGAACTGCCACCTGTCGCAGCGCGCGGGAACCTTCTCCACGTCCTCAAGGCCGATGGCGCGCATTTCCCTGCACAGATACTCCGCCGCCGCGTGCTCCGCGCGGCTGCCCGCCTGCCGCCCGCCCAGCTTTGCGTTATTGAAATACGCCGGGTTCGTGCTCAGCTCGTATGCAATTTGATAGGCGTATTCCGGCGACACAGCGCCCAGAAATCCGTCGAACATTTCCTTCAAAGAGCGGTTCATTTTTCTGATCCCCTCCCGCACAGCGCGGCCTTCGTCCGCGCTTCGCCGCATGAAAGCATGATACTTATAGCAGATTCTCCGCCCTGCTGTCAAGCCGGGAAAGGCCGCCGCAAAGCGGCTGCGAAAAGCGCGCGCCCTCCAGCGCAAGCAGCCGCGCTTTTCTTTCGAGGCCGCCCGCATAGCCGGTCAGCCCGCCGTCCGCGCCGAGCACGCGGTGGCACGGAATCACAAGCGCAAGCCGGTTGCGTCCGACCGCCCCGCCGACGGCCTGCGCAGAAACGCGCGCACCGCGCCCGGCAGCGATCTGCGCTGCAAGGCTGCCATAGGTGGTCGTCTCGCCGAAGGGGATTTTTTGCAGCGCTTCCCATACGGCGCGCTGAAACGGCGTCCCCTGCGCGGCAATGGGCAGCGTGAACGCCGGCGCTTTCCCGCCGAAATAGCAATCCAGCCAGCGCTTTGCCGCCGCAAGCGGCGGCGCTTCCCGCGCGGGAAACGCATCCTCACAGGCGGGCGCGTTCCGCCAGCCTTCAAACCACAGCCCCGTCAGCGCTTTGCCCTCGCCGCGGAGCAGAATCTTCCCCAGCGGAGAGTCGTACTCGCCAAACCAGCGCATCCTGCCCGCCTCCCTGCGCGCCGCTGCAAAATTGCATCCATGCGGCTTGTAAAAAAGCCCCGCCTGCTTGAAACAGGCGGGGCAAAATCATTCAGGCTGAGCCTTTGGTGATTTTGGAATTATTCCATGATGTCGACGACGACGCCGGAACCAACGGTACGGCCGCCTTCACGGATAGCGAAGCGGAGACCCTTCTCGATAGCGATGGGGGTGATCAGCGTGCATTCCATGTCGATGTGGTCGCCAGGCATGACCATTTCAACGCCATCGGGCAGCTTGATGTTGCCGGTAACGGCGGTGGTGCGGAAGTAGAACTGCGGACGATAGCCGTTGA
>CAZKJW010000131.1:0-6094 GCA_964553125.1 uncultured Oscillospiraceae bacterium
TTCCCGCATGTTGGGATAAGGAACCCCAGACGCATTGAAAAACAGCGGCAGGACTGGCAGTCGCACGACAGCCCCAAGCGAAAAAGCCGCGCCCCTTGCGCCCTTAACCCTCTTTGAAAACGAATGAGCCTCCCCATGTTCCTGAGTTTGCAGCGCAAAGCAATTTCCCGCATGTTGGGATAAGGAACCCCAGACGCATTGAAAAACAGCGGCAGGACTGGCAGTCGCACGACAGCCGCGCACCAAAAAAGCTGTGCTCCCAAAAAAGAAGCGCTGCGCGCCGCCCAAAAAAAGCGCGCTCCTGCGCGCAAAAAACACCCCCGGAACGTGGCTTTTGCTTCCGACGTTCCGGGGGTGCTGCAATGCAGGTTCAGTTCATGCGCGTCAGCCGACCACGATGTTCAGCAGGCGGCCCTTGACATAGATGATCTTGCGGATGGTCTTGTCGCCGACGGCGGCCTTCACTTCCGGCGTTTCGGGCAGGGTCTTCTGCGCCTCTTCCGGCGTGAGGGACGTGGGCACGGTCATGCGGCCGCGCACTTTGCCGTTGATCTGGATGGCGATTTCCACTTCGTCGCGCACGAGGGCTTTTTCGTCCCACTTCGGCCATGCGTGGCGAGAGAGCGTGTCCGTCTGGCCAAGGTTCTGCCAGATTTCCTCGGTGATGTGCGGCGCGACCGGGTTGAGCAGCTGCACGAGAATCTTCATCTCGCCGCGCGTGACCTTGCCGGTGGAGGCAATCTGGTTGACGAGCGCCATCATTGCGGCAATCGCCGTGTTGAATTTCATGCGCTCATAGTCCTCGGAAACCTTCTTGATGCAGCCGTGAACGTCGGGCAGCAGCTCCTTGCGGATGCCGTCGTCGTTCACCAGCGTTTCCTGAAGGCGCCAGACGCGGTCGAGGAAGCGGCGGCAGCCGACTGCGCCGCTGGTGGACCACGGAATCGCCTGATCGAACGCGCCCATGAACATTTCGTATACGCGGAAGGCGTCCGCGCCGATCTGATCGACGATATCGTCCGGGTTGATGACGTTGCCGCGGCTCTTGCTCATCTTCTCGCCGTTTTCGCCGAGAATCATGCCGTGCGACGTGCGCTTTTTGTAGGGCTCTGCGAACGGCACAACGCCGATATCGTAGAGGAACTTATGCCAGAAGCGGCTGTAGAGCAGGTGCAGCGTGGTGTGCTCCATGCCGCCGTTGTACCAATCGACGGGGCCCCAGTATTTGAGGTTCTCCGGGCTGGCGAGCGCGTCGTCATTGTGCGGGTCCATGTAGCGCAGGAAGTACCAGCTCGAGCCGGCCCACTGCGGCATGGTGTCGGTTTCACGGCGGGCAGGGCCGCCGCAGACGGGGCAGGTGGTGCGGAGCCAGTCGGTCATTGCGGCCAGCGGGCTTTCGCCGTTGTCGGTGGGCTCGTAGTTGTCCACGTCGGGCAGCAGCAGCGGCAGCTGATCCTCGGGCAGGGGCTGCCACTTGCGGCAGGTTTCACACCACACGAGCGGGATCGGTTCGCCCCAATAGCGCTGGCGGCTGAACACCCAGTCGCGCAGTTTGTAGTTGACCTTTTCATGGCCCACGCCCTGCTCGGTCAGCCACTGGATGATCGTCTTTTTCGCCTCTGCGACGGACAGCCCGTCGAGGAAGCCGGAATTGACCATGGTGCCCTCGGCGATGTCGGTGAACGCTTCCTTGGTCACGTCGCCGCCCGCGACAACCTCCACGATGGGCAGGCCGAACTTGGTGGCGAAGTCCCAGTCGCGGGTGTCATGGCCGGGAACGGCCATAATCGCGCCGGTGCCGTAGCTCATGAGCACATAGTCGCTCACCCAGATCGGGATCGCCTTGCCCGTGACGGGGTTCACGGCGCGAAGCCCTTCGATCTGCACGCCGGTCTTGTCCTTGGCAAGCTCGGTGCGCTCGAAGTCGCTCTTTTTCGCGGCCTGCGCGCGATAGTCCATCAGCGCGTCGAAGTTGGCGATGCGGTCTTTGTATTTTTCCAGCGCCGGATGCTCGGGGCTGACGACCATGTAGGTTGCGCCAAAGAGCGTGTCAGGGCGGGTGGTGAAGATGCGGAGCTTTTCGTCCGTGCCTTCCAGCGTGAAATCGACTTCCGCGCCGGTGGAGCGGCCGATCCAGTTGCGCTGCTGGGTCTTGACCTTTTCGATGAAATCGACGTCGTCCAGCCCGTCGAGCAGCTTCTGGGCGTATTCGGTGATGCGGAGCATCCACTGGCTCTTGACCTTGCGCACCACTTCGCCGCCGCAGCGCTCGCAGCGGCCGTCCACAACCTCTTCGTTGGCGAGACCGACCTTGCAGGACGTACACCAGTTGATGGGCATTTCGGTTTTATATGCCAGCCCGCGCTTGAACAGCTGAAGGAAAATCCACTGCGTCCACTTGTAGTATTTCGGATCGGTGGTGTTCACTTCGCGGCTGTAATCGAACGAGAAACCGAGCCGCTGTAGCTGTTCGCGAAAGTGGTTGACGTTCCGCTCGGTGACGATGCGCGGATGGATTTTGTTTTTGATGGCGAAGTTTTCCGTCGGCAGGCCGAAAGCGTCGTAACCGATGGGGTAGAGAACGTTGTAGCCCTCCATGCGGCGCTTGCGCGCGATGATATCCAGCGCCGTGTTGCTGCGCGGATGGCCGACGTGCAGTCCCGCGCCGGACGGGTACGGGAACTCGATCAGGCAGTAATACTTGGGCATGGTATGATCGTCCAGCGCGCGGAAAGCGCCGGTTTCATCCCAAATCTTTTGCCATTTCGGCTCGATAACCGAAGGATTGTAGTCTGCGATCTGCATTGCGGTGTCCCCTTATGCATAAAATGGTTTGAAATGCTTACACATTTTCAATCTATTAGGATAGCAATCGGGAGGCGTTATGTCAAGCATTTTGGGCTTTTTGCGGAATTTGGGGCAGAGCGCGCTGCGCCTTCTGGGCGGCTGGGACAACACCCTGCGGCTGCTTGTGGCGATGATGGCGATGGACTACGTTTCCGGGCTGATCGTCGCGGCAATGGGGCGCAGCCCGAAAACCGCGGCGGGCTTTGTGGACAGCCGCGCGGGAATGCGCGGGCTTCTGCGCAAGGGGCTGATCCTGATGGTGCTGGCCGTCGCCGCGCAAATTGATGCGACCGTGGACAGCGCGTTTGTGCGCGCCGCCACGGCGTGGTTTTACATCGTAAACGAAGCGATTTCCATCGTTGAAAACGCCGCGCTGGCCGGCCTTCCCTTGCCGGAAAAGCTGCTGAGCATTCTGGGCCGGCAGAAGGCGCGGTGATTCTTTTCGCGGCAGAGCCGCTTTGTTATGGTGTGTCAGCGTTTTGTTTTTTGGTGAAAAGGTTCAGGAGCGGGGCGGGCATATACAGGTTCATACAGGATTTGTCTGTATTGAGATATCGACGCGGAATCGAACCTTTGAGCATTTCGTAGGAGCAATAGACGGAAGAATAGGCAAAGAATTCGGCCGCAGCGAGAATTTCTTCTGAAATTTCATCGCACCCCTGTATCATGCGAATATCGTGCAAAAGCCGCTGCAAGAACCGCTCGGCCATGTAATCCATCAGACTGTTTTGCCCGACGTAGCATAGTATGTTGCGGAAAAAATCTGCATGTTCCCAGATATAGCCGGAATATCGCAGCGGATTTTCGCCGCAGTATTCAGCTACTGAGTGTTGTTCTCCGCTAAAGAATGCGTCGTCGATTTGCTTGCAAAGATACTGAGCAATTTCAAATTTATCCTGAAAGTGGTTATAGACCGTGCGTTTGCTCACGCCTGCTTCATGGCTGATTTCGGAGAGCGTCAGTTTGGTGATTGGTTTTTTTTGCAGCAATCGGTAGGTTGCGTTGGCAATCAGCGCCTTTGTATCCATGCATCGTGCCTCTTGTTTTTACTATTGTGCACAAACGTGCAGGAATGCACAAATGGGGCTTTTTGTGTATTCCTTCTTCTCATGCCTGTATTTTAACATAAAATATGTTTTTTTCAACTTCTTTGCGGTGATAGGACGTGTTATCGCACGTCTAAATCATAATTTTTTTCACAGAAGGAGCGAATGGGGAAATGAAAGGAATCTCTCTGTTACATCGACTGACGGCAACGCTGCTTACGCTGTGCGTCATGATCGGCTGCTGCGGTATGGCAGCGGCGGAAAACACGACATACAGCGCTGTGACCAAGGGATTTGGCGGCGAGGTGTTTGTTGAAATCGAACTCGATGCAGACGGTAGAATTGCTGCTGTCACGATCGGCGATGATAAATTCGCCGAAACGCCCGGTCTCGGCGCGCGCGTGCAGGAGGACGAGTTCAAGGCGCAGTTCATCGGCAAGTCTGGTCAGCTTGCGCTGGGCAGTGATATCGAGGCCATTACTGGCGCAACCGTGACCTCTACAGCCGTTGTGGAAGCGGTTAACGATGCGCTTGCACAGGCCAATCCTGACGGCATGGCTGCTGCCGAAGAGCACACTTGGGAAGATCAGCTCAACGATTTCTACCAGAAAGTGGCCGATAATCAGATTCAATACGCGCCGAAGGTGACCACGCTTGCCAACGGCGTAAAAATTCAGCGCACGCCTTCTGATCCGGAAGTGTACAACACGGCGATTCTCAAGGCTGATAAGCGCGGCTGCGCCGCCTGTCATCAGGATCTGGCCGAAACGCTTGTTAACAGCCGGACGTTTTCAAACATCAATTACTTTGAACATTTCGATTTTCGCAACGCGATGGGCATTGAAACCACTGTTACCCAGTGCTATTTGTGCCATGTGACGCTGGCGCCGTGGTTTATAACGGAGCTTGCTCCGATGATTCACGGACTGCACGATTCCGAAGCATTCAGCCAGATGGGCGGCAATTGTTGGAGCTGCCACTATACGGACTATGAGAACAACGGCGAAATGGTGCTGTGGGATCTCGTCAAGTACAAGACGCTGCACGGGATTACCGCCATTGAAAACGTGCAGGGCGAATTCAGCTATGAGCAGGATCGGCTGGCGGAAGATTTCTGGAACCTGAACTGGATGTTCAACGATACTGATGCAAGCCGTCTTGCGCACTTCTTTAACGGCGACGAACCGAACCCGGAAGAGGATGGCATCTTCGACGATTGGGTCATTAGCGTTGAGGGCGAAGTAGAAAATCCGTTCACCATTACTCTTTCGGAACTGATCGAGCAGGCTCCTTCTGTAACGAAGGTTTCTACAATCGAATGCGTCATCAATCCGCTTGGAGGTCCCTTGATTACCAATCAGGAAATCACCGGTATTCCTGTTTCGTGGCTGTTGGAACAAGCCGGCGTGAAGGAAGGAATGAACATTTTCTTCTGCGGAAGCTCCGAGGCAGGTATGGGCTATGGACAGAAAATCGATCGTCTCGAACAGTATCCGGCCTATCTGGTTTATCAGATCAACGGCAAGCCCGTCCCCTATCAGAACGGATACCCCGTCGTTGGCTGGTTTGAAAACGCTACTGCCGCTGACGGCCGCAAGGGCGTAAACACGATTCGCGTGGTTACAGGTACGCTGGAAGAGAATAATCCGTCTCCGTTCAATCAGGTTGATCATGGCCCGTTTGCCAACAGCTATGAAAACGTTCCGAACATTGCGCTGTGCAACTTCACTGATGGCCAGTTTATCAGCATTGATGAACCATACACCTTCGAGGGGTATGCGCATGGTTTCCGCGATAACATTGCAATCGACTATCCCTACGACGGCGAAGCCGTGAACCCCGATCAGGAACCTGCTGCGATTGCTGCCATTGAAATCTCGATGGATCAAGGCAAGACCTGGACGCGGTGCGAAACGTTTGATGCGACCAGCGACCGTTGGGTTTACTGGTACTTCACTTGGACGCCCGAAGCGGAAGGTTCGTATGTCATCAGCGTCCGTGCTGTGCGCGCCGACGGCATGGTAACGCCGTATCCCGTCGAGAAGCTATTCAATGTTCAGTAAAGGAGGATACGAAAATGAAGAAGTCTACGAAAAAAGTCGTTTCCACGCTGGCCGGTTCCTCCGTGCTACTCTCCGGCGCCGTTGCGCAGGCCGCCGTTGAAACGCCCGTTAGCGTGACCGAAGCGCAGGCGGCCGAAT
>CAZKJW010000132.1:0-5835 GCA_964553125.1 uncultured Oscillospiraceae bacterium
CTTTTTTGGCAGAGGTTTTCTGCGCCGCAGGCGCGGCAATCGAAGCATCCGCTTCCCCGGCGGGATGCTCCGCAATCTTTTCTTTCACTTTTTCAGCAGGTATTCTTTCTTTCACAGGCGCGGGCATTTCCGGCGCGTCCGCCTTCGGCTTGCGTCCCCGGCGCGCGGGCGGCGTTTCCTTTTGCGGCGAAGCCGCCGAAACCGTATCCAGCGCAAGAAGCTCGTCGATCAGCGCTGCTTTTTTTGTTGAAACGGCGATGTGAAGCCCTCTTTCTTTTGCGATTTTCCGCAGCGCGGGCATCGTCATTTTTTCATATGGATTCATATTCAAAAAAATACCTCCTGGACACGTTGAAAAGCAAATGCAAAAAACATGCTCATAAAAAAGCTCAAAACCAGAGATGGGCTTATTCTATGGACGGGAAAGAAAAATTATGCGGATGATTGAGCGTGTAAAATGTTATGGTTGGATTATAACAAAGCGTGCATGTCGCGTCAAGGCTTGATTCTCTTCGGCGCGCAGGGCGCGCCTTTCTCCTGCGGCCGCTCCGAAAGACAGCGCCGCAGCAGCTCCGTTTCGCTCAGGGTCTCAACTGCGCGCGCTTCGCCATCCAGCAGCACAATCATGAAGAACGCGCCGTCTGTCAGGCGGCGCGCCAGCAGCACGGGCGACGTATCCTCGGGCGCGGCCAGCCACCGGACGGGTAGCGCACCGCGCTTTTTCAGCCGTTCCGCGCGCCCGTACAGCGCACGCGCGCACAGCAGCGCCGGCGTTTCCGTCTCCCGCAGCGCCAGATAAAACAAATACGCTCCGCACAGAAACAGCGTGGGGTTGACGCGCCCCTTCGCGGCGGAAACAACGCCGCACGCCGCCAGCGCCGCGCCCATCGCCTCGCCCGCAAGGGCCAGCGCGCGCGTGACCCGTGCCCGCCGGAACCGCGCCGAAAGCGCCGCCCGGAGCGCGCGCCCGCCGTCCAGCGGCAGCACGGGCAGCAGGTTGAGCGCGAAAAGCGCCGCGTGCGCCATGGAAAAGCGCGGCAGCGCTCTGAAAACCAGCACCCCCGCCGCGCTCGCCAGGGGCCCGCTCAGCGCCGTCAGCGCCTCGCACATGGGGGAAAGCGCTTCGCCGTCGTAATCGGCCGCGAAGCCGAAGGGTGTCAGCTCCACGCGCGTCAGCCGCGCGCCGCACAGCCGCGCCGCCAGCACGTGCCCCGCTTCGTGCCAGAAAAGCGCGGCAAGCGCATCCGGCACGCCCCGCGCGCAGCCGCCCAGCGCCATTGCAGCCAGCAGCACCGGGAACGCGAAATGCATCCTCAGCGGCACGCCCAGCAGGCTGCCCAGCGGAATCATTGCAGATACGGCGCGGGGTCGGTCGGCAGCCCTTCGGCACGCATTTCATAGGTGAGCGCGCGTGAAACGCCGAGCGTCTGACCCGTCTGCACATGGTCGCCCTCGCGCACGGCGGCGGCGATCAGGTTGCCGTAGAGCGTCTCCATGCCGCTCTCATGGCGCAGGCGCACGGTGACGCGGCCCGCGGCGTCCCGCGCGACGCTCATCACATCGCCCTCGGCGCTGGCGAGCGCTTCGCCCTCGGAGTAGACAAGATACGGCTCCGCCGTGCTGTATGCGTGCGTCATGGCGGCGACGCTCGGCGCGCTGTGGCGCTCCTGTCCCAGATTCCAGAAAACGCGCGCGCTTTCCGGCAGCAGCGCGGAAACGAACTTCAGCCCGCCGAGGCTTTCCGAAAGATCCATCGTCACCGCGCGCGAAAGCAGGCTGTCCTCCGGCGCGACGCCCGCCGTTTTCGCCGCCGCGGCGCAAAGGAACATCGCCGTTGCAATGGCTGTATTGCGCAGCATCCGCTCGCCGAAGCGCAGTTTTTTCGTCTGCGGCGGCTGCGGTTCCGTCTGCGGCGCGCCGGACTCCTCCGCGCGCTCGGGGCGCGTGACCTGCGCGAGCGTCGCCCGTCCGCGCACCGTGACAGAGCTGACCCGCGCCTTTGATTGCGTCATTGTGATCCCTCCCTTCGGGCAAGCATATGCCGCGCGGGGGCAGGGAAGAACGCGCAGGTTGTGTTTTCGCGTGCGAATCATTATAATCAGCCTGATGATTCCGCGCTGTCATTCTGCGCGAGAAAGAAGGTCTGCGGCAATGAAAACAGTATGGGTGACGGGCGCGTCGAGCGGGCTGGGCTATTACACGGCCAGAGCGCTTCAGCGCGCCGGATACGCCGTGGTTGCGGGCGCGCGCTCGTTCGCGGGCAGCGAAGGCGAAAGCGACGCGGGCTGGCGGCTGCCGCTCGACGTGAAGGACGAAGCGAGCTGCGACGCTTTTTGCCGCGCTGCGCGCGAAAAATACGGCGAGCCGTGGGCGCTGGTGAACGCCGCGGGCGTGCTGACGCTCGGCGCGTGCGAGGAATACGCCGCCGACGAGCTTCGCGACGTGATGGACACCAACTTCTTCGGCGGCGTGCGCATGACGCAGCGCGTGCTGCCCGCCATGCGCGCGGCAGGCGAGGGGCGCATCGTCAATTTCTCGTCGATCAACGGGCTGCTGGGCATTCCGTTTCAGGGCGCGTATGTGGCGAGCAAGCACGCCATTGAGGGCTTCTCGGAGTGCCTTTCCGCCGAGACGCGGCCCTTCGGGGTTTCCGTCATGCTGATGGAGCCGGGCGATCATCGGGGCGGAAGCCTTCGCTGCCGCCGCCATGCGGCGGGCGGAGAAGCCGAAGGCTCTCCCTATGCGGACGCATACCGGCGCGTCGTTGCGGCCATTGCGCGCGACGAAGCGCACGGCTGCGACCCGGAAAAGCTGGGCGAAAAAGTGGCGCGCGCGCTTTGCGCAAAGCGGATGCCGCTGCGGCTTCGCGTGGCGAGCGCCGATCAGCATCTCGCCGTTGTGCTGCACGACGTGCTGCCGCCTCGGCTGTTTGAAAGGATCATCGCAGCGTATTACTGCGGAGGGAAAATCACAACCACCGGCTAAGCCGGTGGTATGCTCTGCGCCTTCAAGGCGAATGCACTATCCGCGTCTCAAGACGCACCGAACTATCTTTCATTCGCTTTGAATGCCCTGCAATTTACTCTCACCAGCTCCGCTGGCGGTTGTCTTACGCTAAAGCGATATAAAACAGCCCCGCCCCCGCTGAAAGCAGGGACGGGGCCTTGCAGTGTGATTCTGCCGCGGGGGTATGTTTTTTTATCCGTACAGTTACTCCTCCGGCTTTGTTTCGCCGGCCCTGCCGACCAGCCCGCCGCTGGTTACGTCCTTGAGCATCTGCGGAATATCCAGCCCGACGGCCGATTTTACCGCTTCAAAGGTTTGCAGCATGGCGCCCGCCGTATCGCGCGCCATGGAAGATGCGCCGCCCTCGCCAAACAGGATGATCTTTTCCGTCTTGCTCAGCGGTTCGCTGACGGCACGCGCGATTTCCGGCAGCTTGTTGACAACCATTTCCATCATGGCGGCCTGCCCGTACTGCTGCATCGCTTCGGCCTTGCGAAGAATCGCTTCCGCCTCCGCCTCGCCGCGCAGGCGAATGGCCTCCGCTTCCTTTGCGGCCGCATAGACCTGCGCGTCCGCTTCAGCCTGACGCTTGAATTTTTCCGCCTCGGCCTTCTCGCGGATTTCCACGTTGAGCCGTTCGCGCTCGACTTCAACCGCCTGCTTTTTCAGCTCCGTCTCTTTTTCCAGCCGGGTCAGTTCAGCTGCGGCATGTTCGGCCTCGAACGTCTTGCGGACGCGCTCTTTTTCGATTTCGTAGGCCATATCGGCCTTTGCCTTTTCCTGATCGGCCTCGATTTTGTATTGCGCCTGAAGCAGTTCAAGATCCTTGTTCTGCTCGGCAATCGCCGCGCTCGCCTCCGCCTGCGCCTTATGGCCTTCCTGCTGCGCCGCCGCGCGGGCGATTTCCGCATCGCGCTCTTTCTGCACGACGTTCTGAACGGCCATCGTGTCGATCATATTGCCGTCCTTGTCCGAGAAATTCTGGATGGTCAGGTTGATGATCTCCAGACCCATGTTACTCATATCGGACATAGCGGCCTTGATGGATTCCTGTGCGAATTTATCGCGGTTCTGCACAAGCTCGGCGATCGTCATCTGGCCGATAATCTCGCGCATGTTGCCTTCCAGCACGTCCTTGGCCAGCGCCTTGATCTGGTTCGCGTCATAATGCAGCAGCTGCTCGGCAGCCGTTGCAATCGAGAGATCGTCCGATCCGATCTTGATATTCGCCACTGCGTCAACCATCACGGAGATATATTCCTTCGTCGGCACCGGCTGCATCGTCTTGATATCCACCTGCATCAGGCACATATCCAGCCGGTCGATGCGTTCCACGCCCGGAATATAGAACGTCGCGCCGCCGCGGACGATGCGGTAGCCGAATCGCTTGGAGGAAACCGTTCCATCGGGGTTGCGCACTTTGTAATTGCGGCGCAGAAGGCCCGAAATGATCAGCGCCTTGTCCGGCGGCGCAATCCGATAGCGCGGGAAGAAGCAGATCAGCAGCACAAGGAGCACGAGCCCAAGCAGGATCATCCACCAGTTTTCCGCAAGAAATGCCAGCAGCATGTTTTATTCCCCTTTCGTATGTTTGGGCAAAAAAGCCTTGCAACGAAAACGCCCCCTTTCCGCAGAAAGGGGGCGCAGCGAGATTATTTGTTCGTTCCGTAGAGCGGGCCGTAGGCGGCGCAGGCGCGGAAATCGGCGCCTTCTTTGTCCTTGGTGCCGAATGCGCCCCACGCGGCGGGACGATAAATCTTGTCCTCCGGCACATTGTGCATGGCGACCGGGATGCGCAGCATCGAGCAGAACGTGATGAGATCCGCGCCGATGTGGCCGTAGCTGATCGCGCCATGGTTGGCGCCCCAGTTGTTCATGACGTCGTAAGCGGTCTTGAAGGGGCTGCCCTCCTTGCCGTCGCAGCGCGGAGAGAACCACGTGCAGGGCCACGTATAGTCGGTGCGCTTGTAGAGCGTGTCGGACACTTCCTCGGGCAGATGCACCGTCCAGCCCTCGGCAATCTGAAGCACCGGGCCGAGACCCTTGACGAGATTGAGGCGGATCATCGTGGCGGGCATTTCAGCGCGCGTGGTGAAGCGCGCGGAGAATCCGCCGCCGCGGAAGTAGCCCAGATCGGCGTAGTTGAAGGTGGTTTTGGCGAGGATGTTCTTCTGGTCTTCCTCCGTCGTCTCCCACCACTGCTTCATGACGGCTTCGCCGTTTTCATCGCGGGCTTCGCCCGTGGCGTCGAGGCAGCACGCGCCGGAGTTGATGAGGTGAATCACGCCGTCGCAGTCCTTCGCCTTGCCTTCGATTTCATAGCCGGTCACGCGCTTGATCGCCTCGCCGCTCCAGTAGGTGCGCACGTCGGCGAACATCTGCGCGCGGTTCGTCAGCAGCTTCATGAACAGCATACCCAGACCGTTGAGCGTATCGTTCTCGGTAGCGAGAATGTACGGCTCGCGCGCGCCGTTCCAGTCGAAGGAGGTGTTGAGGATCGTCTCGCCGAAGTCGCAGTTCGGGTAGAAGTCCGTCCACTGGCGCTGGCCCTGGAAGCCCGCGGCAATGGCGTTGTGGCCAACCTTTTCTTCTTCGGCGTTCTCGGGCAGGTTGGGGTTGCCGTTCATCAGATCCTTGATGATGCAGGCCATCTTGACGGTGAACTCCCAGTCCTTGTCCTTCTGCTCGCGGCTGCGCTGGAGCGCCTCGGGGTTCTTGTCGAAGCCTTCCGCGCAGTTTTCGCGCGTCCATTTCAGCGCCTTCTGATATTCCTTTTCGTCGTAGATGCCCTCGGTCATGCGGCGGATGATTTCAACCTCGTCCACCGAT
>CAZKJW010000133.1:0-5587 GCA_964553125.1 uncultured Oscillospiraceae bacterium
CGGCGTGCCGCTTCCGGAAACGGAGCGCGGCAACCGGACGGATTTCATCCGGTGAGGGTGGGGGAGAGAGCAGATTCTTCAAAGCGGTTCCCACAAGGGGAGCCGCTTTTTTGCTGCCGGAACGTTTTGATTGAACGGGCGCTGACGCGCCGCAGGACGCAGCGCTGCACGGCGGATTTCTTTGCGTCATTGTGCTCTATTGAAAACGCGTGGAGAAATGAAGAGGGAAAGCCGCAGGCTGCTCAGCAATTTGCAGCTATACATTCTGCCGGAAAGGGGCAGGGATACGTCTTCTCCTGCTGCTGGAGCGAGCATTCCGAGTCGGTCATTCCGCCCGTTTGCACAACGATTTTGAAACAGCATGCGATGCAGCGCCTCACATCCACAAGGCGGCAGGTTTCATAGCAATGGATCCGACAGACGGTAACATTCAGTCGGAAATAACGCAGGAAGCGTATTTGCGAAACAGAAACACATAAAACAGGCGCGCGTTGGCGCGCCATTTTCTCCATGCTACTGCGCGAAGAAACAGCGCCCATACATTCGGGCGGCGTGCGTAACACAGCATTGCCAAATTGAAATCCGCATCGCCAACAAAAAACATATGAAACGCTTTATACGATTCCTTCAATTGCCAGCCCAACCACCGTTGCGACTGTCAATCCTGCAATCAGACTTCTGGGAATGCTTTTCATATTGAAACCATAATCCTGATAGCACGCTTTCATATCTTCCGTTCCCGGAATCCATGCAGACGGAGTGTGTGCCAGCCAGCCGCAATCCAACACCAAAACTACATACAGCTTGATTATGACCCACAGCAGAAAAGCATTTCCAAATCCCTGAACGAAGTTTCTTGCGCCGCTTGCATAAATCAGCACGGCAAATAAAACTGCAAGAATCGTCAGCGCGGGGATTTTTTTCAGAATGCGTTCTTTTGTCCGTACCACTTTTGCGTTTTTGTACTCCGGCAAAGACGCCGCTCGCTCCTAAAGCGCCACTGGCATATTATGAAGTCCGGACAATGGATTTTTCTTTCTTCCCACTGCTTCCATAATTGAAAACAGCGCACAGCAGAGTATCCTTTCAATTTCTAAAATCATTTTCCACCTCCGGATTCAGGCTTGTCGGCTGATTTCAGCGTAGCACAATCGGGTCGAAGATGCAAAAACAGGCACGCAGCGCGGCCTGCTGTGCCTGTTTTTGCGCCCGCACGCTCCCGTGCAGGCGCTCAGGGTGTCGAAAAAGTGGCAAGGCCACTTTTTCGAGGAAAGCTGATGAATGTTTTCCTCCGCAAAACTGCATTTTGCTACGGAAAACGCCCCGCCCGACCGGCAAAGCCGGTCGATACGATTAGAGTCTTGCAGACGGCGAATTGCTTCTGCTGTAGGTACGATTTTTTGACAGTCTAAGCGCCCGCACGCTCCCGTGCAGGCGCTCTTTCTTTATCATTTTTCTCTCACGTCCCGCCTCGCCGCTCTACAAGCGTCCGCGCGGCTTCGGCCAGCTTCACGCCGCGCTCCATGGCCGCGCGCTGCAGCCGGCGGTGCGCTTCCGGCTCGGAAAGGCCGTCGCTTTGCATCAGCAGCGCCTTCGCGCGCGCGACAAGCGCCTTCTCTCCGTCGGTGCGGACGGGCACACGGCGGCTATCCAGCGCAAGCGCGGCGCGCACGGTCTGCGCCAGCGCCGCGGAATTCAGCGGCGTCGGCAGCAGCGCGAACGGCGCTTCGCCGCATCCGTCCAGCTGCGCCGGGCGGCCGATGGCGATCACCGCCGCATTCGCGCCCAGCGCTTCGGCGATTTCGCCCGCCGTCATGTCAGAAAGGCGCGCGGCGCAGATCACCGTGCCGCCGCCCATCGTTTTCACCGCGCGAATGGCTTCCGCGCCCGTGCGGCAGCGAAAACGCACGGAAAACCCATGCGTCTCCAGCATCCGGCACAGAAGCTGACGCTCCTCCTCGCCGGAACACGCCACCGCGATGCGAACCATGCCGCGCCTCCTTTTATATCGCGCCCTGCGCGATCAATACAGCACCATATACTTTTCAACTTCCCAGTTGCTCACGCGCGTGCAGTATTCGTTCCATTCCCTGCGCTTGCCGGCAATGTACTGCGTGCTGATGTGCTCGCCCAGCGTCGCGCTCATGAGCGGATCGGCGAGATACTCGGTCATCGCCTCGTCCAGCGAGCCGGGCAGGTTGTCGATGCCGTGCGCCGCGCGGGTTTCCGCGTCCATGGCGTAGATGTTCTCGGTGATCTCCTCCGGCGGCGTCATGCCCTTCTCCATGCCGTCCAGCCCGCCCGCAAGACAGACCGCCAGCGCCAGATACGGGTTGCAGGACGGATCGGGGCAGCGCAGCTCGACGCGCGTGGACTGGCCGCGCGCCGCTGGGATGCGGATCAGCGCGGAGCGGTTCGACGCCGACCACGCCAGATAGCACGGCGCTTCGTAGCCCGGCACGAGCCGCTTGTAGCTGTTCACCAGCGGGTTGGTGATCAGCGCCATGCCCTTGACATGCGCGAGCAGCCCCGCGATGTAGCTATACGCTTCCTTAGAAAGGCCGCGCTTGTCGCCCGGATCGGCGAAGATGTTCTTTCCGTCGCGGAAAAGGGACATGTTCGTGTGCATGCCGCTGCCGGCAATGCCGAAAATCGGCTTGGGCATGAACGTCGCGTGCAGGCCGTTCTGCTGCGCGATGGTCTTGACGACCATGCGGAAGGTCATGATGTTGTCGGCGGCCGTCAGCGCGTCGGCGTATTTGAAGTCGATCTCGTGCTGGCCCGCCGCCACCTCATGGTGCGATGCTTCGATTTCAAAGCCCAGCGCTTCCAGCGCGTAGACGATTTCGCGGCGCGTGGAGTCGCCGTGATCGAGCGGGCCAAGGTCGAAATACCCTGCCTCGTCGCCCGTGCGGGTGGTGGGGCGACCGTTCTCGTCGGTTTCAAAGAGGAAAAACTCCAGCTCGGGGCCGACGTTGAGCGCGTAGCCCATGTCCGCCGCGCGCTTGAGCAGGCGCTTGAGCGTGCCGCGCGGGTCGCCGACGAACGGCGTTCCGTCCGGGTTGTATACGTCGCAGATGAGGCGCGCGGATTTTCCCTGCTGCGGCCGCCACGGCAGAATGGCGAACGTGTCCAGATCCGGATGCAGATACTGGTCGGATTCATGGATGCGCGTAAAGCCCTCGATGGAGCTGCCGTCGATCATCAGCTGGTTGTTCACCGCCTTGGCAATCTGCGAGCGTGTGATGGCGATATTCTTGAGCTGGCCGAAAATATCGGTGAACTGCATGTAGATAAACTCTACTTCGTTTTCTTCCACCATGCGGATGACGTCCTGCGGGGTATATTTGCTCATTCCGAACAGCTCCTTTTCTGCTTAAAAAATGAGGGTGCTCCCCCTTTGACGGGAGAGCACCCTTGCTCTCAACACTGCGGGAGTATAATACGAAATATGCAGCTTGTCAAGAGAAAAATTCATTTTCTCCCTTGCAGGATTTATTCGCGCAGGGCGCGAATAAGAACATACGTTCCTTTTTTCTGCCATAGCGTCTTTGGACGCGCAGGCAGGAGGGAGCGCCAGATTCCGCACACTTTTCATCAGGAGGTGCATACGCATGGAACGCATCGAAACACAGCGCCTGATTCTTCGCCGCTTTACGCCGGACGACGCGCCGCGCGTTGCGCAAATCTGCAACGACGAGCACATCTATCGCGGCACGCTGTCGCTTCCGCACCCGTATCCGCTCGAATGCGCACAAGCGTGGATCGCCTCGCAGGACGCATTCTTCGCGCAGGAGCGGCAATACGATTTCGCCGTCGTGGAGAAAGCGTCCGGCACGCTGTGCGGCTGCGTCGGCGTTTCGCACGACAAGGCGCACCGTCACGGCGAGCTCGGCTACTGGGTTGCGCGTGAATGCTGGAATCGCGGCTACGCCACCGAAGCCGCCCGCGCACTCATCGATTTCTGCCTGCGCGAGAAGGGCTATCACCGCGTGTATGCGCGCCATTTCGCTTCCAATCCGGCTTCCGGGCGCGTCATGCAGAAGCTCGGCATGACGCGCGAGGGCGTGCAGAAGGAGCATCTTTTCAAGGCGGGGCGCTGGGAGGACGTGGTCCTCTACGGGCTGACCGCGCCCGGCAAATGACGCCCTACGCGCCATAGTTTGCATGTTCATGCGTGCAAACCTGCAAATCGCATTTTTATTTCGCACACACAGGAGGACAAGTTTTCATGCTGAAGGATCTTCACTGCGAGCTTTTTCCCGCGCATACGCGCGCGCCGCTGAAATACGTCATCGTCTGCTCGCGCTATCAGGGGCAGTGGCTGCTGAGCAAGCACCGGCAGCGCGACACGTGGAAAACGCAGGGCGGCCACATCGAGCCGGGCGAAACGCCGCAGGACGCAGCCGCTCGCGAGCTCTATGAGGAAAGCGGCGTTGCGGACGCATCGCTTTTTTACGTCTGCGATTATCTCGGCACGAACGGCGACCGCTGGTCAAATGGCGCGGTGTTCTTCGCCGACGTGCATGTTCTTGGCGAGATGCCGCAGAGCGAAATGGAAACGACGCGGCTTTTCCCATCGCTCCCGGAGAACCTGACGTATCCGCTCGTCACGCCTGTGGTGATTCAGGAATGCTGCAAGTTTATGCGTTCTCAATGCGATAGTAGCGAAACATCTCATCCTCGCGGGTGAAAACAAATCCCGCTTTTTCCAGCACATGCTGGCTGCGCGTGTTCTTCAGCACAGCGTCCGCGTTGACAGCATCCAGCCCGAGCACATCAAACGCATAGCGAACAGCGAGCTTCTCCGCCTCTGTGCCGAAGCCGCGGTTTTTTACTGCGTCGTTTTGCATGTGAATGCTCAGCGTGCAGTCGTTTCTTTCGCGGTTGATGCGCTTGAGCTGCAATTCGCCGACTGGCGCGCCCTCGTGCATGATGGCGAACACGACGCGCTCCGGCGTTTGAAGCGAATCAAAGCGCCTGTCCGCCTGCTCCGGAATATACACATTTTTTGCAAAATACTGCATATCCATATAGATATCCGGATCGTTCTCAAAGCCGCGATACAGCGCGTGATATAGTTCGCGCGTCATCGGCGCAAGGGAAACTCCGCTCATTCCGGCTTCCTCCTCGGCGCGTAAAACGTCATGAATTCGCATTCCAGCCGGCCGTTATACAGCCTGCGCCGCTTGTCCGCGCGGCGGCCGAACGCCTTTTCAAAGCCGGTATACGCCGTGATAGCGCAGACGGTCTGCCCGCCTTCGCGGCTGAGCCGCCCGAGCGCGCGCGCGATGCTCTCGCAGCCCTTCCGGTCAGAGAGGCGCTCGCCGTAGGGCGGGTTTGTGACGATCATGCCCGGCGCGTCAGGCGCGTAATCGCGCACATCCTCCTGCCGGAGCGCAATTTTCCCGGCGAGCCCCGCCTGTCGGATGTGCCGCTTCGCCAGCTCCAGCGCCTGCGCGTCCACGTCCGCGCCGGTAATGCCTTCGATATTTTGCGGCGAAAACGCCGCCTTCGCCTGCTCGCGCAGCGCCGCAAATGCCTTTGCGTCCGTCCAGCGCCACGATTCGCACGCAAACTCGCGCGA
>CAZKJW010000134.1:0-2875 GCA_964553125.1 uncultured Oscillospiraceae bacterium
CGCGATCCCTCGCACCCTAAAACCGTTTCCGGCTTGCAGAAAGCGTTTCTCTGCCGCGCAGTGGCGCGGTTTTTTCTTTGCAAAACATGCTTTTGCAGCTATAATATAGAGGGAAATTATCGCAAAAAAACAGGAACAAACGTTCTGATTGATTGGGGAGCTTCACCATGAATTATACGCCTGCGCAACAGGAGGCCATTCAAGCCAGAGGCAGCAATCTGCTCGTGTCCGCCGCGGCCGGTAGCGGCAAAACAGCCGTGCTGGCGGCGCGCATCGTGTCGCTTGCAAAGGAAGGCGTTCCGCTTGACCGGATGCTGGTGATGACGTTCACGCGGGCGGCGGC
The DNA here is from genome assembly GCA_964553125.1 of uncultured Oscillospiraceae bacterium. GTDB lineage: Bacteria > Bacillota > Clostridia > Christensenellales > Aristaeellaceae > Aphodomonas. The sequence goes on from CAZKJW010000134.1 coordinate 344, forward strand.
GGCGGAAATGCGCGCGCGCATTCTGGAAAGCCTCTATCAGGAGGGGCTGCGCGAACAGGCGCTGCGCGTTGAGCGCGCCGATATCACGACGCTGCACGGCTTCTGCGGCCAGATCTGCCGCACGTATTTTGAGGCGGCGGGCGTGGATCCGATGTACCGCGTGGGCGACGGCGCCGAAACCGCGCTGCTGAAGGAGGCGGCGCTGGCCGACGCGTTGGAAGCGCTCTATGCCGAGCCTACGCCGGGGTTCGCTTACGCCGCGCTGTGCCTTTCGCGCGCGCAGCTGGAAAACGCGGCGGACGATCTGTACGCGTTTCTGCTTTCGCGCCCCGATCCGTGGGAATGGCTGGAAAGCGCGATGCAGCAATATGACATCGATGCCGACGCGCTGCCCGGCTCGTGCTGGGCGCAGGCGCTGTGCGAACAGGCGGCGAGCGAGCTGCAGAACGCGTTCGCAGCGGCTGAGCGCGAGGCGGAGTTCTGCACAAGGCACGCCGTGTACGAGCAGACGGCCGGAAAGGATCTGGAGCTTGTCAAAGCGCTATGCGAGCAGGCGGATGGGGATCCGCTTTCGCTTCAGGCGCTGGGCGCGCCCGCATTCCCCCGCAAGCAGGTGAAGCCCAAGGACATGGACGATGACATTGAATTCGCTTTCGGCGAACTGCGCGCGGAGGTGAAAAACGCCGTCAAGCGCGCGTTCGAGTGCCTAGAACCGCTGCGCAGCCCGGAAACCGCCGTGCAGCGGCTTCGCGAGAGCAAGCTCGTCTTCTCCGGCGTTGTGGACGCGGTGCGGCGCTATCATGCCGAATTCGCTGAAAAAAAAGCGGCACGCAGCGTGCTGGATTTTTCCGATTTGGAATCGCGCGCGCTTCAGGCGCTGAGCGACGAGTCCGTGCAGCGCGATGTGCGCGAAAAGTATCGCTACGTGTTCATCGACGAGTATCAGGATTCGAGCCTTTTGCAGGAGGCGCTGCTTTCGCGCGTGCGCGGCGAGCGCAACTTGTTCCTCGTGGGCGATGTGAAGCAGAGCATCTACCGCTTCCGGCTGGCCGCGCCGGAGCTGTTTCTGGAAAAGCTGCGCACGTTTGACGCCGCGCCCGGCGCGGAAAACCGCCAGCTGTCGCTCAATGCGAATTTCCGCTCCGACCCTGCGTTGCTTTACGCCGTCAACGATGTGTTCCGGCGCGTCTTTTCCGGCGGCGCGATGGAGCTGGAGTATCCGGAGCACGAGCAGCTTGCCGTCGGCGTGGCGGAGCGGCCGGTGGGCGTCAAGCCGGAAATGCTGCTGCTCTGCGGCGACGCCGGGCAGGACGAGACGGACGACGACGAGCTCTCCCCCGTCGAGCGCGCGAAAACGCGGCAGGAAGCGGAAGTGATCGCGCGCCGCATCGAACAGCTCATGGCGGAGGATCCGGCGCTGCGCCTGCGCGATATCGCAATCCTCATGCGCTCGGTGCGCGGGCGGGCGGCGCAGATGATCGACGTGCTCAACGCGCACGGCTTTGCCGCCGTGACCGATATGGGTGAGGATCTGCTCGCCCAGCCGGAGGTGCTGGCGGTGCTCGCCGTGCTGCGCGTGATGGACAACGCAAAGCAGGATATTCCCCTGCTCGCGGCGCTGCGCGGCCCCGCGCTCGGGCTGGACGACGCGGTGCTGGCGCGCATCCGCGAGATGACGCCCGAGGGCACGTTTGAATCGGCGGTGCAGGCGTATATGAAGCAGCGAAGCGACCCGCTGAGCGAATCGCTTCGGGACTTTTATGCGCGCCTTGCGCGCTGGACGGAGGATGCCCGCGTGCTGCCGCTGGAACGGCTGATCTATCGCATTTACGACGAAACGGGGATTTACGCCAAGGCGGGCACGGGCGAGGACGGCGCGCAGCGCCAGAATCGTCTTCGGATGCTCGCTGAACTTGCCGGAAAATTCGAGAAGCAGCGCGCCTGCGGTCTGAGCGGTTTTCTGCGCATGGTGGAACGCATCGCGCAGCGCGAGGGCGTGGAAAGCCGCGCGCTCGCCGACGATGAGAACGTCATCCGCCTGACGACGATTCACAAGAGCAAGGGCTTGCAGTACCCGGTTGTGTTTGTGGCCGGCGCGGGCAACCGCTTCATGGGCGGCCGCCGCAAGAGCGTGCTGAGCATGCACGATAAGCTGGGCGCAGCCGCGCCCGCAATCGACCCTTACCTGCGCGCAAAGTGCGACACGGTGTTCACGAAGGCCGTTGCGGCAAAGCAGAAGGCCGAATCGACGGCGGAGGAGGCGCGAATTCTCTATGTCGCGCTTACACGCGCTGAAAAGCGGCTGTTCGTTGTCGGCACGGCGGGCTCGGCGGACGCGGAGCGCTGGATGGAATACGGCTGCGCGCCGGTTTCCGCAACGTGTATGCTGGACTGGGTTGCGCCCGTCGCATTTGCAAGCGAAACGTGGGGCGTGCAGACGAGCGGCTTTGTTTCGCTCGGAATGCAGGAAAAGCGCGCGCGCGGCGAGAATCCTCTCTTTCCGCTGATTTCGATGCACGAGCCGGTTCCGGA
>CAZKJW010000134.1:2975-5528 GCA_964553125.1 uncultured Oscillospiraceae bacterium
GAGTGGGCGTTCACCTATCGCGTGGACGAAGCGCCGCGCGTGCTGCTTCAGGGCGTGATTGACTGCTGCTTCGTTGAGGACGGCGCATGGGTGCTGCTCGACTACAAGACCGAGGCGCATGAGGTCGAAGCGGAAACCCTGCGGCAATACGCCATGCAGTTGAACTACTATCGCCGCGCGCTGGAAGAAGTGACCGCAATGCCGGTGAAGGAACGGTTGCTCTGCTTTGTGACGCAAAGAAAAATCATCGATGTTTCACGTGAAACATTCACTCCCGGAGAAGAATAATGTTTCACGTGAAACAATAGAGGAAGCAATATGCAGGATCTGTTTACAATGGCAATGGAGAAAAAAACCGACGCGTCCGCGCCGCTTGCCGACCGGATGCGCGCCCGCACGCTCGACGAGTTCATCGGGCAGAAGCACATCGTCGGCGAAGGACGGCTGCTGCGGCGCGCCATTCAGGCGGACAGGCTGACGAGCTGCATTTTCTACGGCCCGCCGGGGTGCGGGAAGACGACGCTTGCGTCGGTCATCGCAGAGACGACAAACGGCGCGTTTGTGAAGATGAACGCCGTGACCAGCGGCGTTGCCGATGCGCGCAAGGTGCTCGAAGAAGCCGAGGAGCGCCGCCGCGCAACCGGGCAGCCGACGTATCTGCTGCTGGACGAATGCCACCGCTGGAGCAAGGCGCAGAGCGACTCGATCCTCCCCGCTATCGAAAAAGGAACGATTCGCTTCATCGGCTCCACGACGGAGAACCCGATGATCTCCATGACCCCCGCGATCGTGAGCCGCTGCCGCATTTTCCAGTTTTACCCGCTTACAAAGGCGGATGTGATCGAGGGGATGCGCGCCGCGATTGCCGACCGCGAGCGCGGGCTGGGGCGCATGGGCGTCGTCGCCGATGAAGAGGCGCTCGAGCATATCGCAAATGTTGCGAACGGCGATTTGCGCAGCGCGCTCAACGCGCTGGAGCTGGCTGCACTCACGACCCCGCCCGACCGGGACGCGAACATCCGCATCACGCTTGCAGCGGCGGAGGAAAGCATCCAGAAGCCTGTCATGCGCTGCGACGAGACGATGTTCTACGACATGCTTTCGGCTTTCTGCAAAAGCCTGCGCGGTTCCGATGCAAACGCCGCGCTGGCATGGTTCGCGCGCATGACGTATGCGGGTGTGGATCCGCGCATCGTCGTGCGCCGAATGATCGCGCACGCTTCGGAGGACGTGGGGCTTGCCAACCCGAACGCGCTGCTTCAGGCGGTTGCGGCAATGGAAGCGCTGCAATTCAACGGAATGCCGGAAGCGCAGCTCAATATCGCGCAGGCGATCATCGCCATCTGCAAGAGCCCGAAATCGAACAGCGTTGCCATAGCGGTTGAGACGGCCATGGCGGACGCGGCCAAGGGCGGCTTCGGCGCGGTGCCGGCGCATCTGCGCGACACGCATTATCAGGGGCACGACCGCCTCGGCGATGCGGACGGCGTGAAGAACGGGCAGAATTATCTGTATCCGCACGATTTTCCGGGGCATTGGGTCGAGCAGGAGTATATGCCTGAGGATTTGAAGGGACGCGTATATTACCGCCCGTGCGGCATGGGAGAAGATCAATGACATACGAATTTCTGGCGACTGCGCCTTTCGGTCTCGAGGGCGTCGTTGCAGACGAACTGCGGGAGATCGGTTTTGAAAATGTGAAGGCGCAGCCCGGCGGCGCTGTGTTTCAGAGCGATATGACGGACGCGCTGCGCGCGAATCTGTGGCTTCGCTGCGCCGACCGCGTGCTGCTGGTTGTGGGCCGGTTTGAAGCAAAGACGTTCGACGCGCTGTTTGAGGGCGTGAAGCGCCTGCCGTGGGAGCAGTTTCTTCCCAAGGATGCGCGCTTCCCCGTGAGTGGGAACTGCGCGCGCTCGCAGCTGATGAGCGTGAGCGACTGCCAGTCGATCACCAAGAAAGCGATTGTCGAAAGGCTCAGGCAGAAGCACCGCGTGCAGACGCTGCCCGAGCAGAAGGAAACGTATTCCATTCAGGTGGCGCTGCATCAGGATATCGCAACGCTGACGCTCGATACGTCCGGCGCGGGGCTTTCAAAGCGCGGCTACCGCACATGGAACGGCGAAGCGCCCATCCGCGAAACGCTGGCCGCGTCGATTCTGCGGCTTTCGCCGTGGAAGCCGGGCAGATCGCTGCATGATCCGATGTGCGGCACGGGCACGCTGCTTGTGGAGGCCGCTTTTATGGCGGCGAACCGCGCGCCGGGGCTTTCGCGCGAGTTTGCGTGCGAATCGTGGCGCTGGACAGACGCAAAGGCATTTGCGGCGCTGCGCGAGCAGGCGAAAGCGGCGTTTTCGCCGCAAAATATCGAAGGCATTACCGGCGCAGACGTGGACGCGCAGGCGCTGGAGCTGGCGAAGCGGCACATTCGTCAGGCGGGACTTGCCGGGAAAATCGCGCTCCGGCAGGAGGATGTGCGCGACTACGCGCCTGACGTGCCGGGCATGATCGTCACAAACCCGCCCTACGGCGAGCGCCTCTCCGACCGGAAGGGCT
>CAZKJW010000135.1:0-5497 GCA_964553125.1 uncultured Oscillospiraceae bacterium
CCCCCCAAAAACCAGCGCCCGGACGGTTTCGTCCGGGCGCACATGCCGCCGTGTTTCAGTTTGCGCTGCGGAAAACGGCTTCAAACGTGGTCGAGCGGTTCAGCCCTTCCACCGTGATGCAGCGCGGCGCGATGTTAAAATGAACCTCCACGCCGCGGATCAGCCAGTAATCGACCGCCTTTCCTTCCGGGATGAGCGCCTCCACGCGCCCGGAAAACGTGCCGCCGGACATGGTTTCGTCCGTGGCATAGTTCACATAGTCGCTTGCAAAGTCAAAGCGGTTGAACCGCTTGCCGGCGGGCTGCCGCTTTTCGTCCACAAACTGCATCTGCGCCTTGACCGACTCGACGACGCGCTCGCTTTCTTCGTTGAGCACGCGGTCTGTCACAGCCTCGGCGTTTTTGTAAACCACCTCAAACTCCGCGTCGAAGTCCAGATCGTACACGGTGATAAACCAGACCTTGCTGGAAAAATAATACGCCGTGCCGTTGATGACCCAGTGGTCGATCTCGTCCTTCTTCGCCTCGGGCGCAGAGATGCGCGCGGTGATTTTGCCGCCTTCGCACACTGTTCCCGTCGCGGGGTTCACATAGTCCTCCCCGAAGGAGAACTGCTCATATTCGTCGCCGGCCGGGCGGCCGTTTTCGCCCAGAAAGCGGATCGTCGCATTCACAGCGGAAAGCGTTGTCCCGCCGCGCGCGGATTCGTCCGGCTCGCTCTCCGTCCACAGCGTGCCGCCCAGATCCAGCGGCTCCGTCCCGTCGGGCGCGTCGTCCGCGAAGGCGCACAGCGCGGTCAAAAGCGTCAGCGCGGCCAGAAGAAACGCAATCAGTTTTTTCATCTTTCGTTGCATGGATAGTCGCCTCCTTCCTTACCGCTCATTGTATTTGCTTTTTGCCCGGCTGTCAATGAATCGCACGGCGATTTCTTTCCGCGCAGGGCGCGGAAAATCAAGCCGCCGCTTGACAACTTCCGCTCGTGCCGCTATAATCGCAAAAGGAGCGATGACGGGCGTGACGACCCCCGAGCTTTCGCCGGAAACGGCGGCGGCGCCCGCGTTATAGGGCATGAGCAACAAATTTGGGTGGCACCGCGGCCTTCCGCCCCATACGCTGGGCGGAGGGCCGTTTTGATACGCCACGCGCAACGGGAGGGAATTTATCATGTTAACACAGGCCCCCAAAGGGACCAAGGATCTGCTTCCGCAGGACGCGTACCGCTTTCAGGCCATTGAAGCCGTTGAAAAGCGCATCGCCGAACGCGCGGGCTACCGCGAAATCCGCACGCCCGTGTTCGAGCACACCGAGCTTTTCCTTCGCGGCGTGGGCGATACGACGGACATCGTGCAGAAAGAAATGTACACCTTCACCGATAAGGGCGACCGCTCCGTCACCCTCAAGCCGGAAGGCACCGCAGGCGCCGTGCGCGCGCTTGTGGAGCACAGCCTGTACGCCGGCCCGCTTCCCGTGAAGATGTATTACGTCAACAACCCCATCTTCCGCTATGAAGCGCCGCAGAGCGGCCGCCTGCGCGAGCATCACCAGTTCGGCTGCGAGTGCTTCGGCGCGGCGGAGCCTTCGTGCGACGCGGAGCTGATCTCCATCGCCGTGGACGTGCTCAAGGGGCTGGGGCTGGACAACCTCGTCGTCAACATCAACTCCATCGGCTGCCCGGAATGCCGCAGGTTCTACCACGAAAAGCTGCGCGCGTTCCTCTCCGAGCGGCTGGACAAGCTGTGCGAGACCTGCCGCGGCCGGTTTGAAAAGAACCCGCTGCGCATTCTCGATTGCAAGGTGGACGCCTGCCAGAAGCAGCTTGAGGGCGCGCCGAGCATCCTCGACTGCCTGTGCGACGCGTGCGCCGCGCACTTTGAGGGGCTCAAGGCGAACCTCGACGCGCTGGGCATCCCCTACTCCGTCGATCCGCGCATCGTCCGCGGGCTGGACTACTACACCCGCACCGTCTTTGAAATCGCGCGGCAGACCGAGAACGGCACGCAGGCCGTCTGCGGCGGCGGCCGCTACGACGGGCTGGTCGAGCAGATCGGCGGCCCGAAGCTGCCCGCGATGGGCTTCGGCATGGGCGTGGAGCGCGTGCTGATGCTGCTGGAGCAGAGCGGCGTGGAGCTTCCCGAGCCGCGGCACTATGACGTCTACGTCGCCGCGCTGGGCGCGGAAGCGCGCACTCCGGCGCTTCAGCTGACGACCGGCCTGCGCCGCGCGGGCGTGAAAGCCGAAATGGATCACGCCGGACGCAGCCTCAAGGCACAGTTCAAGCACGCCGATAAGGTCAACGCGCCGTATATCCTCATCGTCGGCGGCGACGAGCTGGCGCGCGGCACGGTGCGCCTGCGCAACATGGAAACAAAAGAAGAATGCGAGATCCCGCTGGAAAGCGCAATTGATTACATGAAGGAGAGAATCTGAAATGGCACGCAAGGAATGGCAGCGCACGCAGTATTGCGGCGAACTCACCGAAGCCCTCGCCGGACAGCAGGTCACGCTAGACGGCTGGGTACAGCGCACCCGCAACCTCGGCGGCGTGATTTTCGTCTGGCTGCGCGACCGCACCGGGCTGGTGCAGGTTGTGTTCAGCCCTGAAACCTGCGACGCGGAAACCTTCGCCGTGGGCGAAAGCCTGCGCGGCGAGTATGTCGTGTCGATCACGGGCGAAGTGGCGCTCCGCGCCGAAAAAGACGTGACCGACAAGCTCAAAACCGGCCGCATCGAAGTGATCGCCCGGCACGCCACGCTGCTGAACGCGGCGGCCACGCCGCCCATCTACATCGACGATAACGCCGATGAAAACGAGCTTGTGCGCCTGAAGTACCGCTACCTCGACCTGCGCAAGCCGAAGATGCAGGAGAACCTCCGCCTGCGCGCCAAGGTGCTCTCCACCATCCGCGCGCACATGGACGAATGCGGCTTCACCGAAGTTGAAACGCCCATCCTTTCCAAGTCCACGCCCGAGGGCGCGCGCGATTACCTCGTGCCCAGCCGCGTGCGGCCCGGCGAATTCTACGCCCTGCCGCAGAGCCCGCAGATTTACAAGCAGTTGCTGATGCTCGCCGGCTTCGACCGCTATTATCAGGTGGCGCGCTGCTTCCGCGACGAGGACAGCCGCGCCGACCGTCAGCCCGAGTTCACGCAGCTCGACATCGAAATGAGCTTCGTCGAGCCGGAAGACATTCAGACGGTCGTTGAGGGCGCGTTCGCCAAGGTGTTCAAGGCCGTGAAGAATATCGACATCCAGCTGCCGCTGCCCCGCATGACGTGGCGTCAGGCGATGGACGATTACGGCAGCGACAAGCCCGACACGCGCTTTGGCATGAAGCTGCAGGACGTGACGGACGTGACCCGCGAATGCGGCTTCGGCGTGTTTGAAAACGCCGTCAGCGTGCGCGGCCTCAACGCCGAGGGCGTTTCCGCGCATCTGTCCCGCAAGGAAATCGACGCGCTGGGCGAGCTGGCCAAGACGTATCATGTCAAGGGGCTCGCGTGGCTGACCATCGCGCCCGACGGCACGGTGAAATCCAGCTTTGCCAAGTTCATGAAGGAGGACAAGCTCGAAGCCCTCAAGCAGGCCATGAACGCCAAGCCCGGCGACGCGCTGTTCTTCGCAGCCGACCGGCCGAACGTCGCCTGCACCGCGCTGGGTCAGGTTCGCCTTGCCCTCGGCAAGAAGTTCGACCTCATCGATCAGACGAAGTACAACCTCTTCTGGGTGACGGAGTTCCCGCTCCTTGAATGGGACGACGAAGAAAACCGCTACGTCGCCATGCACCATCCCTTCACCAGCGCCATGGAGGAGGATGAGCAGTTCATGGAAAGCGATCCCGGCCGCGTGCGCGCCAAGGCGTACGATCTGGTCATGAACGGCATCGAGATGGGCTCCGGCTCCATCCGCATTCACCGCTCGGACAAGCAGGCGCAGATGTTCAAGCTCATCGGCCTCTCTCCGGAGCTTGCGCAGCAGCGCTTCGGCTTCCTGCTTGACGCATTCAAGTACGGCGCGCCGCCGCACGGCGGATTCGCCTTCGGCATCGACCGCTTCGTGATGATTCTCGCCGGCGGCGAGTCGCTGCGCGACGTCATTGCCTTCCCGAAGGATAAGAGCGCGTATTGCCAGATGATGGGCACGCCTTCGACGGTCGATCCCAAACAGCTGGAGATTCTGAAAATCCACCCCGTGGTTGAAGGAGAACAGGCATGATCCGTTCGGGCGAAGTTGTCGAAAAAGAAGGCAGAATGCTCGGCGTCGTGTTTGAGCGGCCCGAAGCGTGCGCCCACTGCGGCGGATGTTTGCACAAGCACTGCTCGCGGGTACAAATAAAAGGGGACGCCGAAATCGGCGACACGGTGGACGTGGACATGCCCGACGGCGAAGTGGTCAAAGCGTCGGCGCTGATGTACATTGTGCCCGTATGCGCGTTCCTGCTGGGGCTTCTGCTGGCGTGGCTCGTCTATCGCGGCGGCACAGTCCGCATGGCGGAGGATCTGTTCTATTCCGTCTGCGGCGTGCTGGCGTGCGCGGTCGGTCTGGGCATGGTGTGGGTTGTCGATAAAAAACTGCGCAAGGCGCAGAAATGGCAGCCGCGCGTCGTCGCCGTGCATAAGCCCGAGGCAAACGGAACAAAATAATCCGCAAACCCAAGGGAGGAAAACAGCTATGGTACGCGATTTGAACGAGCAGGAATTTGACGCGGCAATCGCCGAGAAAAAGGTTTCGCTCATCGATTTCTGGGCGCCGTGGTGCGGGCCCTGCCGCATGACCGGGCCGCAGGTGGAAGCCGCCGCCGAGGCGCTGGACGGCAAAGCGTCCTTCTTCAAGGTCAACGTGGACGACAACCCCGACCTTGCGCGCCGCTTCGCCGTGATGAGCATCCCCACGATGGTCGTCCTGCAGGACGGCGAAGAAGCCGCCCGCATGGTCGGCGCGCGCAACCGCGCGGACATTCAGTCCGCCGTGGAGGAGTGGCTGTAAGAAGCGCCTTTCCGGAAACGATCAAAAAAATCCCTTTCCTCTTTCAGAGAGGAAAGGGATTTTTTGCGTGCCGGCAAAGCCGCCTGCCGACGCATTCCAAGGTTTTTAACTTGCTATACTCATCAGCACGTTTCTTCCAGCTCATGCTGAATTTCTTCCGCGCGCTTGATCTGCTCGTTCAGGTTCCACTTGCCGATGTTCACGCCGTCCCGCAGGAACATCGAGCCGCACTGGTGAAAATAAAACTCAATGCCTCTTTCCTTTGCCTCCAGATACAGCGCCTTGACCCATTCATACTCAATCGGCCGCACTTCGGTTTTCGGCGCCATCTCGCCGCCGACGTTCACGCACTGGATCAGCCCCGTATCCAAATACGGCCCAAGGCGAATCGGCGCAATGAGCGGCGAGCAGAACACCTCGCGATGCGTGAGCGGCGCGTCGAGAAAATGCGGCAGCCGTCTGTCCGCCATTTCCTGATTTTCAATGGAAATGCTCAGGTGAAAATGCTCCCAGC
>CAZKJW010000136.1:0-5435 GCA_964553125.1 uncultured Oscillospiraceae bacterium
TGGTTTTCGCTCAGCAGGCGGAACTGGCTCGCGCGCTCATAGACGAAGATGCGGCGCGAGATGTTGTCGGGCAGCTCCTCCTTGCGCGCGCCGCTCAGCGGCGCAGAGGGAACGTTGGGGTCTGCGTGCGCGATTTCGATATACGGCGTCAGGTCGTCGAAGGCGATTGCGTCTTTGCGCGCAAGAGGATGCTCGCGGCTCATTACGACGCGGTAGCGATAAGCGGTGATCAGCTCGTGCGCGAGACCCTTTTCGTCGAGCAGTTCGCGGAAATAGCGGTCGTAGCGCGCGGCGTAGCGGATGATGCCGAGGGTGAAATCCGCCTTGAGGATATTCTGTATGGCTTCCATTGCGCTGGTTTCTTTGTAGAAAATCTCGGCCGGGGAAGCCGTGAGCGAGCGGGAAAACCGCACAAACGCTTCGCCGATATAGCTTGCGCGCGGAGCGGAAATGGAAAAACGCTGCCGGGAGGAAGCGCTTTTCTTGTAGAAATTCTCGATCTCGTCAATTTCAGCCAGCACCTTTTCAGCATAACGAAGGAACTCGCGGCCTTCGCGCGTGGGCGTCATGCCCTTTGCAGAGCGCTCGAAAAGGGTCACGCCGATGCTGCCCTCCAGCTCGCGGATGGCGCGGCTGAGGTTCGGCTGATTGATATAGAGCGATTCGGCGGCTCTGCTGAGCGAACCGATCTTCGCCACCTCTACGGCGTACTTCAGATGAAGAATATTCATGACCGCATTGTACAGGAAACCGCGGCGTATGTAAAGGCGCGGGGCGATGTTTTTTTCGGCGCAATGCGCCGGAAAGAACGAAAAAAAGCCGTCGCTTTTCATAAAAAGCGGCGGGGGGTCCGAGCGGCTGCATGCCAAAAACGCCGTTACGCCGCCAAAGTTGTTTCCGGTTTAACGCAGGAAATAGCGGGCGGCAGGGAGAATTATTATGGAAAGGGACGTTCTGGAGGCACGGAAGACGATCCAGACGGCGCAGGGTGATTCGGGGTTCGGCGCTGCTTGGCGCAACCTCGGACGCGACGGCTTCGGTCTGAGAAAAATAGAACGGGGGAAATGTATGAAGGTTTCTGTTTGCGTCGGCTCCGCCTGCCATTTGAAAGGCTCGCGCGCGGTGCTCGACCGCCTGCACCAGCTGGTTCGGGAGAACGGGCTGGAAGAACGGGTGCGTATTGCCAGCATGTTCTGCATTGGCAAATGCCAGCAGGGCGTGTGCGTTATGGTGGACGACAGCAAGGTTCACTCGGTCGGCGTGAATTCGGTGGATACGTTTTTTCAAAACCACGTGCTGGGAAAGGCATAAGCGGGCGCAGAGCGCCGCATGACGGCAAGCCCGCACAAAAAAACAAACCTCCGCATGGCGAAAAGCCGCGGAGGTTTGTGCTTTTTTCTTTCAAGCGTGAGCGCTTAGAAAATTCCGTGATTGTATTTGAACTGTGCGTACAGGATGAAGCCTGTTCCCACCGCGAAGGCGGGAAGTACAATCACCGCAATGAGTATCTCGCTCAGAAAGGACAGGCCGAAGGCGACGATCATGGAAACGCCGATCACCAGCGTGCCCGTGCCGACGGCTTTGCCGTATTTGGGGATATCTTCCTCCCGAACCTTCCGGCGGTTGTAAGAATGGATGGTGCTGATGTTTCCCGCAAGGTTTACGGCACCCAGCACGCACACGAACACACCGAGAACGAGCAGCATCAGGTTTTCCATAATCGCCCTCCTAAAAATAAAACAGCTCTTCAAACTTCTTGTCCAGCGCGATGCACAGAACAAGCGCCAATTTCGCCGTGGGGTTGAATTGCCCGGTTTCAATCGAACTGATGGTGTTCCTCGAAACGCCGACCATCTCCGCAAGCTGCGCCTGCGAAAGACCCTTCTCCGCGCGCGCTTCCCGCAGGCGGTTCTTCAGCTTCAGTTCTTCCTTCATGCTTCCCGCTCCATAAGCCGCAGCGCAAGGGCGGCGAACGCCAGAAGGCACATTGCGCAATAGGCGCAGCCAAGCAGCAGGTCGGTTTTCTTTTTGAGCCTGCCATATTTTGCAAAAGAATGCGCGCTGAGAATGCTGAAATAGATTGCCCACGGGCTGAAGGGAAACTGTCCGGCTGCAAGGCGGAACAGCAGCGACGTCAGGCAGCACGCGCTTGCGCCGACGCGCGCCGCAATGCTTCCTGCATAGGCGGAGGCGTCCTGCTCCGCAAGATCCTTGTTTTGATTTTCTTCGCGGCTCAGTTTCAGAATCTCGACTTTCTCCATAAGTGCGCCTGCTTCCGGGTTTTGTTGAAACTATGATAGCATTGACAAGTTTACTTGTCAAGACGCGGCTGCAAAAATCTGATTCCGGCGCAGGGGAGCGCGGGCGGGCAAAAAAGAAACCCTCTCTCCCTTCCGGTGGGGAAGGGAAAGAGGGATGTCTCTCGCTTACAGGGCAGGAACCTGCCCGAAGGAATTATTCGGCGTCAACTTTCGCCATGTGTTCGATGAGGTTGACAACCTTGTTGCTGTAGCCCCATTCGTTGTCATACCACGCGACCAGCTTGACGAAGGTGGGGGTCAGCTGGATGCCGGCAGTGGCGTCGAAGATGGAGGTGCGGGCGTCGGAGATGAAGTCGGAGGAAACGACGGCGTCTTCGGTATAGCCGATGATGCCCTTCCAGCGATCGGACTCGGACGCTTCCTTCATGGCAGCCTTGATTTCTTCCATGGTGGTGGGGGTCTTGAGGTTGACGGTCAGGTCAACAACGGACACGTCGGCGGTCGGCACGCGGAAAGCCATGCCGGTCAGCTTGCCGTTGAGTTCGGGGATGACCACGCCGACGGCCTTGGCCGCGCCGGTGGAAGACGGGATGATGTTGAACGCCGCGCCGCGGCCGCCGCGCCAGTCCTTCTTGGACGGGCCGTCAACGGTCTTCTGGGTGGCGGTGGTGGCATGAACGGTGGTCATGAGGCCTTCGACGATGCCGAACTTCTCATTGATAACGCTCGCAAGAGGCGCCAGGCAGTTGGTGGTGCAGCTCGCGTTGGAGACAACCTTCATTTCCTTGTTGTACTTGGTGTGGTTCACGCCCATGACGAACATAGGAGTTTCCTTGTCCTTGGCGGGGGCGGAAATGACGACCTTCTTGGCGCCGCCGACGAAGTGGGCGGAAGCCTTTTCGGTGGTGGTGAACACGCCGGTGGATTCGACGATGTATTCGGCGCCGGCTTCGCCCCACGGGATCTCCTGGGGATTCATGCAGGCGTACACCTTAATGGCGTGGCCGTTGACAACCAGATCGCCGTCCTTGACTTCGATGGTGCCCTGGAACTGGCCATGCACGGTGTCATAGCGGAGCATGTACACCATGTAATCCACATCGATGAAGGGATCGTTGATCGCGTTCACTTCGACGTTGGGGTTCGCGCAGGCGGCGCGGAAAACGAGACGGCCAATGCGGCCAAAACCGTTGATGCCAACTTTAACCATACCAATTTCCTCCTTGAATGGAATCCATAAATCTGAGCCAATCATTATTATAACCATTTGGCTGGAAAAAATCAAGGGATTTGCGGCATATAGAATGAACGCATGTGAAAAAAACACCGGATTTTTTTGATTTTTCGGCGCAATGCGCCTTCGGCAGGCAATTCGCGGCGTTCCGCCCTTGCGAAAACGAACCGTTTGCGCTACACTATAAGCGCAGAAACTGCAAATATTTTTCGGAGGAAACGCTGCATGATCGAACTGCCGAAAACCAGAAAAGACGTGCCGGAGGGCTATCGCTGGAAGCCGGAGCACATCTATAAAACGCATGAGGACTGGGAAGCCGATTTCTCTTTCATCAAGGAAAACGCCGCGAAAGCCGCGGCTTATGCCGGAAGGCTGCATGAGGGACGCGAGGTTGTGCTGGAGGCGCTGCGGCTCGTCAACGAAACGAGCGAGCACATCTCCCGCCTGTACACCTATGCGCACATCAATCTGGATGCAGACAGCGCCGATCCGTTCTTTCAGGCGCTTGACGCGCGCGCAAAGAGCCTGCTGGCGCAGTGCTTCGCCGGGATTGCCTATCTGGAGCCCGAGCTTCTGAGCCTGCCGCAGGAGACGCTGGAAGCCTACATCGCCGATCCCGATTTCGCCGAGTTCGACGTGCAGCTCAAGGGGCTGGAGCGGATGCGCCCGCACACGCTTTCCACCGAAATGGAAACGCTTCTGGCCAACGCGTCCGAAGCCCTTGGCGGCGCGCAGAACGCCTATAACATGTTCACCAACGTGGACATGAGCCTCGGCAAAGTCCACGATGAAAGCGGCAAAATCGTCGATCTGACGCCCGCGCTCTATGGTTCCCTGCTGGAAAGCCCGAATCGCACCGTCCGCAAGGGCGCTTATGAGCGCATGATGAAAGCGTATGCCGCCTACGGATCCACCTTCGCCGCGCTCTACGCCGCGAACGTCAAGGGCGACGTGTTCAAGGCGCGCGCGCATCACTACGAGACCGCGCGCGAGGCGGCGATGTATCCGGACGATATCCCCGTGAGCGTTTACGACAATCTCCTTGAGGCCGTTCACGGCGCGCTGCCGGTTCTCAGCGCCTATTGCGAAATGCGCAAGGAAGCCTTCGGCATTCCCACGGTGCATATGTACGACCTCTATGCGCCCATGGCGAAGGATTTCCATATGGAGCTTACCTTCGACGACGCATACGAGCTGCTGCTCGACGCCATTGCGCCGCTGGGCAAGGACTATCAGGATGTGGTGCGCGGCGCGAAAAACGCCGGCTGGATCGACGTATACGAAACGCCCAACAAGCGCAGCGGCGCGTATTCTTCCGGCGGCGCGTTCGGCGTGCATCCCTATGTGCTGCTGAACTACCGTCCCGAGCTGGACGGCCTGATGACGCTCGCGCACGAGATGGGGCACGCGATGCACAGCTACTACTCCAACGGAACGCAGCCCTACGCCAAGAGCGATTATACGATTTTCGTCGCCGAAGTGGCGTCCACGTGCAACGAGGTGCTCACCATTGAATCGCTGCGCAAGTGCTATGCGGGCAACAAGGCGGCGCAGGCCGCCCTGATTGGCCGCCTGCTCGAAGGCTTCCGCACGACGGTGTTCCGTCAGGCGATGTTCGCCGAATTTGAAATGAAGGCGCACGCCATGGAAGAAGCGGGCGAGCCGCTCACGCGCGAATCGCTCAGCCGCATGTACTACGAGCTGAACAAGCAGTATTACGGCGGCGGCTGCCGTGTGGACAAGGTTGTCGAGAATGAGTGGATGCGCATTCCGCATTTCTATCGCTCGTTCTACGTCTACAAATACGCCACCGGCTTCTGCGCGGCCGTGGCGCTCGCCAAGCGTATTCTCACCGGCGGCGAGGAAGCCCTTGCGGCGTATCGCAAATTCCTCACGCTCGGCGGCAGCATGACGCCCATTGAGGAGCTGAAGGTTGCGGG
>CAZKJW010000137.1:0-5397 GCA_964553125.1 uncultured Oscillospiraceae bacterium
TACCGCCGCGTCATCAACCGCAACAACCGCCTCAAGCGGCTGCTGGAGCTGGGCGCGCCGGATATCATCGTCCGCAACGAAAAGCGTATGCTGCAGGAAGCAGTCGACGCGCTGATTGACAACGGCCGCCGCGGCCGCGCCGTGACCGGCCCGGGCAACCGCCCGCTCAAATCGCTCAGCGATCTGCTGCGCGGCAAGCAGGGACGTTTCCGTCAGAACCTGCTGGGCAAGCGCGTTGACTATTCCGGCCGTTCGGTTATCGTCGTCGGCCCGGAACTGAAGCTGTATCAGTGCGGTCTGCCCAAGGAAATGGCGATCGAGCTGTTCAAGCCCTTCGTCATGGAAAAGCTCGTTGCCGGCGGCTACGCCCACAACGTCAAATCCGCCAAGCGCATGGTCGAGCGCGTCAAGCCCGAGGTGTGGGATATCCTCGAAGAGGTCATCCGCGAGCATCCGGTGCTGCTCAACCGCGCGCCTACCCTGCACCGTCTGGGCATTCAGGCGTTTGAGCCGGTGCTGGTCGAAGGCAAAGCCATCAAGCTGCACCCGCTGGCCTGTACCGCGTTTAACGCCGACTTCGACGGCGACCAGATGGCCGTTCACGTCCCGCTTTCCATGGAGGCGCAGGCCGAAGCCCGCTTCCTCATGCTGGCCGCGAACAACATCCTTAAGCCGCAGGACGGCAAGCCCGTCATCAGCCCCACGCAGGACATGGTTATGGGCTGCTACTACCTCACCATTGAGGACAAGAACGGCAAGGGTGCCGGACGCGCTTTCTCCGACATGGATGAAGCGATGATGGCCTACCAGACCGGTTCCCTCTCCCTGCAGGCGCCCATCAAGGTGCGCGTGCAGCGCGAATGGGAAGGCCAGACGTATACCCGCCTGATCGACTGCACGCTCGGCCGCCTCATTTTCAACGCCGCCGTGCCGCAGGATATCGGCTTCAAGCCCCGCAACACGCTCGACGACATGTTCGTGCTGGAAATCGACAAGAAGGCCGCCAAGAAGGATCTGGGCAAGATTGTCGATATGTGCTTCCGCAAGCATGGCGCGCAGAAGACCGCCGAAGTGCTGGATGCCGTCAAGAAGCTGGGCTACAACTACTCCACCGTCGCGGGCGTAACGGTATCGGTTTACGATATCCTCATCCCGCCGGACAAGAAGGAAATCCTCGCCGAAGCCGATGCGCGCGTGAACAAGATCATGAACGCGTATCGTCAGGGCTTGCTTTCCGACGACGAGCGCTATCTGCGCGTGACCGACATCTGGGCGACGACCACCACCAAGATCCGCGACAAGATTCTGCCCGGCCTGCACAAGCAGGAAGAGGACGAGCACCGCTTCAACCCGGTTCTGATGATGACCGAGTCTGCGGCCCGCGGTTCTATCAGCCAGGTTTCCCAGCTGGCCGGTATGCGCGGCCTGATGGCTTCTCCTTCCGGTAAAGTCATCGAGTTGCCGATTCGTTCCAACTTCAAAGAGGGTCTGTCGGTTCTGGAGTTCTTCCTCTCCACGCACGGCTCCCGTAAGTCGCTGGCCGATACGGCGCTTCGTACCGCCGACTCTGGCTACCTGACCCGCCGTCTGGTCGAAGTCTCGCAGGAACTGATTATCCGCGAGGACGACTGCTTCGCTACCCGCCACGAGCCGATCCGCGGCACCACCATCACCCGCGTCAAGCCCGGCGAGGAAGAAATCGAAAAGATGGAGGATCGTCTGATGGGCCGCTTCGCGGCGGAAGACATCGTCGATCCCGACAGCGGCGAGATCATCGTGCCCTGCAACGAAATGATCGACTATGATCAGGCCGTGCGCATCGGCGCGAATGAAAAGATCCAGTCTGTCACCATCCGCAGCGTGCTCACCTGCCACAACGAGACGGGCGTGTGCGCAAGATGCTACGGCATGAACCTCGGCCACGGCGGAATCGTCGATATCGGCGAAGCCGTCGGCGTCATCGCCGCGCAGTCCATCGGCGAACCCGGCACGCAGCTGACGATGCGTACCTTCCACACCGGCGGCGTTGCCTCCGACGAGGATATCACGCAGGGTCTTCCGCGCGTTGAGGAACTGTTTGAAGCCCGCAAGCCCAAGCGCGATGCGACGCTTGCGGAAATCGACGGCGTGGTGCGCATGGGCGAAACCAAGAAGCGCCGCGAAATCATCATCACCGGCGACGCTGGCGAGGTGAAAACCTATCCGATCAACTACGGCAGCCGCCTGAAGGTTCAGGAGGGCGACCGCGTGACCGCCGGTCAGGAACTGACCGAAGGCTCGATCAACCCGCATGACCTGCTGCGCATTCTCGGCGTGAAGGCCGTGCAGAACTACCTGCTCAACGAAGTCGTCAAGACCTACCGCCAGCAGGGCGTTGACATCGCGGATAAGCACATCGAAGTGATCGTCCGCCAGATGCTGCGTAAGGTTCGCATCGAGGACGCGGGCGACACCAACCTGCTGCCCGGCTCGCTGGTCGATATCTTCCGCTTCGAGCAGGAAAACGAAGATACCATTCTCGCGGGCGGCCGTCCGGCCGTCGCCAAGCGCGTGCTGCTGGGCATCACCAAGGCCACGCTGGCCACCGACAGCTTCCTGTCGGCCTGCTCCTTCCAGGAAACGACCCGCGTGCTGACCGAAGCCGCCATCAAGGGCAAGTGCGATCCGCTGGTCGGCCTGAAGGAAAACGTCATCATCGGCAAGCTGATCCCGGCCGGTACCGGTATGAAGCGCTATAAGAACACGGAAATCCGTGAAGCGCTGTAAACAAACGCATCAGGGCGCGCTGTGCAGAAACGGCGCGCCTTTTTTTGAAGGAGCGTCCCATGCTTGAAGAACAATTCCGGTTTTCAGGGCGCGTCGTGTCGAGCAAGCCGTATGGCTCGGGCCACATCAACGGCACGCGCTTGGTCTGCACGGACGCGCCGAAGCGCTATATCGTGCAGCAGATCAACCGCAGCGTGTTCCGCGATGTGCCGGCGCTGATGCGCAATATTTCGCTTGTGACGCGCTTCCTCGCGTCCATGGACGCAGACCCGCGCCACGTGCTCACGCTCGTGCCGACGCTTGCAGGCGAGACATGGCATGAGGACGAACAGGGGCGCGCATGGCGCGCCTATGAATACATCGAAAACAGCGTCTGCCTCGACCAGCCGCGCACGGCGCAGGAGTTTGCGCAGAGCGGCCGCGCGTTCGGCGAGTTTCAGAGGAAGCTGGCGGATTTTGACGCCTCGCAGCTGGCGGAGACGATTCCGCATTTTCACGACACGCCGGCGCGCTGCGCGGCGTTTCATGCGGCGCTTGAAAAGGATGCGCTCGGGCGCGCGGCAGGCGTGCAGCGCGAGATCGACTTCGCGCTTGCGCACGAAAAGGAGGCGGGTACAATGACCGGGATGCTCGTGCGCGGCGAGCTGCCGCTTCGCGTGACGCACAACGACACGAAGCTCAACAACGTGCTTCTGGACGCGGACACGGGCGAGCCGCTCTGCGTCATTGATCTGGACACGGTCATGCCCGGGCTTGCGGCGAACGATTTTGGCGACTCAATCCGTTTCGGCGCGTCCACCGCGCTGGAGGACGAGCGCGATCTGACGAGGGTGGAGCTATCGCTCGAACGGTACGAGGCGTATGCGCGCGCGTTTCTCCGAGCGTGCGGCGCGAGCCTGACGGCGGCGGAAATTGAAACGCTGCCGCTGGGCGCGAAGCTGATGACCTACGAAAACGGCGTGCGGTTCCTGACGGACTATCTCAGCGGCGACGTGTATTTTCACACCGTGCGCCCCGCGCAGAACCTTGACCGCGCGCGCACGCAGTTCCGGCTGATGGAGGATATGGAAAAGAAATGGGCGCGCATGGCGCGTCTGACGAAAGAGGCGGCGAAAGCATGACGGAAACAACGCTTTGCTACATCCGGCGCGGGAAGGAGTGGCTGATGCTGCACCGCGTTTCCAAGCAAAACGACGAGAATGCCGGCAAGTGGATCGGCGTAGGCGGCCATCTGGAGCCGGGCGAGACGGCGGAAGAATGCCTTCTGCGCGAGGTGCGCGAGGAAACGGGGCTGACGCTGACGCGCTGGCACGCGCGCGGCGTGATCGATTTTTCATCCGACGTGTGGGGCGAGGAGCGGATGCACCTGTTCACAGCGGACGAATTCATGGGCGAGTTGGGCGCGTGCGACGAGGGCGAGCTGCGCTGGGTGCCGGAGGACGAAGTGCCGCTGCTGCCCACATGGGAGGGCGACAGGATTTTCCTGAACCTGCTATTGGCGGGCGAGCCGTTCTTCCATCTGACGCTCAAATATGAAGGGGAAGCGCTCGTCGGTTATCGGCTCGAAGCCTGAGCGCACAAAACCCCGCCCGGCGGCATAGACTGCGATTGAAACCAAATGCCGCAGGGAGGGATTTGATGAGTCAGGAGAATACATACCGTTCGACGGTTCTGCCGTCGGAAGCGGCGATGATTCCGGCCGTGGAGGTGGAACAGACGCCGCCGCCCGCGGCGGAGGAGACGCAGGAAGCCCAGCCGTCCGAGCGGACACAGGCGGCCGAAACGCCCGCGCAGGAGCGCCCCTATACGCGCACGAACGCGAGCCTCTCGCTTGAGCGCGACCGCAACCGGAGCCGCGCGCTTCACAGCGCCAACCTGAACTGGGTCGATGCGGGCAGCGCGCCTCTGGGCCGCCAGCCTGCGCAGAACGAACGCGCCGCGCCGCGCTCCACGCCGAACGGCGGACAGCCGCAGGTTCGCCGCACGACGACGGGCGGGGCTGCGCTTTCGACGCTGATGCGTTCGGCGGCGCGCAGATACACGCCTGCGCCCGCAATGCGCGTCCCGGGGATGCCGCGGCAGGAATAAGAAAACAGCGGCGGCTATACGCCGCGCCAATGCGCCCGAGCGGAAACGTTCGGGCGTTTGCGTTGCCGGGACACAGGGGAGGGGCGCAAATGTGCGGTGCAAGGGGACTTGACATTTTGGGGGGGGAACGGTGTATCGGCGGAGCCGACGTGCGCGGGCGAGTGACGGCATGGAAAGTGGGCGGCCGCAAAGCGGCAGCGTGAACCCCGCATTACTGCAAATCATGCGGCGAGAGGGCGCTTGACACTTTAAGAGAAACGGTGCATCAGCGAATGAAGCGTGTAAGTGTTGGCGCAGGAAAAAAGAGCAGCCCAAAAATTTGTGCAGCGCAAATGGGTCGACTTTTTGAACGAAACTGTGTATTAGAGGGTGGAGCGCGCTGCGAGTGCTGTCATAAGAAAAAAGAGCGGTACTTTAATAGCGGTATGATTTACGCTGCATTGCGAATTTGCGGCGCAAAGAGAGCTTGACACTTTTAGCGAAACGGTGTAATAGCCGGGCGTTGTACTTGGTGTGCTGACACAAGGGTAGGCGGCGATATAT
>CAZKJW010000138.1:0-5388 GCA_964553125.1 uncultured Oscillospiraceae bacterium
TTTTTTTCGGTTCCTTTCTGTGTGGTTTATATTCGGGCGCGCAGGGCGCGCGGGGATTCACCGCAGCACTTGCAGAATGTGGCACTTCAGATACTGCGTTTCGGGCGAAGCGGCAAGGATCGGGTGATCGCGCCCCTGCGTGCGCGCCTCAATCTGGCGCAGCTGCACCTTTGCGTCGGCCGCCGCGTCAACGAGCATGGACGCGAACGCGTCCGGCAGCACGTGATGCGAGCAGGAGCAGGTGATCAGATAGCCTTCGTTTTTGACCATTTTCATTGCGCGAAGGTTGATCTCTTTGTAGCCGCGCAAAGCGGCGGGCACGGCGGCGCGCGTCTTGGTGAATGCGGGCGGGTCGAGGATGATCGTGTCGTACTGTTCGTGCGCGTCGTATTTTTCGCGAAGCAGGTCGAATGCGTTGGCTTCGACAAAATCGATGCTCAGGCCGTTGAGCGCGGCATTTTCGGAGGCCTGACGGCAGGCGAGATCGGAGATGTCAACGCCCGTCACCTCGGCGGCGCCATAATGCGCGGCGTGCAGCGCGAATGCGCCCGTGTGCGTGAAGCAGTCCAGCACACGCGCGCCGCGAACGAACGGCGCGATGGCCGCGCGGTTTTCCTTCTGGTCGAGGAAATAGCCGGTTTTCTGTCCTTCCTTCACATCGACGTGAAAGCGGATTCCGTTTTCGACGATCTCAACGCGGTCCGGCACTTCGCCGCGCAGAAGTCCCTGCGTCATTTGCATACCTTCCAGCTCGCGCACCTTTACGTCGCTGCGCTCCCACACGCCGCGCGGATGCAGCTCATCGCACAGCGCGTCCACAACGGCGTCCTTCCAGCGCTCCATGCCGAGGGCCAGCGACTGAATGACGATCACATCGCCAAAGCAATCGGCGATCAGCGCCGGCAGACCGTCCGACTCGGCGAAGATGGCGCGGCAGGAACGCATGTCCGCGAACTTGCGGCGATAATCCAAGGCGCGTTTTACGCGCCCGCGAATAAAAGCTTCGTCGACCGGCTCGTCGTGCGTGGTGAACATGCGGAGCGCGATCTGCGAGGCGGGGTTGTACATCGCGCGGCCCATGAAGCGACCCTTCGCCGAGATGACGTCCACCACGTCGCCGGGCGTGAATTCGCCGTCCACGCGCTCAATATCGGAACGGAACACCCACGGATGCCCGCGCAGGATGCGCTTTTCGCGGCCGGGGTTGAGGATTGCTTTTGCCATGCGGTTCTCTCCTTTGGAACATTTCGTCTTTATCATATCACAAATCCGCCGGGGTTGACAGGGGAAAAGCAAATTTGTATACTGATTTTATTCTATCATGGAGGAAGATTGAGATGAATTCGCAGATCGTGCATCCGGAACTTGCCGAAATCGGCGCGCAGAAAATCGCATGGGCGCGCGCGCATATGCCTGTGCTGGGCACTATTGCGGAACGCTTCCGCGCGGAGAAGCCCTTTGAAGGGAAAACGCTGTGCGTGTCCGTGCATCTGGAAGCCAAAACCGCCGTGCTGGCGCAGGTGCTTCATGAGGGCGGCGCTGAGGTGATCGCCATGGGCTCCAACCCGCTTTCCACGCAGGACGATATCTGCGCCGGGCTGGCCGCTTCGGGCGTGACGGTGCTTTCCAAACATGGATGCACCAACGAGGAATATGACCGCTATCTTGTGGACGGTCTGTCTGCGCTGACGCATCCGGAGTTTGCAGCGCGGCTCTTGGGCGGCAGCGAGGAGACCACGACGGGCGTCATTCGTCTTAAGGCGCGCCAGCGCGCCAATGAACTGCGCTTCCCCATGGTGCTCGTCAACGATGCCGACTGCAAGCATCTCTTTGACAACCGCTACGGCACAGGCCAGAGCGTCTGGGACGGCATCCTGCGCACGACGAACCTGACCGTTGCGGGCAGCACGGTTGTTATTGCCGGATACGGCTGGTGCGGCCGCGGCGCGGCGATGCGCGCGAAGGGTTTGGGCGCGCGCGTCATCGTGACGGAGGTGGATCCTGTCAAGGCCATTGAGGCGGTTATGGACGGCTTCGCCGTGATGCCCATGGCCGAAGCCGCGCCGCTCGGCGACTTCTTTGTGACGCTGACCGGCTGCGATCAGGTCATCACCACGGAGCATTTCCCGCTGCTGAAAAACGGCGCGGTGCTTTCCAATGCCGGTCATTTCGATGTGGAGGTGGACGTGGCGGCGCTGCGTGCGTATGCGGTCAAGTCGTTCCCGGCGCGCCCGAACATCGAAGGCTTCGTGCTGCCGAACGGCAACACGGTCTATCTGCTGGGCGAGGGGCGGCTCGTCAATCTCGCCTGCGGCGACGGGCATCCGGTGGAAATCATGGATATGAGCTTTGCTCTGCAGGCGCTGTGCGCCGAATATATCATCCGGCACGGCGCGGAGCTGGAGAATCGGACATACGCCGTGCCGCGCGAAATCGACGCGCAGGTGGCGGCGCTGAAGCTGGCTTCGCTTGGTGTGAAGATTGATCAGCTCACGCCGGAGCAGGAGAAATATCTCGGCGCGTGGGCGTAACGCGCGAGTCCGGAAAAACTGCAATTAGCACAAATCCGGCGGGAACGCAAGCGCGCGTTTCCGTCGGATTTTTATGCCGCCTTTTTCTTCAAGGCAGAATGCGGTACAGCCCGTACGCCGCGGCGGCGTGCAGCAGCTTTGCCCCGAACTGCACGCGCAGATCAACGCCCGCCTCGCGCAGATAGCGCGTATTCTGCCAGAAAACCGAAAGCCCGCCGAACGAAACGGCGGCGCACAGCAGCGCGTTCGTCGCTCCATCGGGCAGACCGAGCGAGCGGATGCGCGCGCAGCCGCCCGCCATTTCCAGCACGGCTGCAAGCAGCGCGCGTGCCGCGGGGCGCATGGGCCAGAGCGTTTCCGCAAGCGCAGCCGCAACGGAAAAGAACACCATGCATCCGCAGACGGAAAGCATGGAAAGCGCGCTGTCGGCGATGATTTCGCCAAGCGGCGCTTCACCGGCGGAAACAGCGCGGGTTTCTTTGCGCGGCGACGCCGGGAACAGGCACGCAAACGCGCACGCGGCCAGCGCGCCCAGCCAATGCGCGGCGAGCATCTTCCAGCCGCCGCCGAGCGTGCCGAGCAGGAACAGCGGGCTGGCTGTGGCGCACAGTGCCGCCTTGCGCTGCGCGCTTTTGCCGCGTTCCGTCAGCGCAATCAGCTGTGCGCCCGCAGGAGAACCGGCGAGCATGGCGACGGGCAGCGAAAACGCGCCGCCCGCCGTCTGCAAAAGCAACCGGCTCAGCGTGAGATAGGGGAACAGCGCGGGCAGCACGGATGTTGCCCACAGACGGCAGGAATCGCGCGCCGCCCGCATCGCCGGCTGCGGGTGCAGCGTTAGGAGTGCGAGCAGCATCCCGGACAGCGCGGCCTTCAGCCGCGAAAAAACAGGCTTCCAGCTTTCGACTTTCATGCAGAATGCGTATGTCGGAAAGAACGGAAATATACTTTGCTCCCGGCTTTACAGCGCGCGGGGTTTATGGTATCATCGCAAAGAATGCATATGAATGGAGGGTCTTCTGATGCCGATCACCGAGGTATTGGAGGAGAATTGCCGCCGTTTTGGAAGCGATATTGCGCTGGTTGAAATCAACCCCGAGCACCACGAAAAGCGGCGCATGACATGGAAGGAATTTGAACTGATCGAGTCTACGCAGCCGAACTATTATCGCCGCGAGATCTCGTGGAACGTTTTTAACGAGAAGGCGAACCGGTTCGCCAACCTGCTCATTGACAGGGGCGTCGGCAAGGGCAAGAAGGTCGCCGTGCTGATGATGAACTGTCTGGAGTGGCTGCCGATTTATTTCGGCGCGCTCAAGACGGGCGCGGTCGTCGTGCCGCTGAACTTCCGCTACACGGCGGCTGAAATTGAATACTGTCTCAAGCTGGCCGAGGTGGATGTGCTGGTGTTCGGCTCGGAGTTTATCGGCCGCGTGGAGGAAATTGCCGAGAAAATCAGCGAGCGGCGGCTGCTTCTCTATGCCGGAAGCGGCCTCTGCCCGACCTTTGCGGACGATTACACGGAGCTGACCGCTAACTGCTCCAGCACGTCGCCTGATGTGAAGCTGACGGACGACGATGATGCGGCGATTTATTTTTCGTCGGGCACGACGGGCTTCCCGAAGGCGATTCTGCATAAGCACAGGAGCCTGATGCACGCCTGTATTGTCGAGCAGAAGCATCACGGCCAGACGAAGGACGACGTGTTTCTGTGCATCCCGCCGCTGTATCACACGGGCGCGAAGATGCACTGGTTCGGCAGTTTTCTTGTGGGCGGCAGGGCCGTCATTCTCAAGGGCACGAAACCGGAATATATCTTTGAAACCGTTTCCAAGGAGAAATGCACGATCGTCTGGCTGCTGGTGCCGTGGACGCAGGATATTCTCAACGCGATTGAACGCGGCGACTTGAAGCCGGAGGAGTATCAGCTTTCGCAGTGGCGGCTGATGCACATCGGCGCGCAGCCGGTGCCGCGCAGCCTGATCCGCCGCTGGATGGAGTACTTCCCGCACCACCAGTACGACACGAATTACGGCCTGAGCGAGTCGATCGGCCCGGGCGCGGTGCATCTGGGCGTGGAGAACATCGACAAGGTTGGCGCAATCGGAAAAGCCGGCTACGGCTGGCAGACGATGATTGCCGACGAAACCGGCAGGCAGGTCAAACGCGGCGAGGTGGGCGAACTGTGCCTGAAGGGCCCGGGCGTGATGAGCTGCTATTACAACGACCCGGCCGCGACGGCTTCCGTCCTGCGCGACGGCTGGCTTTTCACGGGCGACATGGCGATGGAGGATGAGGACGGCTTCATCTATCTCGTCGATCGCAAGAAGGACGTAATCATCATGGGCGGCGAGAACATCTATCCCGTGCAGATCGAGGATTTCCTCAGCGCGCATCCTGCGATTGCAGACGTGGCCGTGATCGGCCTTCCGGACGCGCGGCTGGGCGAAATCTCCGCCGCGATTATCCAGCTCAAGCAGGGCTGCGAATGCACGAAAGAGGAGATCGACGAATTCTGTATGCAGCTGCCGCGCTATAAGCGCCCGCGCAAGATTATTTTTGCGGACGTGCCGCGCAATCCGACCGGTAAAATCGAAAAGCCGAAGCTGCGCGAAATGTACGGCGGCGGCCATCTGGTGGCAAAGCAGAATCTTTCCTGAGAAAAAACAAGGGGAGCCTTCCGTAAAAATGGAGGGCTCCTTTTTTGCGCGGTTTTGAAGCGGATTGCGGGGGTGTCCGGCACAGCACCCATATAAAAGTAAACGCCGATTTGACACAAAGCGTATCAATATCGGCGTTTCATATAGTGCGCCATCAGGGACTCGAACCCGGGACACCCTGATTAAGAGTCAGGTGCTCT
>CAZKJW010000139.1:0-5382 GCA_964553125.1 uncultured Oscillospiraceae bacterium
GAGATTAGGTCGCCGCCGGAATCCATTGCGAGTCTCGATTGAGACTCGCTTTTTTATGTGTGGAAACGTGTACCGGTGCTGAATACACTGAACCGGACTGAGCGCGCTGCGCTGTAAGGAGGCACGAAATGAGTCGATTTGCGGTGATGCTGTATCCTGATTTTTCTTTGCAGGAAATTACCTGCCTGACTTCAGCACTGGCGCTGTGGTTTGGTGAAACGATTGATTTCCTCGCGAGCGAGCGCAAGGCGTATCGCAGCGAGAAAGGACTGCAGGCGATGCCGACGAAAAGCATTGCTGAGGCAAAGATCACAGATTATGCGTGTGTGATTCTGCCGGGGACGATCAATCCGTTGCCGGCGCTGTATGATGAGCGGCTGATCGCGTTTCTGAAAAGCGGTGTGGGAACGGATGTAGTTTTTGCGGCGATTTCGTCCGCGCCGCTGCTGCTTGCGAAAGCGGGCGCGCTGAAAGGCAGGAAGTTTACGGCGGGCTTCTTCATGCAGATGGCGGACGTTTTTCCGTTCGTTGAAAAAGAAAATTTTGTGCATGAGGGGATCGTTTGCGACGGAAACGTCATCACGGGCATTGGGATGTTCTTCAGGGAGTTCGCGCAGGCGGTTCTGCGGCGATTTGGTCACGATGTGGGAGAGAATTTCATGCGTGAGCGGCCGGAGGCATTTACGAAAAAGGAGCTTACGTTCTATTGGGCGGATGCGGAGTATCAGGAGTTTCTGGAGGAACTGAAGGCGTATCAGGAATAAATTCTTTGGTTTATTGCGCGCTTCGCGCGGGGGAGACCCCGGCTGAGCCGCGCTTTTTTTGTATAAACGGGCGCGCCGTTCTCACTTCGCCCCAAAGCCGCCCGTTTTTCATTTTGGGTGGCTCCGGACGGAGATTTGTTCCCGAAGGAAGCCGATATATTGCTGGATGATGCTGTCCTGCGAGTTTTCCTTGAGAAAATAGGCGCGGATATTCTTGGTCAGCTTTGGTTCCTGCGTCTCCAGCGGGCGGATTACGAACGGCTGATCCTGCGTCAGGATGTCGCTGAAAAAGTCCGCAGTGAGGTGGACAACGTTTGGAAGTGCCATCAATTCCCGCAAATTTGCAGCCCGCGCCGCGCGGTTTGAGAGCCTGGCGCGCCAAGAATCCGCCGAAAAATTTCTTGTAATTTCATGCATGAAATGGTATAGTGGACACGATGGAGAAGGCGAAGAAAATTCAAAAACTGGGGCTGATTCTGCACCCTGCAAAGCCGGAGGCTGCCGAGCTGGCGCTGCATATGGCGCAGGCGTGCCGCCGCGCGGGCGTCGAGCCGGTCGAGGGCGAAACGGCGGACGCGGATGTGATCGCCGTCCTCGGCGGCGATGGGACGATTCTGCGCGCGCTCGGCATGATGCAGGACGGCGTGCGTCCCGTGCTGGGCGTTAATCTGGGGCATATGGGGTTTCTCACGGAGTGCGCGCCGCAGGCGGCGGAGGAGGCCGTGCGCAGGCTTGCACAGGGAGAATACCGGCTGGAAACCAGAATGCTCCTGCGCGTGACGTGCGGCGAGAACGCGCCGACGCTGGCGCTCAACGACGTTGCCGTTTCACGCGGAATCTGCCAGAGCGTGCTGAACGCGCGCGTGCGCGTGGACGGGCAGCCGGCGGCGGAGTTTGCGGGCGACGGGCTGGTGATTGCAAGCCCGACGGGGTCGACCGCCTATTCGCTCTCTGCCGGAGGGCCGGTCGTTACGCCGAATATGGAGTGCATCGTGATTTCGCCGGTGTGCCCGCATACGTTTTCGGCGCGGCCGATGGTCGTTTCGGGCGAGTCGCTGGTGGAGGCGGAAATCGCGCCGCGCAGCGGCGAAGGCGCCGTCATGGTCAGCGTGGACGGCGCGCCCGGCAAAATGATGGAATATGCTTCCGTGCGGGTGGAGCGGGCGCAGGAGCGCCTGCCGTTCGTGCGGTTTGAAGAGGATCGTTTTTTTGAGTCGCTTCGCGGCAAGCTATCGCTGTGGGGCGGCATGGGCAATCCCTGAGCGAACAAAAGGAGGAGAAAAAATGAAACGGCAGCGGCATCGCATGATTCTGGAAATCATCGAGAATCAGGCGATCGAGACACAGGAGGCGCTTTCCGAGGCGCTGCGAAAATACGGGTTCGACGTCACGCAGGCCACCGTATCGCGCGACATCAAGGAGCTTCGCCTTTTCAAAGTGATGGGCGACGACGGCGTATACCGCTATGCGGTCGCCGAGCGCAGCGAGCAGGGACTGACCGAGCGGCTGCGCCGCGTGTTCGCGGAAACCGTGCAGAGCGTCGATTACGCCTGCAACCAAATCGTCATCAAAACCCTGCCCGGTGGCGCGCATGCCGCGGCGGAGATGGTTGATACGATGCGCTGGAAGGAAGTCGTCGGCACGCTGGCCGGAGACAACACCATTCTGGTCATCCTGCGCACGATCGAGGATGCGCCCGAAGTGGTCGAACGATTCAAAGGAATGATGAAGTAAGTGCTTTTGCAGCTTTCCATCCGCGACATCGCGCTGATTGACAGGCTCACGCTGTCCTTCGCGCCGGGGCTGACGGTGCTCACGGGCGAGACCGGCGCGGGCAAGAGCATCATCGTCGGTTCGCTGGATTTTGTGCTTGGCGGGAAGGCCGATCGCGACAAGATCGCGGGCGGCGCGGAGCGCGGCAGGGTCGAGGCGCTGTTTGATATTTCCGCGCTGCCGCGCGTTCAGAGCGCGCTTGCGGAAATGGGGCTGGAGACTGAGGACGGGCTTTTGCCCGTGTGCCGCGAAATTCTTCAGAGCGGGCGCAGCGTGTGCCGCGTTGCGGGCGAGGTGGTGACGGTGTCGCAGCTGCGCGCCGTAATGGCGCCGCTGCTCGATCTGCACGGCCAGCACGCGCACCAGAGCCTGCTCGATCCGGCAAAGCATCTGCAATTTCTCGACGCGCTGGGCGATGCGCCGCATCGCGCGGCCGTGGAGCATGTGCGCGCACTGTACGGCGAATGGAGCGCCGCCGCGCGCAGCCTCAAAGAAATCGAAACGAACGAACGCGAACGCGCGCGGCGGGAGGACATGCTGCGTTTCCAGCTGGAAGAACTGGAGGCGGCGAAGCTGAGCGCCGGCGAGGAGGACGAATTGACCCGCAAGCGCACGCTGATGCGCAACGCGGAAAAAATCCGCATGGGGCTGGAGGAAGCCTACGCCGCGCTTTCGGGCGATGAAAGCGGGGAAGCCCCCGGCGCGCTGGACGCGCTGCAGCGGGCGGCCAAGGCGCTTTCGGGGCTGGCGAAATTCGACGCGCGCTTTGAGGCGCTCGGCGAACAGCTCAACGACGCGATGTACGCCGCGGAGGGCGTGTGCGGCGATCTGGACGATCTGCGCGAGGAATGCGGCGTCGATCCGCGCGGGCTGGAAGCGGTGGAGGAGCGGCTTGATCTGCTGGGGCGGCTGCGCCGCAAATACGGCGCGACCACGGCGGAGATGATCGCCTACCGCGAGCGCGTGCGCGAGGAGCTGGAGAGCAGCGCCGACAGCGAAGAAAAGCGCGAAGCGCTCAAAAAACAGGAGAAGGCGGCGAAGGCTGCGTTCATGAAGGAAGCGGAGGCGCTTTCAAAAGCGCGCCGCGCATTGGCGAAGGAATGCGAAACGCGCGTGGCGCAGCAGCTGACGGCGCTTGAAATGAAATCCGCCGTGTTTGAAATTGCGTTTGCACAGGATGCGCCGCCCTCCGCGGACGGGCTGGACGCAGTGGAGTTCCGGCTTTCCGCCAACCGCGGAGAACCGCCGCGGCCGCTGCAGAAGGCGGCGTCGGGCGGCGAGCTTTCGCGCGTGATGTTGGCGCTCAAGTGCGTCGAGGCGGAAAACGACGGCGTGCCGACGCTTGTGTTTGACGAAATCGACACGGGCGTGGGCGGCGCGACGGGCGTGGCGATTGCCGAAAAGCTGCGCGAGGTCGGCGCAAAGAGGCAGGTGCTGTGCGTGACGCATCTGCCGCAGATTGCGGCGGCGGCCGGAACGCAGTTCTGGGTGGAGAAATCTGTCCGCGACGGACGAACGCACACGGCGGCGCGCGAGCTGGATCTGGAGGGCCGTGTGGAAGCCGTGGCGCAGATGCTCGGCGGCGGCGAAACGGCGCGCGCACATGCGCGGGCGATGATCGAACGATAAAAGGAGCAGAGCGATGGACGACAGGCTCGAAGAAGTGCTGAAGCTGCAGGAAGAAGTGATCAAGGGCATCACGCGCTCAAGCAGCAGCCTGCGCGGCGTTTATGAGGATTTCTGGGGCGCGAATTCGCCCTTTGCAAAGCCGCGCAAGCCCGACAAGGCTGAGCGACAGGAAAAAAGCGCGCCGCGCGCGCAAGAAAAGAGCGAGCCCGAAAAGACCGAAACGGAAGAGCCGCCCGAGAAAATCGAAGACCTGAAAAAAGAGCTGGAAGGCTATATCGGCCTTGACACGGTCAAGGAGCAGGTGGACGGGCTGATCAACTGGATCCGCGTCAACCAGCTGCGCAAGGAAAACGGGCTGCCGCAGGCGGACATGTCGCTGCACATGGTGTTTTCCGGAAACCCCGGCACGGGCAAAACGATGATCGCCCGGCTGATGGCGCGCATCTACAAAAGCCTCGGCATTCTGAAGAAGGGGCATCTCGTCGAAGTGGATCGCGGCGGGCTGGTCGCGGGCTATGTCGGCCAGACGGCGATCAAGACGGCGGAGGTGATCCGCTCGGCGCTCGACGGCGTGCTGTTCATCGACGAGGCCTACGCGCTGACGAACCGCGGCGAGAACGACTTCGGACAGGAAGCCGTGGAAACGCTGCTGAAAATGATGGAGGACAACCGCGATCGGCTGGTTGTGATTGTGGCCGGCTACGTGGACGAGATGGAAACGTTCGTGCATTCCAATCCGGGGCTGGAAAGCCGGTTCAACCGCTTCTGGGATTTTCCGGATTACTCCATCGAGGAGATGCTCGGCATTTTCGACATGCGCTGCGGCAAGAGCGGCTACACCATTTCGCCTGAGGCGCGCGCCATGCTTGGCGGCGTGATTGCGGCGCGCGTGATGGAGGATCCGCTCGGCTTCGGCAACGCGCGCGGCGTGCGCAACCTCTTTGAAGAAACGGCGGCCAATCAGGCGAACCGGCTGGCGAAGCTGCCGCCGGAGGAAATCACCAAGGACGCGCTTATGGCGTTGACGGAGGACGACATTCCCAAGGCGCAGAAAAGCGGCGAGTAAAGGACGGCTTTTATGAGGGCGGCTTGCCGCCCTGCTGCGCGCCGCAAAAGCGGAGCGGCCGCTTTTGCGGGAAAATTTGCGCTACGTCACTGTCAGGCCTGCGAGCCCTCCGACACCTCCCGGAGATTTTGAGCATCCGGAGGGCGGCTT
>CAZKJW010000140.1:0-5379 GCA_964553125.1 uncultured Oscillospiraceae bacterium
GCGGGCGGGGCGTTTCCGGCTCGACCGGAAACTTTCCTTACACGGAGGAACGGCCATGCGCCTCAGTTAACTTCCCTGAGAAGCTCCGGCAGCAGCGTCTCCTGATAATCCCACACGTTTCCCTTCGCCGTGCGGAAGATCACGCAATCGTCGGCCGTGCCGATCATCACGCGGCCAATCTCGTCCATGCCGTAGGCCTCCATGGCCTCCAGAAGCCCTTCCAGCGAAAGCACGTGCTCGTAGTAGACAGGCTCAATCATCGTCAGCGCAAGCTCCGTAACGCCCAGCGAGGCGTATTTCTTCAGCGCCGCGGGCGTGGATTCAAACGTCAGATACTCCGGCGATTCCTGCGCAATCAGCACCAGCCGCACGCCGTCCTCCGCCTGCATGAGCCGCTCCTTGAAGGAGAGCTTCTTTTCATAGGTTGCATTCCAGAGCGTCGTTTTGTAGTTGCTTCCGTTGAGATACACCTGCGTCACGGCGTTCTTTTCAACCTTCAGGCCGTCGAGCGAGGTGGTCATTTCATCCGCGCTGAGCGCGGTTTCCACGGGACGGAACCGCGCGGCTTCGTCCACCTGCTGCAAAGTGACATGAACGTACTCCGCCACGGACTGCGTCGGGTCGGCGGCAATCTTTGCGCCGTCAATCTGCGTGATGCTGCTCTCGCCCGTCAGCGCGCAGCCGTAAAACTGCACCACCGCGCGCGCGTCCCCGCTGTATCCGCCGCCGTAGCACTGCGGCACGCCCTCCACGGCAATGGCGCTGTTCACCGCGCGGATTGCCGCGCCGCCGTTCACGCCGGAGCCGCCGAAGAACATGCAGCCGTCCGAAAGCGTCACATCGGCCGTGTCGCCCGCTTCCGCGCGCTCCACGTTCAGCCCGGCTCCGCCGTCGTAGCCGATTCCGCCCACGAGCACAGCCGTATCCTTTATGGCGATCTGCGCCGTCTTTTCGCACGCCTCGCAGGGAACGCCCGTCAGCCCGCTGCCGCTGTCGTTCGTGCCGTTGCCGCCGGCCAGCTGCGCCATGCCGGAAAGCGTAATCGTCGCGCACGCCGGCGCGTACAGGCCGCTGCCGCCCGTGTGCATGCTCGCGCTGCCAATGGCCGAAGCGTTGTCCGTCAGAATCACGCTCGCGCCGCAGCCCTTCACCCACACGCCGTGGCCGCCCTGCTCGCGCCCCACGCCGCCGGAAGCGTATGCCGTTCCGCGAAGGATCAGCCCGCTGCCTTCGCCCTCCAGCACAACGCCGTCGCCACCTTTTGCGCCGAACTGACCCGCACGGCCGCCAATGGCGCTGCTGCGCCCCGAAAGCACCACAGCCGCGCCCTCAAGCACCGTCAGCGCCGCGCAGCCGTCGTCGGAATCGATACCGTTCGCGCCCGTCAGCGCGGTATCCTTGAAAATCACGACGCCGCCGGAAACCGTCAGCCCGCCCGAAAGCGTGCAGCCGCCGCCCTCGATGGTCAACGTGCCGTCCGCCCCGATGGTCTCGCCCGCGGGCACGGTCATGTCGTTGGGAATCTGCACCGTCGCCGCGCCCTGATCGATTTGCGCGCGCACGTCGTCCCATGTATACACCGGCGGAAGCTCCTTCCCCGCCGAGGCGCCAAGCGCCGAAAAAACAAGAAGCAATGCAAGCAGTGTCGCAGCAGTCTTTCGCATAATCCCTCACATTTTTATAGATTTCTTCCGCCATAGTATACCACACGCGCCGCAATCTGCAAAGCGGAAGAAACTGGCAGCGCTTCCGTGCCTTGACAATTCCCGCATAAGCGGATATGATGATAGTTGGGGTATTGTATCCTTATATGCGGGTGCGGAGGTGCGGTTGATGAAAGTAGATCTTTCATGCCCGATCGAGCTTTGGGAATATACGCTGCCGGCGGAGGACAGGCCGGCCTGTTCTTTCACATTTTTTAACCTTGGAGACAAGGCAATTTCTTCTATTCAAATAGAATTGACGTGCTTCGACGCGCAGGGCGCTGCAATCGCCCGCAAAACCGAACGCCCCATGGCGCTCGGCGCTGCGGCGCGCGAAAAATTCACCGTGGAGATCGCTTTGGAGGAAACGAACGTCGATTCCGTCGAGCTGATCATCGAGAAAGTCTGGTTTGAGTCCGGCGAGGAGTGGCGGCGCGCGCAGCAGGCGAAGCTGATCGAATACACGCCCAACGAGCTGCCGCCCAACCGCCGGCTGGAGCATCTGCGCTTCGTCGCCGGGCAGGACGCGGTGGGCTATCCGAGCTTGCAGCGTCAGGCGTGGGTCTGCGTGTGCGGGCGCGTCAACGCGCTCGACGCCGAAGGCTGCATCCGCTGCGGCCGCCAGCAGATCGAGGTCTTTGAAAAATACTCGCCCGAAGCCGTTCAACAGGTCATCGACGCGCGGGAGCAGGAGCTGGAAGAACGCGCGCGTCAGGCGCGCGAGGAAGCCTCTCGCATGGAATTCATGCGCCAGACAACCGCCAAAAAGAAAAAACGGGCGCGCCGCGTGCGCACGGCCGTGCTGTGCGTGCTGCTCGTGCTCGGCTCGGCGGCGTATCTGTTCGTGGCGTTCGGCCTGCCGGAGCTGAAATATCAGACGGCGGTGACCACGCTGCAGCAGGGCGATTACACGCAGGCGCGCGTCCAGTTCGAGGCGCTGGAAGGCTACCGCGAATCGGAAACGTGGCTTGAGGAATGCGACCTGCAGGAGGCGCTGGACCAAATCCAGAAGAACACCGCCTCCAGCCTCGAAACGGCCATGAAAACGCTGCGCACGCTGGGCGATTACCCCGGCGCGCAGGACGCGCTGACCGACGCGACCTACCGCAAGGCCTGCCTGCTCGCGGATGAAAAGGATTACGAAGGCGCAATCGCCATCTTTGACGAGCTGGGCGACTATCAGGACTCCGCCGAGCGGGCGCGCGCCGCGCGCTACCAGATCGCCAAGGGCGAAATGGAAAACGGCGACTACGAATCCGCCGCGGAAAAATTTGCGGCGCTGGGCGCCTATAAGGACTCCGCCGCGCTCAAGCGCGAATGCGTCTACCGTCCCGCCAAGGCGCTGATGACGCAGGGCAAATATGACGAAGCCATCGACATGTTCGCCAAGGTGAGCGGTTACAGCGACGCGGACGAGCTGCGGCTGCAATGCATTTACCAGAGCGCGCTCAACGCGCAGCTCGCCGGCGATTACGACTACGCGGCGCAGCGGTTCATGATGCTCGGCGGCTATGAGGACGCGGACGAGCAGATGAAGCGCAGCATCTATCTCGCGGCGAACACCGCGCGGGACTCCGGCTCCTACGAAATCGCGCGCGGCCTGTACGAAACCGTGCTCGACTTTGAGGACGCGGCCGATCAGGTCAAGGAATGCACCTACCTCCCGGCCAAGCAGACCATGGCGGCCGAGGATTTTGACAGCGCCGCGGAGATGTTCAAGTCCATTGCCGGCTACAAGGACGCGGACGAGCTGTATGTGCAGTGCGTTTACAGCAGCGCCGCCGCGCTCGCGCAGGCCGGGGAATACGACAAGGCCATCGCGCTTTTTGAAACCATTCCCGATTACGACGACGTGACCAAGCAGCTGCGGCAGACGAAATACAAGCGCGCCGAGCAGCTGGAAACCGCCGGCAAGCTGACCGAAGCGGCGTCGGCCTTCGACGAGCTCGGCGCCTACTCCGACGCGTCCGACCGCGCAAACGCCGCGCGCTACGCCTACGCGCAGCAGGCCTTCGACGAGGGTGAATACGCCGTCGCTGCGGAGCGCTTTGAAGCGCTGGGCAAGTACGACAACGCGCGCACGCGCGTGAAGGAATGCGCATACGAGCTGGCGCTTGTCAGCGTGAAAGAAGGCAAGCTGCAGGCGGCTTACGACGCGCTGACCGCCATTGAAGACTACGAGCCCGCCAAAACGAAGGCGAAGGAAGTCGTCTACGCGCTGGGCGAGGAGCTTTACGAGGCGGACTCCCTGCTGGAAGCCGCGGAGAAATTCAAGCTCGCAGGCAAGTATGAGGACGCGCCCACGCGCGCCAATACCTGCGTCTACGAACACGCGCAGGCGCTCATGGACGAGGGCAAGTATCAGGAAGCAAGCGCGCTGTTCGATCAGATTTCCACTTACAGCGACGCGAAGGCGCAGCGCAACGCCTGCTATGACCTCTGGCTGGCAGAGCGCGCCCAGCAGGCATCCGACGCTTACGCCGCCGGCAACTACGCGGGCGTGCTGACCGCGCTGGACGACATCAACATGGACGACATGCCGCGCTCCTACTCCGACACGAAGACCCTCTATCTGGACGCGAACCTCAAAATCGCGCGCCAGCTCATCGACGAAGATCGCGCGCTGGAAGCGTACTCCTATCTTATGAAATGCGAGGGCTTCAAAAACGCCGACACGCTGCTGAACAAAAACGTCTACAAGATTCTCGGCACGTGGAAAACCGCCAGCGGCGTGCAGTATGCGTTCTATCTCAACGGCACGTGCCGTCTTGCGGGCGTGGAGCAATATTTCAACATGCCCGGAACCTACGGCATTGAAACCGGCGCAAGCGCCGACGATCTGGCGCGCACGCTCAGCTTCGTCAACGGCGGCAAGAACAGCATCACCATCCGCGAGGACGCGACGGGCAAGGTGCTTCGTCTCACGCGCGTGCGGCAGGCCGAGGTGAGCTTCACCGAGGACAGCGGCCCCAGCGGCGATGTGGTCGAGCCGATTGAAACGGAAACGGACGTGCTCAAGGACGATTGATCCGCGCGAAACGAAAAGCAAAAAGGCCGCCAAAAGGCGGTCTTTTCGTATCGAAAAACGCGATAGATCCCGCCGATACAAATCCAATCGGGAGCCGCTGAAATGCGGCTTTCTTTTTTTGCGGCGAGGTTGGCTTTTTCCGCGCAGGGCGCGGAAATGGGGGCGTTGCTGCTCGCAAGAATTGTGCTAACGGATGGCTCCATTGCGCCGCGCCCCTTTTTATGCAGCGCATCCAGCTTTCCGCTGCGCACAACGCGGAATTGTAGCAACATATGCCCCCGTTGCGTCCCCTTTTCATACAACGCATTCTGTTTCCGCTGTGAATTGCGCGCCCACATCCGCCCCTCCCGAAAAAAATTGCGCTAACAGATAACTCCATCGTGCAACCTCTTTTCATGCGGCGCATCTGTCTCTGCCACACACAACGCGAAATTGTGTCCATCCCTCCACAAGAATTTGCGCCAGCAGATAACTCCGTTGCGCTCCCCTTTTCATGCGGCGCATTCAGCTTTCCCGGCGCACGACGCGAAATTGCGTCCGTTACCGCTCGCAAGAATTGTATCGATACACTGGGCGATAGACGACCTCATAGTGCAGACTTCTTTTTTATTTATGGCGTAGCTGAATTTTTTCCGCGCGCAAAAACCA
>CAZKJW010000141.1:0-5361 GCA_964553125.1 uncultured Oscillospiraceae bacterium
ATGTCTGAATTTCAGTCGGCAATCCTCTGTGACACTGTGCATGAACTCCCAAGACCGCAGGGCTTTTGTGTTCTTAGCCTCCATCGGAGGCGAAGAACACATTGCCCAAGGGCTTGGATGGCGCAAGCGACGAAGCCCGTCACGGCAGAGGCTTCGACGGCCTGCTCAAGCGGTACTTCGGCAAGTAAGAAGGCAAAGAATCACTGAATTTCCTGAGAACTCATCCGAGAGGGTGGGTTCTCTTTTTTTGAGAGAATCTGTGGCATGGAGCGGAAGGCACAATGGTATCGCACATGCCTACGATGCGGTGATTCTGGAAGAAGCGCGGAACGCCGCATCGAATACGGATGGGCTGTAAAAGAAGCGGAGAATACGGGCAGGCAGCTGATTTGGACGAAACTCCCTCCGAGAAGGGAAAAGCCGACAGACGAAACGAAATACAAATCGTATCAATAAAAGAGAAAAGTCGTGCCTACGGCAGAAGCAATTCGCCGTCTGCAAGACTCTAATCGTATTGACTGGCTTTGCCGGTCGGGCGGGGCGTTTTCCGTAGCAAAATGCAGTTTTGCGGAGGAAAACATTCATCAGCTTTCCTCGAAAAAGTGGCTTTGCCACTTTTTCGACACCCTGCAGGGGCGCGAAAAGCGCCCCTTTTTTCTTGCTTCATCGCAGCATCCGCCACAACGTCGTGCGGCTGATACCCAGCCGCTCGGCGGCGCGGCTTTTGTTCATGCCCTCCTGCGCAAGGACGGACTGAACGGCGCGGCGCGTGATTTCATCCAGCGTGCCTTCCAGCCACGGCGTTTCCATGGAGACGGCCGCTTCTTCCGGCGCGCCGTGAAGCGCCGCCGCGACGGCTTGCTCAGAAAGAATCTCGTCTTCGCAGGAGAGCAGCGCCTGACGAATCACACGCCGCAGCTGGCTCTGGTTGCCCGGCCATGCGAAACCTTCCAGCAGACGCAGCGCTTCGGGCGAGAAGCCGATGGCCTGTCGCCCCAGCTCCGTGTTCAGCGCGCCAAGATACAGGCTCGCCAGCCCGGAAATGTCCTCGCGCCTCTCGCGCAGCGTGGGGAGGCGAAGCACGGCGCAGTTTTCCGCATCGAGAAACGCGGCGGCGGCTTCTCCGAGCGCGCCCTGCGCGCTATAAAGCACGTGATTGCGCTTGTGCAGCGCCGTGGAATGCGCAAAGTCAGCGAAACGGCGCGTCATCGGTTCGGAGAGCGCGTCCAGATTTTTCATGCAGATGTTCAGCTTGTTGGTGCAAAGCAGCGAGTCCTCGCATTCAAGCAGCCACTCGAACGATTTTTCGTCGATCAGCGCGCAGTCGACGGTCATCAGCGTGTGCATTTTCCATGGGCCGTATTGGCAAAGCACGCGAAGAATGTCGTCCACTGGCGTGCCGCGTTCGCCTGTTACGAGCACGGGGGAGAGCGTTCCCGCCAGCTTTTCTGCGGCGCGGCGCGGCTGCTGCATTGTGCCAAGTGTGTCGATCGGGCTTTCCTCGGCGGGCGGCGCGTTTTCGGACAGCATGTGATAGAACTCTACAACGCCGTTTTTCTGCTGCGGGGGAGAAAGCCGCTTCTCCACATAAAAAACGGCCAGATCGCCCGTCGGCTGCGATGCGCGCCGGCCGCTGATATCCCACATGAAGCCCTTTGATTTGCGGACAAGGCGGATCTCGCCCTGCTCCAGCACGGCGGGCACACACGAGCTGATGGTACGGAACACGCGCGGGTAGTCCATTTGATCCGCCGAGAGGTTGGACCAGACGAACTCCTGCTTTGCATTGAAAACAATGACGTTCAGCGCGCTTGCATCGAGGATGGAGCGGAACAGCAGATTGTCGCTTTCCATGCGCTCCGTCAGCTGGCGAAGCCGGATGGCTTCCGTGAACGCGGCGTGTACGCTTTCCGCGCCGGAGGCGATGAGAATGGCGTTGAGATTGAACCGCTGCGCGGTTGTGACGGCGATGGCGTCGCCCAGCACCAGCGAATAGCCCTCTGCCTTGAGCTGCCCGATGACGGTTTCAGCTTCCAGCTCGTTGTGAATGGTGCAGATGACCTCCTTCTGCTGAAGCAGATCAAACAGCTTTCCGGCGATATCCGCAATGGCGGGAAACGCCACGATGGCGTGACGGCAGGGCGTGTTGCGCGCCAGCCGGACAAAACGCAATGCGTCCAGCACGGAAGGCACCACGTCCACGACCGGCAGAGAAAGGTTTTTCTCCAGAAGTTCTGCCGTGCCGCCGCGGGAGAGGATGACGTCATAGCCGGCGCCGCTGAGCGAGTGCGCTACATCCAGCCCGGCGGACAGGTCGCCCAGATAGGCCGTCACCTCAATCTGATCGGAAAACGCTTCGGCTTCGTTCGTCAGCACTTCGCGGAGGCCCTCGTAAGGCGCGATGGCTAAGATTCTGGTCTTTCGCAAAGGAGCTCCCTCCTGTTTCGGAAATGAACGTTTCTTTGTGTGAATGGTGAATTTATTATATAAGAAATCGATAGAATGCGCAAGCACACGCCGACAAAGAGCTGAATCGTTGCAAACAGGAACCGATAGCGCGCCGCCACTGGTTTGCTCTGCTGCCGGGCTTTCGATTTGCAACGACAATGATTCCGGCGAAAATGTCGGTGCGGATGCGCCATCCTGCGGGGCGCAATCGGGAATGAGCGCCTTGGGTGTTTCAAAAATGAACAGTATCGCAAATTCAGAATGAATATACGCTGGAAGACCGTAAAAAATTTTGCAAAATCACGGAAATGTTCCATAATTAAACGGTTTAAAGTTCGTTTCGAGTTGCACAATTTGTTCTTCTTTTTTATACTGAATCCAACATACAGGGCGCGCGAAGCGCCGGAAAGGAAATGCGCATGTGCAAGCTGTTCGTTCTGGCAGACGATCTGACGGGAGCGCTGGATACGGCGATACAGTTTGTTTCCAGGCACATTTCCACCTGCGTGATTTCGGACGCGGCCGAGTCGATTCGCTACGTTGCGGAAACATGCACGGTGCTGGTGCTGAATCTTCCCACGCGCCATATGAGCGCGCAGGAAGCGGCGCATGCCGTTTCGTTCGCTGTGCGGCAGGCGCTGGACGCCGGCATCCCGTTCCTTTACAAAAAGACGGACTCCGTGCTGCGCGGAAACGTCGGGGCGGAGCTGACGGCGATGCTGGACGCGGCCGGGGCGGACAGGCTGGATTTTTTTCCCGCATTCCCCGCGCTGGGGCGCACGACGCAAAACGGCGTGCAGATGCTGCATGGCGTGCCCATCCATGAGACGGATTTTCGCAGCGATCCCTTTGAGCCGGTTACGGAATCGAGCGTTCCCGCGGTGATTGCCCGGCAGTCGGACGCGGCTTGCCGCGTGATTCGCGCCGGGGAAGCGCCGTCCGATTTGCCGAGGCGCTGCATCTGCGTTTATGACGCGGATACGGATGACTCGCTTTTGCAGGCGGCGCAAAGCGCCAACGAACACGGCGGCCTGCGCCTGATGGCCGGGTGCGCCGGGCTTGCGGGCGCGGTGGGGCAGGTGATCGGTCTCAGGGGCGAGCCGGCGAAGGATTTTACGCCGTACCGGACGCTGCTGACCGTGTGCGGCAGCATAAACCCCGTGACAGAAAAGCAGCTTCGCTGCGCACAAAAGCATGGCTTCCTTCGTTTCACGCTTACGCCCGAGCAGCGCGTGGACGCCGCGAACCTGCCGGATTCTCTCGTGACCTCTATCCTCGACGCTTGCCGCGCGGGTACGCCGGCGATCGTTGATGTTTTCAGCGGCGCCGGCGCGCCTGTCGCATCGCAGCGCGAGACCATTTCGCGGACGCTGGGCGCGCTGACGGCGCGGCTGTGGCGAAGCGGTCTGCGCGCGACAATTCTTGCAACGGGCGGCGACACGCTGCTCGCGGCGCTGGAGGCGCTGCATTGTCAGAGCATTCGCCCTGTGTGCGAGATGCGGCCGGGCGTGGTTTTTTCCGAATGTCTCTGCGGCGCGGAGCGCGTGCCGGTGATTTCCAAGGCAGGCGGGTTCGGCGAGGAGACGCTGCTTTCCGATATCGCTTCGGAACTTGCGGAGAGGGGGATTTGAAACATGGCTGATTTTTACTCGCTGCGGATGCCCGGCGCGGTGTACGCTGGCGAAAAAGCAATGGAAAATCTTGCGCAGACGCTGAACGGCGCAAAGCGCGCCGCGGTCTTTACCGATGCGGGCGTGAAGAACGCAGGACTTCTGGCGCGGCCGTTGGCGGCGCTTGAAGAAGCGGGCGCGACGTATGAGATCATTGACAATCTGCCCGCAGAGCCGACCGTTTATCAGGCGGCGGAAGCGATTGCAGCCTTCCGCGCCATTCGCGCGGAAGTGATCGTCGCCGTGGGCGGCGGCAGCGTGATGGACGTGGCCAAGCTCGCAAGCGTGCTGGACACGGACGAATACACGATTTTTGACTTGCTGGAAAATCCGGCGCGGGCGCGCAAGTGCGTGCGCACGGTGATGATTCCCACGACGGCGGGAACCGGCGCGGAAGCGACGCCCAACGCAATCGTGACGGTGCCGGAAAAGGCGCTGAAG
This sequence comes from uncultured Oscillospiraceae bacterium, assembly GCA_964553125.1. GTDB lineage: Bacteria > Bacillota > Clostridia > Christensenellales > Aristaeellaceae > Aphodomonas. The sequence continues at coordinate 4,560 of CAZKJW010000141.1, forward strand.
GTCGGCATTGTCAACTTTGATATGATCGCCGACGCGGTTGTGCTGGATGCGGAAATGCTGCGCCGTCTGCCGCGCCGCATCGCCGCTTCAACCGGCGTGGACGCGCTGGCGCACGCTATCGAATGCTTCACCTCCAAAAAAGCGACGCCGCTCAGCGACGTATACGCGCTGCGCGCGTTCCAGCTGATCGAGGCGAATATCGAGCGCGCGTGCGACGACACGCAGTGCGATATGCAGGCGAAAGCCAACATGCTGCTCGCGTCCTTCCTTGCGGGCGTGGCCATTGCGGCGGCGGGCACGACGGGCGTACACGCGCTGAGCTATCCGCTCGGAGGGCGCTACCACATCGCGCACGGCATTTCCAACGCCATTCTGCTCATGCCCGTCATGCGCTTCAACGAGCCCGCGTGCCGCGAACGCTTTGCGCTGGCTTACGACGCCGTGCGGCCGGGCGGAGAAATAAAAACGCAGGAAGAAAAATCCGCATGGGTGCTTTCGCGGATGGACGAAATTGTCCGCAGGGTCGGCATTGAGCCGAGCCTTCGCCCCTACGGCGTCGGGCCGGACGATCTCGACGCGCTGGTCGAAGCCGGAATGCAGGTGACGCGGCTGCTGGTGAACAACATGCGTGAAATCACGGCGCAGGACGCCAGAAAGATTTATCAGGAGGTGCTGTAAATGGCAGCGGAAATCCGCGGGATTATCCCGCCGATCCTCACGCCGATGCATGAGGATGAGAGCATCAACGAGCAGGAGCTGCGCCGGCAGGTTGATCGCGTGATCGACGGCGGCGTACACGGCG
>CAZKJW010000142.1:0-5352 GCA_964553125.1 uncultured Oscillospiraceae bacterium
CCCGGGACACCCTGATTAAGAGTCAGGTGCTCTACCAACTGAGCTAATGGCGCGTATCGGAACGAGCATTATTATATGACCGTTCCGCGGTTTTGTCAACCCATTTTGATAAATTTCTCTTCAGAAATATTCGCCTCGCGGCAGATGAATAACGGGCGGCGCTTGGTTTCCGCGTAAACGCGGGAAAGATATTGACCCATCATGCCGACGCAGAAAAGCTGAACGCCGCTGAGGAAGAGAATGATGCACACCAGCGACGGCCAGCCCGCCACCGGATCGCCGCACACAAGCGCGCGGACAAACACAAACAGGAACGCCAGCAGCGCAAGCACGCAGAAGGCGATGCCGAAATAGGAGGCGAGCATCAGCGGGGCGACGGAGAAGGCAAAGATGCCCTCCATTGCGTATTTGAAAAGCTGCATCATGCTCCATTTCGTCTCGCCGGCGGCGCGCTCCACATTTTCATAACCGATCCATTTCGTTTTGAAGCCGACCCAGCTGAACATGCCCTTCGTAAACCGGCAGCGCTCGCTCAGAGAGAGCAGCGCGTCCACATAGCGGCGCGTCATCAGACGGAAATCGCGGGCGCCCTCGACCATATCCATCCGCGTGATGCGCGACATTACGCCGTAAAAGCTGCGCGAGAAAAACGAGCGCACGCGCCCTTCGCCCGTGCGGGACACGCGGCGGGCGGCTGCGGCGTCGTAGCCTTCGTTTTCGAGCGCGTCGAGCATCTGCGGCAGAAGCGACGGCGGATCCTGCAGGTCAGCATCGAGAAAGGCAACATAGTCGCCCGAAGCATTGACAAGCCCAGCGTACATCGCGCTCTCCTTGCCGAAATTGCGGGAGAAGGAAAGATAGCGCACGCGCGCATCTTTTTCTGCATAAGCTTTGAGCAGCGCGAGCGTGTCGTCGTGCGAACCGTCGTCAACGAAGATCAGTTCAAAGCGATACGACGCAAGCGCGTCCATCTGCCGCGAAGCGGCCTGATAAAACAGCGGCAGCGCGTCTTGCTCGTTGTAGCAGGGAACGATGAGGGAAATCAGCTTCTGTGCGTTTTCCATGAGGGCCTCCGTTATGGGTTTTGAGGGGATTCGGACGGCTTCGCCGTAGGGGTGGGCGACGGCGAAGCAACCGGCGCGGCTGTGGGCGCGACGGAGGGCGACGGGACGGGGGTGGGCGTCGCAAGCACGTCTGCATACAGGTGCGAGAGCGTTTCCTTGCCGGCCTTGCCGTCCACGGACAGACCGTTGTCGCGCTGATACGCCTTAACGGCTTCGACCGTGCCGCCATAGTAGCCGCCGGTGATCGTGCCGTGATAGTAGCCGAGCGCGGCAAGCCGGCATTGCAGCCAGTAGACGGCTTCGCTTTCGTCGCCCTTGGAAAGCGTTCGGAAGGGCAGAGGCGGCTGCGCGTCGTCGGCGTAGGCGGGCGGCTGCGTGGGCTGCGGCGTTGATTGCGGCAGCATGACGGACGTGTCGAGCGGCGCGGGCTTGAGCGACTGCGGAAGCTCGGGATCGCTTGCGCCTTCGTAGATTTCCACTTCGGTGCCTGCGCCGCAGTTGCGGTAAATCCAGCGCGCGTCATCTACAAGCAGGCGGATGCAGCCGTGCGACCTGCGCTTGCCAAGGCTGCGATAGGTACTGACGGCCAGCGCAAGCTCGTCCGGCTCGGAGTAGATGACCGAATGAAACGCGATGGACGAAGTGATGCGCGTCCAGTATTGCGCGTGCGTGTCCCATTTGTCAAAGTAGCACCAGCGTGCGGTTTTGCCGTTGAGCGTGAAGACGCCAAGCGGCGTGGGGTATTTCTCACTGCCGGTGGTGCAGAGCATCTGCCGAACGATTTCGGTGTACTCGCCCGCGCTGTCGAGGCCGTATACGGTCGTCACCTGATTGGTGACGTCCACGCCGATGCGGTAAGGAACGGGCGTGGGGGAAGGCGTGGGCTTCGGCGTGGCGGAAGCGTCAACGGCCGTCTCGTCGAAGAAGAGCGCGTTCCACGTGGCCTCTCCGACGATTCCGTCGGCGGTAAGACCGTTCTGCCGCTGGAATGCCAGCACGGCGCTGCGCGTGTTCTTGAGGAAGCTGCCGCTGACCTCGATCTGGTAATAGCCCAGCTCCTTGAGCCGCGTCTGAATGCGCCGCACGTTCTTGCCGGAGGATTCGTATTGCAGCGCCTTTCCGGGATATGGCTCGCGCAGGCTCAGCGTTGGCGCAGGGGTTGGGGTGGGCTTGGGCGGCGCGTCGTCGGAATGGATGAGCGCCTGCAATGCGTCGTCGGCTTTGCCGGTGACGGGGAGGCCGCTTGCGGCCTGAAAATTTGAAACCGCCTTTTGCGTGCGCTCCTGATAGTTGCCGGTGATGCGGAAGGTGTAGTAGCCCAGCTCCGTCAGGCGCTCCTGAAGCGCCGTCACGTCCTCGCCGGTGCTGCCATAGGAGAGGGTTCGCGCCGCGCACAGCGCAGGCAGCAGCAGCGCCGCAAGCGCAAGCAGCGCAGCAATCCGGGTTCGCTTTTTCATGCCGTGTCTCACCTCGCTTTGGTTTTACAAAGATATAACGTTTTTTCCAGAGAAATCTTGCAGAGAAGCGGCATGCAAAAAATGGGAGCGGTCGAGCCGCTCCCATGGGTTGCAGAAGGATTATTCGCCGGAAGCCATGTTGTCCAGCTCGCTCGCGTCAACCTCGCCGTAATCGACGGCCTTGACTTCGTAGCCGACGTCCACTTCGTGCTCCGCGCCGGTGCCTTCGGTGTAGGTGAAGGTGTCGGAGGAGGCGATGATCTGAACGAAGGTCTTGCCGGGCTTGAGCGTCACTTCTTCGCCGTTGAGGTCCATGAAGATCGTGCGGTCGCCAAGCGCCTTGCGGCTCCAGGAACCACGGATGTGTTCGCCGCCGATAAACACGTCGCACACGCCGCTGCCGGTCAGCTCAACCACGGGGCGGGAAGAAATGCCGCCGTAGAAGTAGGTTTCGCAGTACTGCACGATGACGTTCGAGGCGACGATGGGCTTCTCGGTGTAGCCGTCGAACATCTGCTGGCCGTTGTAGTAGCGGTTGTAGACGCCGCTGTCCACGTCATAGACGTAGCTCGGCTCATAGTCGTCCGCGTAGGAGAAGGACATCTCCACGGCAGTGTCGTAGCCGCGGGTGTAATCCGTGTCGGAGAACTTGAAGGCGTGGCTCGTCGGCACATAGGGCGTGCCGTCGTCGTTGGTGGGCCAGCGCTTTTCGACGAGCTCCTTGAGGTTGACGACCGCGTTGTGCGGGGAGACACGGTTGTCGTAGGTGGTGCGGTTGAGCACGTCGGAGCTGCCCTTGACGCCGTCAATGCGCATGGACGTGGGGACGTTGTTGTCCTTGAAGAAGTCGTAGATGCTCGTGCCGCTCAGATCCTGGCCGCCGAAGAAGACGAAGGGGCAATCCCATTCTTCGCGAAGCTGGCAGTGATGCAGACGGGCGGAACGCACCGCGCCAACAAACTCGGGGTGGTTGTCGTTGAATACGAGGCTGTAGCGCGTATGACCCGGCCCCCAGAGAAGCGACTCGTAAACGATGTCGGCTTCGGACATGTTCCAATGCGGACGCGCGCCGTCGGAGTTGCTGATCTGAACCAGCACGGGACGGTATTCGCCGTCGAAATCGAGACCGGTCGTGGGGGATTTGCCTTCGGGAACTTCGTTCACGCCGTAGGCGCCCGTCGTATAGGCGGCAGGCACTGTCAGCTGATTATATGTCATGGGAGCGGCGAACGCGCTCGTGCTCAGCATCAACGCAGTGATCAGGAGAACCGCAAGAATACGCAGGAATTTTGATGTCACTCGTAACACCTCCATCAATGGACGGCGTAAGCCGCCTTTGTCATAAAGGGATAATTTCGATACCGGCGCGAAAATTCCTTCTGTTCCGCGAAGATTTTTACGTTTTTGTGCGCGCATTTTGCGCGAAAAAAGGCTTGAGAAACCCCGGTTTTTTGCAAAAATGCAGGAAAGAAAAATAATAATTTCAAAAATTCTCAAAAAAGAGGCAGGAAAAAGCGCTATCGCGTAGTATAATACTACACGGAATGCAAAATTGCTTTTTTTAAGAAATTTGAAATATTTTCGCAAATCAGGAGGGTTTTACTATGTCGCTTTATCTGTCCAGCCGCTGCACGGGCATTACTCCTTCTGTTACGCTGGCAGTGAACACGCGCGCCAAGCAGCTTCGCGCGGAAGGAAAGCATGTTTACGGGTTTGCCGTGGGCGAGCCGGATTTTCCCACGCCGGAATATATCTGCGATGCGGCGCGCGAAGCGCTGCAGCTTGGGCTGACGCGCTATACGCCCGTCGCGGGCACGAAGGAGCTTCGCAATGCGATTTGCGAAAAGCTCGAGCGCGACAACGGCCTTCATTATAATAGAAATGAAATTATCGCCTGCAACGGCGCGAAGCAGGCGCTGCTCAATGCGTTTGTCGCCATTCTCAATCCGGGTGACGAGGTGCTTCTGCCCACGCCCTGCTGGGTGAGCTATCCGGAAATCATCCGCATGGCGGGCGGCGTGCCGATCATGGTGAAAACAAAGGAAGAAGACGGCTTCCTGCCTTCGCTCGCGCTGCTCAACAAGCTGACCACGCCGCGCACGAAAGCGATCGTCATCAACAGCCCGAACAACCCAACCGGCTGCGTCTACCCGCCGGAGCTGATCGAAAAGCTCGCGGCGTTCATCGTCGAGAAAGAGATTTACGCCGTCTCCGACGAAATCTACGAGCGGCTCATTTACGACGGGCAGCAGCATGTGTCCATCGCTTCGTTCGGCCCGGAGGCGCACAAGCAGACGATTGTCATCAACGGCCTTTCCAAGACGTTTGCAATGACCGGCTGGCGCATGGGCTACGCCGCGGCTTCCGAAGACATCATTCACGCGATGGAGGCGTATCAGAGCCACGCCACGTCCGGCCCGAACTCCATCGCGCAGTATGCGTCATATAAGGCGCTGCAAAACGGCGTGCAGTCTATCCGCGCCATGCGCGAGGAATACGACGCGCGCCGCAAGCTGATGCTCGGCATCATCGACAAAATGGACGGCGTCAGCTGCGTTGTGCCGCACGGCGCGTTCTATGTGATGCTCAACTGCAAGAAGCTGATCGGCCGCACATGGCGTGGTCAGCGCATCGAGGACGACGTGACGCTCGCCGGGATGCTGCTTGACGGCGCGAACGTGGCCGTCGTGCCGGGCGAAGCGTTCAGCGCGCCCGGGTTCTGCCGCATTTCCTACGCCGTCAGCCGGGAGGACATCGAAGCGGGTCTGGCCGCTGTCGGCCGGTTTGTGTCCGAGGTGGAATAAGAATTTATGGCGGCTTCGCCGCAAAAG
>CAZKJW010000143.1:0-5339 GCA_964553125.1 uncultured Oscillospiraceae bacterium
GCTCTGGCTGGATTGCTATGGCGCATTCGGCGGCGTCAACGGCCGCATTTGCGCGAAAGAAAAATTCACCCTGCCGCTCAGTGAGGATACGACGGTCATTGGAATCTGCCGGGGCGCGGGCTGCTATGAGGAGGTTCTCTATAGGGGAACAGACGGCGTCTGGCAGCGCGTCCGGTGAGAGAAACACGGAGAGAACGTTCCGCCCGCCTCGTCCGGGCGTTTTTTGCGCGCATGGCGCGCTGAAAAAGAAAACCGCTTGCAATCAAATTCGTTTTGGCTATAATGAAACGCGGGGCGGACGCCTTTTTTGCGCGCCGCCCTGAAATGCACTACGGAAAAGCGAGGACTGCGCATGTTTGAACGGTTCCGGGCGCTTGTTGAGGCGCATGAAACGATTGTCATTCACCGGCATAAAAACCCCGACGGCGACGCGCTCGGAAGCCAGCTCGGGCTGAAACGGCTCCTTCAGGAGAATTACCCCGGCAAGCGGGTTTACGCCGTGGGCGACCCGGCGGGGCGCTATGCGTTCATGGAGGGCTCCGCCATGGATGAAATCCCCGACGAAGCCTATCGCGGCGCGCTGGCGGTACTGCTCGACGCGTCGTCCGCGGAGTTGATCAGCGACGGGCGCTATGTCCTCGCCGACGCGCGCGCGCGCATCGATCACCATCTGTTCCTGGGTCAGCTTGTGGAAACGGAGGTGATCGATTCCAGCTTTGAAAGCGCCAGCGGGCTGATTGCCGCGTGCGCCGAGGAGTGCGGCTGGCGGCTTTCGCGCGAGTCCGCGACGCTGCTTTATACCGGCATGGTGACCGACTCCGGCCGCTTCCGCTACGACTGCACGACGGCGCGTACGCTCCGTTTGGCGGCGCGGCTGCTGGAGCAGAACATCGACACGAACGCGCTCTACCGCAACCTCTACGCCGTCGATTTTGAGCAGATGCAGCTTCGCGCGCGCTTCGCGCTGAAGATTCGCTTTACCGCGCACAACGTCGCCTACATCTACACCACGCGCGAGGAAATGCAGACCTATGGCGCGAGCGATTTCAGCATTTCGCGCGGCATGGTCAATGTCATGGCCGATATCACCGGCGTACACGTCTGGGTGAATTTCACCGAGGCGGAAAATGGCGGCGTGCTGTGCGAGCTGCGCTCCGACAGCGCGAATGTGAACCCCGTCGCGGTCGCGTTCGGCGGCGGCGGCCATCAGAAGGCGAGCGGCGCAACCGTCGCTGACCGGGAAACCGCCCTGAAAATGCTGGACGCGCTTGACAAACTTGCGGAGGAAACGCTTTGAACAACGAAACGACACAACGCATTCTTGAAAAAATCCGGCAGTATGACTGCGTCATGATTTTCCGCCATTGCCGCCCCGACGGCGACTGCGTGGGCGCGAGCAAGGGGCTCAAGCGCATTTTGCAGCTGAGCTTCCCGCAGAAGCGCGTGCTGATCGTCGATCCGGAGCGGTCGGAGTATCTTGCTTTTTTGGGCGCGGATGACGCGCCTGTGGAGGACGACGTATACCGCGGGGCGTTGGGCATCGTTGTGGATACTGGGTCGTCCGGCCGCATCTCCAACCCAAAATACGCGCTCTGCCGTGAGCTGATCAAGATTGACCATCACCCGGATGTGGACGCTTACGCCGCGCTTTCGTGGGTGGAGGAGGAGCGCTCGTCGGCGTGCGAGATGATCGCCGCGTTTTACGCGGAAAACAGGCCGGAACTGAAACTGGACAGGGAAGCGGCGACGTATATCTATACCGGCATGGTGACCGATTCCGGCCGCTTCCGCTATGCGGGCGTGAACGGCGACACGATGCGCTACGCCGCGCTGATGCTTGATGCGGGCGTGGACACGCAGCGCCTGTATGCGCAGCTGTATCTGCGGGAGTATGAGTCGTTCCGCTTTCAGTCGCATGTCTATGAGACCATGCAGCGCACGGAGAACGGCGTGGCGTATCTGTTTGTCGATTGCGCGGCGCAGGAGCAGTTCGGCCTTTCGTTTGAGGAGGCGTGTACGGCCATTGGCTATATGGACGCCATTCGCGGCTGCCTGTGCTGGCTGGCGTTCATCGAGGATGGCAGCGGCGCGATTCGCGTGCGGCTGCGCTCGCGTTTTGTCGAAATCAGCGCGCTGGCGGAAAAATACCACGGCGGCGGCCATGCTTTTGCAAGCGGCGCTTCGGTCGCCGATTGGGACGAGGCGCGCAGGCTCATCGCGGAGGCGGACGCGCTTGTGCGGGACTACAAGCAGAGCCGCTCCGACTGGCTGTAACGCCGCGCCGGCGCAGAGCCGGGCTGTACGCGGCTTCGGTTTTGTGTTATAATACGGCTGGCATCACGAAGGAGGTTTTGTCTGATGAAAATTCATGTGTATCGTGATTTGCAGGCGCAGGGCAGGGCCGCGGCCGCTCTGTTTGCCGCGCAGATCCTGAAAAAGCCGGACAGTGTTCTGGGCTTTGCCACCGGCTCTACGCCGCTTGAAACATACAACGCGCTGGCGGAAATGTGCGCGCAGGGCGCGCTCGATTTCAGCCGCGTGCGCACGTTCAATCTGGATGAATACGTCGGCATGGCGCGCGAGCATGAGCAGAGCTATTTTAATTTCATGTATAAAAACCTGTTCTCCCGCGTGAACATTCCGCAGGAGAATTACCGCCTGCCCAACGGTCTGGCGGAGGATATCGGGCGCGAATGCGCCGAATACGAAGCCGCAATCGAAGCCGCGGGCGGAATCGACATGCAGTTTCTCGGCATCGGCCACGATGGGCACATCGGCTTCAACGAGCCGTGCGACGAGTTTCCGAAGGCGACGCACTGCGTTGAGCTGACGCAGACGACGATTGAGGCGAACAAGCGCTTCTTCGCTTCCGCCGACGATGTGCCGCGCAGAGCGCTGTCGATGGGCATCGGCACGATCATGCGCGCGCGCGGCGTCGTGCTGGTGATTTACGGCGCGGACAAGGCCGACATCACGGCGAAGGCGCTCAAAGGCCCCGTCACGCCGCAGGTGCCCGCCAGCATTTTGCAGTATCACCCCAACTGCACCGTGCTGCTCGACGAGGCGGCTGCCAGCAGACTATAACATAGCCATAAAGAAGCGGCGAAATTGCGGCAGAGACTGCAATTTCGCCTTTTTTGAAATTATTTGCGAAATTGGCATAAATTAAAGCAGGAATTATGTGTGCTGCGTCGAAAGAAAATACACAAGGCAGTAGATGCCAATCCCATTTAAGGAGGTACAGTTTATGAATATTCGCATGAGTTCCAAGGACTTTTCCGTATTCCCGGCGCTGTGGGAGCGCATTGAGCGGAAAATCAATAAACTGGGCCGCTACTTTGACCCGGACACGGAGGTTCAGGTTCGTCTTTCGGCGGAGGGCAAGCGCCGCATTGCTGAAATTACGATCCCCTTCAAGGGCGGAATCCTGCGCGCGGAAGAATGCACGAACGATATGTATCAGTCCATTGACAACGCGCTGATTAAGATTGAACGGCAGATCCGCCGCCACCGCACGCGCCTTGAAAAGCGGCTGCGCGAGAATGCGTTTGTGGAGGAAGTTCCGGAGTTCTATGAGGAGTTTGAGCCGGACGATGAAAACCCGCGCATTGTGCGCACCAAGAGCTATCCCGTCAAGCCGATGACCATGGACGATGCAATCGACCAGATGGAAATGCTCGGGCATACGTTCTTTGTGTTCGTCAACGCCGATACGGAAAAGGTGTGCGTGCTCTATCAGCGCAAGGACGGCAACCTCGGTCTGCTTGAACCGGACGCGTAAAATCAATAGATTGGGGCGGAAGATTGTCCGCATGGGAATTCAATAAGCCGTAATGAAAAGCGTCCCGCTCTCCCGATACGCTCGGGGGAGCGGGATTTTTGTCTTGCCGGATATGTCCGCTTTTGCCGGGGGCATCGTCTAACCAAATGAAAGGAGGTGAGCGCATGGAGGATGCAGAACGCCGCGAGCGGCTGGAGCGGATGATGGAAGCGCACGGCACGCCGCTTCTGCGAATGTGCGCGGTGTATCTACGCGATGCGCATCAGGCGCAGGACGCCGTGCAGGAAACGTTCCTGAAAGCCTATCGCCGCATGGACGATTTTCGCGGGGAGTGCAGCGAAAAAACGTGGCTGACGGGAATCGCCATCAACGTCTGCCGCGATTACCGGCGCGCGGCGTGGTTTCGCCATGTCGAGCGGCGCGAGGATCTGGATGCGCTCCGGGAAACGCCCGCGCCGGACGCGGATGCGGACGATACCGTGCTGTCCGAGGTGACGCGGCTGCCGCGCCGATATCGAGAAGCGGTTCTTTTGCGATATTATCAGGGGCTGAAGCTGAAGGAAACGGCGGAGGCGCTGCAAATATCGAACAGCGCCGTGAAGCAGCGGCTCAAACGCGCCAATGCAATCCTGCGCGAACGGCTGAAGGAGTGGTATTTCGATGAAGAATGAGTTTCAGAGAATTGTGGACGGCGAGCTTTCGGAGCTTTGCTGGGACGAGCGGATGAGTCGAACCGTGCTGCGTATGACGGAGAAGGAGGAAAAGAAGATGAAACGGAGAATCCCGGCTGCAATGGCGATTGCCATGACGATCCTGCTGGCGGCCTCTCTGGCGCTGGCCGCAGGGCTGCTTTTTACGCCGCGCTATGAGGCGGAGAAGCTCGCGGACGAAGCGCTGCATGAAAAATACGGCATCACGGACGAGCTGATGTCGTTCTTCTCAAAGCGGAGCGAGCAGGAGGACGGGCGCACGACGGTGACGTATCATGCCGTGGCGGGGCTGTCCGACGTGATGGGGGAATATGTCGTCGTCGTGGAAAAGAACAGCGCGAGCGCGGCATGGAGCTTTGACGATGCGCCGGAATCCGGCTGGAATGCGGACAGGCTCGCGCAGGCGCTGGAAACGTGCCGCGTGACGGGCGGGATTGAGCAGGTTCTCCGCGAAGCGGAAATTGAAGAAAAAACCGTCGAGCCGCAGGCGACGCCTTCCGCTGGGGAGCTTGCCGAGCGGATGGAAGCCGGCGCGGCGGAGGCGGAAGAAGTGAAGCGCGCCGCCAAGCTGACCGCCGAGGAGCTGACCGCGCTTGCCAGACAGGCGGTGCAGGCGCGCTTCGGCCTAAGCGACGCGCAGCTTGCGCAGATGGACTGGGAGGAAGAATCCAGCACGTGGATGATGCTCGACGGCCGCCCCTGCTATTCCTGCTACTTCTGGCTCTGGCAGGGGGACGAGGCGTGGACGACGGGCGACGGCATCTACATCGTGAACGTGGACGTGCAGACCGGTGAGGTGGATCGCATTTACTACGACACCGGACTGGTCGGAAACGGCTGACTTGTGG
>CAZKJW010000144.1:0-1191 GCA_964553125.1 uncultured Oscillospiraceae bacterium
CCTGCCGGCTGGTTCAGCGCCTGCGCTTTGCGGCGGTCAGCTCCTGCGCGCTGCGCTTGACGCGCGCCCATGCGGCCTTGCCACTGCCCGTCTGCAGGAATGCGAACGCCGCGATTGCGACGACGACCACCGCAGCCAGCCATAGCGCGCCCTTGCCTGCCGCCGCGTTCTGCGACTTGCCGCCGCCTGCCGCGCCGCTGACGTCGCCGTAGAGTGTGTCGGCGAGCACGTTCGCCATCAGGCTGGCGGAGGCCACGGCGCGCTCCTTGTCAATGGTGTGCGTGCCGAACTCAAGCAGCACGGCGTTGGGCGCAAGATCCTGATTGTACGTGCCCTTGCCGATGAAAATATCCTTGATCAGCCCCGGGTATTCCGCGTCGGCGACGGCTTTGAGCTGGAGGGCGAAGCGCTTGTTCTCCGCGGCGTTCTGGTTGGAGCGCCCCACGAGCAGCCGCACGCGGCTGACGTCCTCGCCCTGAAGCTCGGTCTCGTATTCGTCCGGGTCGGGAATGCCGTCGCGGTGAAGATCGAGCAGCGCGTCGGGGCTTTTTTTCAGCAGCGCAAGCGCTGTCTGACGGCTGCGCTTGTAGGCGCTGGAGTCGTGCGGCACGTGCGGCGTTTCGTCGAAAAGCACGCGCACGCCGCGCGCTTCAAGCGCTGTTTTCAGCGCATCGCCCACATCGTAAATGCCGCCCTCGCCCTTTTCGTCGCTGGCGACGCCGTCGGTCGGCTCGTAGCTTTCGTCGCTGTGCGTGGCGTACATGGCGATGAGCAGATCCTTCTCGCCCGTGTTGGAGACGACGACGGCCGTTTCCTCCGCCAGCCAGCTGACGTCAGGCATTTCCTGCGCGCCGCGGTCGCGCGCGACGGCGGTATGCGCCGCCGCGTCTGCGGAAAGAATTTCATAGCGGCGATTGCCGCCGCTGATGTATTCGTCGCCCACGTGTACCTCGCCGTACAGGCGGCAGAGCGCGTCGCCGTTTTCAGCGCGAAGCGTCCAGACGCCGCCGCTGCCGGATTCGCTGCCGTCGGCGCGCCCGGCGGAGGGCAGAAGCAGCGCAAGAAGCGTCAGCATAAGCGAAATCGCTTTTTTCATCGCGCGCCCTCCTTTCCGCGGCCGCGGGAGAGACGCTCCGCCGCTTCGCCCACCAGCTCGGCGACAAGCACCGCGAGAAGCGCCGAAATCACCAC
>CAZKJW010000144.1:1291-5318 GCA_964553125.1 uncultured Oscillospiraceae bacterium
AATTGGCGGAAGCAGCCCGCCGACAAAAATGGCCGCCATTGCGAAAAGCGCCGCGCGGTCGCTTAGATGCAGCCTGTCCAGCACGCGCTGCCCAAGCCCGAACAGCGTCAGCAGCGAAAGCACCGGCAGCGCGATCATGCCAAAGCTCATGGTTTCACCTCACAACTTTTTCTGCCATTATCATTCCCGCGCGCGGGCGGCTTATGCAAGGCAGGAAATCGCGCGCAAACGTCGAACTTTTCAGGCAATTATCAAATTATGTGGGAGGATACGAACATGCTGAACGGAATCCCGTCGATTCTTTCGCCTGAGCTTTTGAAAATCATGATGGAAATGGGTCACGGCGACACGATCATCGTCGCGGACGGCAATTTCCCCGGCGCGTCCATGGCGCAGCATCTCGTGCGGCTGGACGGTCACGGCGCGTGCGAAGTGCTCGACGCAATGCTCAAGCTGATGCCGCTGGACAAATACGTCGCCGAGCCGGTGAAGCTGATGGAAGTCGTTCCGGGCGACAACGTGGAAACGCCGATCTGGGACGAATACGCGAAGATCATCGAAGCGCATCAGCCAGGCACGAAGATCGGCCACGTGGAGCGGTTCGCGTTCTATGAGCTTGCCAAGAAGGCCTACTGCGTGATTCAGACGGGCGAAAGCGCGCTGTATGCGAACGTCCTTTTGCAAAAAGGCGTTGTTGTAGAATAATGCCCGGCGGGTTTTATCATCAGTGCTGCGCGGAGCGGGCGTGCGCCGTGAGCGGCATTACGCCGGTGCGCATGGAAGCCTTCCGCCTCGGCGCGCAGGGGCCTGACCCGCTGTTTCTCATCGGCATGTTCCCGCTCTCGCTCAAAAGCCGCCCGTCCAAGCTGGCCGGCTTCATGCACAAGCGGCGGACGGGTCGGTTTCTTTGCGCGCTTGCGCGCGAAGCAAAAACGGCCGGCGATGCGGAGCGCGCCTATGCGATGGGCTATCTGACGCATTACGCCGTGGACGGCGCCATACACCCCTACGTCTACTCGCAGAGCTACGACGGGCGCGGGCGCTATTCGAGCGTGCGCCATATGTCGATGGAGCGCGGCTGGGACACGGAAATGTGGCGCGCCGCCGGAAAGCGCGGAACGCCCGAGTCCATGCCCTGCGTGAAGGAAGCGCAGGCGGACTGGCCGCGCGCGGCCGCGCTGATTGCCGCCGCCGCAAAAGAGGCGTATCCGGAACTGGACGTCGCGCCGGAGGCCGTCGAGCGCGGGTTTGCCGACGCATGCCGCGCCAACCGGCTCACGCACAGCCCGCACGGCGTGCGCTACGCGCTTTACTGGCTGGTGGAGCGGCTGCTGCTGCATCCGGGGCTTGTGACGGCGCAGTGCTGCCCCGTCCGGCCTGCGCGGGAGGACACGATGAACCGCGAGGGGCGCGCATGGCGCTCCGCCGCGGAACCGGAACGCGAGCGCCATGAGAGCGTCGAGGAGCTGACGGCGCAGGGCGTGCGCCGCGCGGCGCAGCTGATGCAGGCGGCGAAGGATTATTTCGACGGCGCGCTTGACGAGGCGGCGTTTGCGTCCATCGTCGGAAACGCCGGAATGGATACGGGCGCGGAAAGCCTTGAATGAACCACAGAAGGAGGGACGGCCATCCATGAAAAAACGGCGAACGCGCCGGGGCGTTTCGGCGGGAACGATCGTCACGCTGACGCTGACGGCCGCCCTGATTTTCGTCAGCTGCTTTGTGTATGCGCGGCTGACGGGCGAGAACGGCGCGATTAGCATCGACCCGCAGCTGATTAACGGCTCGATCACCGAGCTGATCAACGGTCTGCGCAGCGATGCAACGCGCGTGCCGGAGGAAACGACGTCGCCCACGCAGGCGGCGCGCGCCCGGCAGGAGAGCGACGACGCGCTTGTATTTGCCGCCGTGCAGACGACGGAAGCCCCGACGATTTACATGCCCTCGGTCGTCACGATTCACGCGACCGGGCAGGTGATGATGGGCAACGAGCTTCGCACAAGCGGCCGGCAGGAAAACGGAATGTACGATTTTTCGGATATCTTCGCTTCCGTTTCCGATGCGCTCGGCGGGGCGAATCTGTCCATTGCCACGCTGCGCGGTACGCTGGACGACGGCTCGTCCGGCAGCTTCGGCGATTACCGCGCGCCCGACGCGCTGGCCATCGCGCTCAAGGGCGCGGGCGTGAACCTGATGAACCTTGGAACGGACAGAACGCTCGACTACGGCGTCTCCGGCGTGACCGCAACGCGGTCTGTTCTGCGGCAGCGGAACCTCTCCGCGGCGGGCGCGTATACCTCGCAGGAGGAAGCGGACGCGCGCAGCGTGGTGGAAATCGGCGGGGTGAAGGTTGGCGTCGTGTCCTACACGATGAGCGTCAGCGCCGCGGGCCAGAAGGCCACGACGGAGGAGGAACGGCGCTACGCCGTGCGCCAATATGACCCGCAGACGGCGGAGCAGGATATTGCCGCGCTGCGCGAGGCGGGCGCGGAGGCCGTGATCGTGCTGGCCAACTGGGGCAAGCGCGGCGACACGGAGCCGTCGAAAACGACGCTCGAGCAGGCGAACGCGCTTGCGCGTGCCGGAGCCGACGTCATCCTCGGCACAGGGCCGACGAACGTACACCGCATGGAGAAAATCCTGTCGGACGACGGGCGGGAGACATTTGTTGCGTATTCGCTGGGCAACTTCCTTACGGACGATTCGCGCGAGACGAACGACATCACCGGCGTGGTGCTGCATCTGGAGCTGGAATGGAACAGACAGACGCAGGCGCTGTCTCTGCGCGAGGCGTGGTATATGCCCACGTGGATCATGCGCTGGCGCGAGGACGGAACGGCGAAATACCGCATCGTTCCGGCCGGAAGCTCAACGGTCCCGGAGAACATGACGGACAGCATTTACGTCAACATGAAGAAATCCTATCAGGCGCTGACGGACAAGCTGGGAACGGAAGCCGCCCTGCCCAGAGCCGAATAAAAAAAGAAGGCGATTGAAATGTGGTTTGTGTTTGCAGTGCTTTCTTCCGTGTTTGCCGCGGCGACGTCGGTGCTGGCGAAGGTCGGCGTTGACGGCGTGAACTCCAATTTGGCCACGGCCATTCGCACCGCGGTGGTGCTGGTGATGGCGTGGGGTATGGTGTTTGTCACCAACGCGCAGGGCGGCCTGACGGAGATTTCCCGGCGAAGCTGGCTGTTCCTGATCCTTTCCGGCATCGCGACGGGGCTTTCGTGGCTGTGCTACTACAAGGCGCTGCAGATGGGCGACGTGTCGAAGGTTGTGCCGATTGACAAAATGAGCGTGGTGCTCACGCTGCTGCTGGCGTGGACGCTGCTGCACGAGCAGTTCACGCTGAAGGCCGCCGTGGGCGCGGCGCTGATCACAGCGGGCACGCTGGTGATGGTGCTGTAAAGTTTACAGTTTGTTCATTGCTTTTCCCGCGCAGCGTCTGTATACTCTCACCTGTTACAAAATGAAACAGGAGAGACGTATGCGCTGGATTTATCTGGGAATCGGAATGCTGCTCTTTGGTCTGGCCGCGCTGGGCGCGGTGCTGCCGGTGCTTCCCACAACGCCGCTTCTGCTGCTGGCATCGTTCTTTTTCGCGCGCAGCAGCCCACGCTTCGACGCATGGTTCCACGGCACGAAGCTGTATCACCGCTACCTCGAAAACTTCCTCGCGCGCCGCTCGATGACGCTGCGGGGCAAGCTGAGCATCCTAGCGATCAGCCTTGCGGCGATGGGCTTTTCGTTCTGGAAAGTGAACGTATGGTGGGCGCGGGTGATTCTGGCGGCGCTGGCCGTGTTTGAGCTGTATTATTTCCGCTTTCGCATCCGCACGATCAAGCCGGGCGAGGGGAAGAATTAAGGGGCGCAGGAGCGCCCTTTTTTGCTGTTGCGAGGCAAAAAAGCGCGGCTCCCGCTCCGGAAGCCGCGCTGAGGTTGTGGGTTATTCTGCCAGCGCCGTCTGCAAGCTTTCCGCCGTGAGCTTTTCGGGCGGCACAAGCTGCGGATACATCGCGCGCAC
>CAZKJW010000145.1:0-5212 GCA_964553125.1 uncultured Oscillospiraceae bacterium
CCACGCGGGTCGTTTTGCCGCGCGTGAGCTTATAAAGCGGCGGCACGGCGGAATAGACATAGCCATGCTCGATCAGCGGCCGCATATAGCGGAAGAAGAACGTGAGCAGCAGAATGCGGATGTGGCTGCCGTCCACGTCGGCATCCGTCATGCAGACGATGCGGTGATAGCGCAGTTTTTCCAGATTGAAATCCTGCCCCACGCCGCAGCCGAAGGCGGTGATCATGGCCTTGATTTCATCGTTGGCCAGCACGTGATCCAGCCGCGCCTTTTCGACGTTGAGAATTTTGCCGCGCAGCGGCAGAATGGCCTGAAAATGCCGGTCGCGCCCCTGCTTGGCGCTGCCGCCGGCGCTGTCGCCCTCCACGAGGAAAATCTCGCACCGGGACGGATCGCGCTCCGTGCAGTCGGCCAGCTTGCCCGGCAGGCTCGCGCTTTCCAGCACGGACTTGCGGCGGGTCAGCTCGCGCGCCTTGCGCGCCGCTTCCCTCGCGCGCGCCGCACTCATGCAGCGGTCGAGGATGACGCGGGCGACCTGCGGGTTTTCCTCCAGGAAAACGGAAAGCTGCTCGGCCACAAGGCTGTCCACCATGCCGCGCACTTCGCTGTTGCCCAGCTTCATCTTGGTCTGGCCTTCAAACTGCGGCTCCACCAGCTTGACGGAAACAATCGCCGCCAGCCCTTCGCGCACGTCGTCGCCCTCAAGCTTGTCGTCGCCCTTGAGGATGTTGAAGCGCTTGCCGTAATCGTTAATGACGCGCGTGAGCGCCGTGCGGAAGCCGACCAGATGCGTGCCGCCCTCCACGGTGTGGATGTTGTTGCAGAAGGTGAAGACGTTTTCGGAGTAGCCGTCGTTGTGCTGCAGGGCGACCTCGATGGTGGTATCGCCGCGCTTGCCTTCGATGTAAATCGGCTCCGGATACAGCGTCTCCTTGTTTTTGTTGAGGTATTTGACGAACTCGCGGATGCCGCCCTCGTAGTAGAACGTGCGGTCGTGTCCCGCGCCGCGCTCGTCCACAAAGCGGATGCGGATGCCCTTGTTGAGGAAGGCCATCTCGCGCAGGCGCTGCTTGAGCACTTCGTATTCAAACACGCCGGTTTCAAACACGCCGTCGGGGTTGTCCTCGCTCTTGACGTCGGGCTTGAAGCGGATATAGGTACCCGTCTTCTCCGTGTGTCCGACGATGCGCAGATCGTAGTCGATTTTGCCGCGATGATACTCCTGCTCGTAGATGTTGCCGTTCTGATAGACGGTCACCTTCAGCCAGCTCGAAAGCGCGTTGACGACGCTCGCGCCCACGCCGTGCAGGCCGCCGGAGACCTTATAGCCCCCACCGCCGAACTTGCCGCCCGCGTGCAGCACGGTCAGGCAGACTTCCACCGCAGGGCGGTGCATTTTCGGATGCAGATCCACGGGGAACCCGCGGCCGTTATCCAGAACGCTGGCGGAGCCGTCGGCGTGCAGCGTGACGGTGATCTCGGTGCAGTAGCCCGCAAGCGCTTCGTCGATTGAGTTATCTACAATTTCGTAAACCAGATGATCGAGGCCGCGCACATCAGTCGAACCGATATACATGCCGGGACGTTTTCTGACGGCCTCCAGACCTTCGAGCACCTGGATTTGCGTTGCGTCATAATGATTTCCCTCTTGGGGCATGGAGCAACCTCCTTAAACGCAGATAATAATTTTCCAACATCTTATTATACCATAATTCCGCACTTTGGGCAACCCGGGCAGACGCACTCCCGCGCAGGGATTTTGCCCGCAGCGCCAATTTTGCGCGTCGTTTCCAACGCGGATCGGCGTGAAGAAAAAAACGCGCGGGAACGCTCTTGCTTCGCTCCCGCGCGGGCCTTTCCGGATGTGTCGGAATGTTACAGCGCAATCGTCTCTCCCGGCGTCATGCGCAGAAGGTTTTCCGCGTGAAACGCGCCTGGGTCCGCGCTGAACCAGTGAATGGGCGTGCTGTGCTTCGCGCCGACGACGGCGGCGCATTCGGACGCCTCGCGCGCGTCCATGTTGTATTCGCCGTCGATGGGGAAAAACGCATAATCGACCGCGCGCGCCGCAAGCGCCGCCATGCCCGCAACACGGTTGGTATCGGAAGCGAAATAGACGGTCACGCCATCGAAGGTAAGCAGGTAGCCGCTCGTCGTGAGCGGGCTGTGGTTTTTGTTGGCGGCCTCCACCGGCTCGATTTTCATGCCGCACGCTTCCAGTACGTTGTAACTTCCATCGGGGTTGATCACATCCTTTGCGCGCACGATGCGGCAACCGCTCGCCTGCGTCACAAGCTGCCACTGGTTATGGTCGCTGTGCTCGTGGCTGAGAAGAATCAAATCGGCCGGCTGGCTGTAATCACCCGGCGCGTAGGGATCGACGTACACAACCGCGCCCTGCGCGGTCTGAATCTTCAGCGACGCATGGCCAATCCATGTCAGTTTCGGCTTCATAGGCGTTCCTCCTTCATTCGACCGATTTTGCGGCGGGCACCGTGTTCTCGGCGCTGCGCAGCACGCGGCTGGCCGCGAGCGTTCCGGCCTTGACGGCCTTGCGCATGGACTGCCCGCGCGTGAGCGCCAGCGTGGTGCCGGAGAAAAACGCGTCGCCCGCGCCGCTGGGGTCGAGCACGTCGGTGGGAATGGCGGGCTCCCAGCCGTCCTCGGCGACGCCCTTGCGCGCATCGCAGAAGACGCAGCCCCGCTCGCCCAGCGTGATCACCATGGAGGGAATCTCCAGCTCCTTCACGCCGCGGCGGACAAGCGCCCGCATTTCGTCCACGTCCTTTCCGGCGGTATCCGTTTCAAACAGGCGGCCGGCTTCAACGTCGTTGCAGATGAAGCACTCCACGCCCTTGAGAAAGTCTTTGTTTTTCAAAAGCACTTCCATATTGCCCGGAAGCGCATAGACGCGCTTGCCGTAAATCCACGCAAGCTCCAGCATTCGGCGGCTGATGCGCTCGTTGAGATCAATCTCCAGCACGATGTGATCGGCCTCGCGAACGAACGTATCGCCGTTCTCGGCGATAATTTCCTCCATGTGCCGAAGGTCGGGCATCTGCGAAATCGCGCCGGCCTGTCTGCCCATCGCGTCGTTGATGACCATCCACAGCCCCATTCCCTCCGTGGGCACGAAGCGAACGTAGCGCGTGTCGATCTTCGAGCGTTTCAGCCGGTCGATCACGCCATGACCGAGCATGTCGTCGTCCGCCGTGGAAACGAACGTCACCTCGCCGCCCAGCCGCGCGATATCCTCCGCCACGTTGCGGCCCACGCCGCCGTGCGCCAGCCTGATTTTTCCCACGTTGCGTCCCGCCGGATCGTAGTGCGAATCGGCAAACCCCTTGATATCGACGAATACGGTGCCGATGACGGCGATGGTTTCTTTTGCGCTCATGAGGGAACTCTCCTGTTCGTTTTTTGTTTGGGTGAATCTCTCCGCAGGCCGCTTCCTTGAGCATGGAGCCGCAAAGCGCATGGCGCTCTGCCGGCGGTGCGGCCCGCGTTATTCCGGTTTGTTTTTCGCGCCGGTTCCGCCCTCGACGACGCCTTCATGCCGCACGACGGAACGAACCGTCAGCAGCACGCATTTCACATCGAAAAGGAACGAATATTTTTCGGCGTAAACGCCGTCTATGCGCGCCTTTTCGGAAATCTCCAGCTCGTCGCGGCCGCTCACCTGCGCCAGCCCCGTCAGCCCCGGGCGAATGGCGGCGGCGCCGTTTTGCCTGCGCAGCGCAATCAGGTCGTCCTGATTCCACAGCGCCGGGCGCGGCCCGACGACGCTCATCTGTCCGAGCAGGATGTTAATCAGCTGCGGCAGCTCGTCCAGCGACGTTCTGCGCAGAAATTTCCCCGTGCGGGTGATGAAGCCGTCGGCGTTTTTGAGCAGATGCGTGGGCATATCGTGCGGCGCGTCCTGCCGCATGGAGCGGAATTTATACAGAGAAAACAGGCAGCCGTCCTTCCCGACGCGCTTCTGCGCGAAGAAAACGGGTCCCTTTGATTCCAGCGCGACGGCAAGCGAAATCGCCGCGAGCAGGGGCGAAAGCACAACCAGCCCCGCGGCCGAAAGCAGCGCGTCCAGCGCGCGTTTCCCGAATTTGCGATAAAAAGTCATGAGACGCTCCGTGCAAAGAAAGAAATACGCTGTCATTATACTATGCTTTTGCGCCCTTGTCCACGGACGCGCGGCATTTTCCCGTGCTTGCGTGGCGTTGGCATGTGTGCTATACTAAGCGTTATCATCCGGCCGGAATCGGCGGAGGGGCTTTTTCATGGACGGCGTACAGCTTGGCGACGTGGTGGAGACGCGCAAGGCGCATCCCTGCGGCAGCAGCCAGTGGACGGTCATCCGCACGGGCGCGGACATCAAAATCCGCTGCGCCGGGTGCGGACGCATTGTGATGCTCGATCGGGAAGCCTTCTTCAAGCGGGTCAAGCGGCTCGTTTCCCGCCCGGCGGACGATATGGGAAAGGATGTGTAAAACCGACATGGAAGACAACGAACGCACGGAAGCAGCGCAGGAGCAGCCTGTGGAAGCCCGTCCGGACGCGCAGCAGGAAGCCGCCCCGGAAAACGCCGGTCAGGAAAAAAAGGAAGAAAAGAAAAAAACAGTGGGACAGGAAATTCTCAGCTGGATCGTAACCTTCGCGGTGGCCATCGTGCTGGCGCTCGGCATCCGCACGCTGATTTTTGAACCCGTTCGCGTGGACGGCCATTCCATGGACTACACGCTTGCAGACGACGAATATATGATCGTCACCAAATATGATTATCTCCTTGGCGAGCCGGAGCGCGGCGACGTCGTGATCTGCCACTACCCCGACCGCGGGCGCACCAACTTCGTCAAGCGCCTCGTGGCGCTGCCGGGCGACACGGTTTCCATGCTCAACGGCACGCTCTACGTCAACGGCGAGCCGGTGGACGAACCGTACATCACCAACCGCGCCAACTACAACATGCAGGCGGTCTCGCTGGGCGAGAACGAGTACTTCGTTCTCGGCGACAATCGCTCCTCCTCCAACGACAGCCACCTCATCGGCCCGATCTCGCGCGATCAGATCAAGGGCCACGTGCGCTGCGTCGCATTCCCGTTCAAGGATGCGCGCGTCGTCCACTGACCTTCCATTCAGGCGTCATGCGGCTCCGCTTCGCTTTTGCAAAGGGCGACGGAGCCGTTTTTTATGGCGGCAGGGCCGCCAAAAAATC
>CAZKJW010000146.1:0-5204 GCA_964553125.1 uncultured Oscillospiraceae bacterium
TCCTGCGCGACGGTTTTTTCAAGCATCTCGGCAAAGACGGCGCTGTCGAGGTAGCCCGCGCCAGCATAGACGCAGCGCGCCGACGCCGAAGCGGTGCCGCAGCGAAGCGCCCAGCGAAGATCGTCGCGCTCGCTGAAGCCGCGCAGCAGACCGGCGACCATCGAGTCGCCCGCGCCGACGGTGGTGACGACATGCAGCTTCAGCCCCGGCACGAACACGGCTTCGTCGCCGCGCACGGCGAGCGCGCCGCGAGAACCCATTGATACGACGACAACCTCAACGCCGCGGCGCAGAACGGCGCGCGCAGCGGCAAGGATATCCTCCTGCGTGTCGAGCGGCCGGCCGGCAAACAGCCCCAGCTCGTACTGGTTGGGCTTGACGAGCCACGGCTTTTCTTCAACGGCAGCGCTGAACCGCTTGCCCTCCGCATCAAGCACCACGCGGCAGGCGGGCGCTTCGGCGTGGATGCGGCGAAGCACGGAAGCGTACCAATCGACGGGACACTTGGGCGGCAGGCTGCCGGTGAGAACGAGATAGTCGCTCTTTTTCGCGCAGTCCACGGCGTGCGCGGCAGCCTCGTCGAGCAGCGCGTCATTGACGGGTGGGCAGCTCTCGTTCATTTCGGTCAGCACCTGCGTGCTGCGGTCGAACAGCTTCTGGTTCACGCGCACATTGCCGGGGGCAGGTAGAAAATCGTAAGCCACGCCAAAGCGCGCCAGACGCTCCGTGATGAGCTGGCCGCTTCCGGGCAGGATTCCGGCGCAATGCGCCGAAAGCCCAAGCGCCTGTGCCGCCAAGGCGACGTTCACGGCCTTGCCCGCGCCCTCCGCTTCGGAGTGGACGACGCGGTTCGTGCCGCCGATGGAGAAGGTTTCAAATTCAAGCCGCTTGTCAATGGCGGGGGAGAGGGAGATGGTAGTGATCATGGTAACGCTCCTTTTTGTCTGGAGAAAATTCAGGCGTAAGATGGATTAGTCAATGGTTTCAAGCATCACATTGATCTCGGATGCCATACGTTTCGCATTTTCCGTAAAGCCGGAAATGCCGACAACCATAGCTAACGAACAATGATAATACAACTTCGCACTTGCAATTTCCTGCACGGCTTTTACGCCAATAGGGTGGTCGATATATTTTTTGCATTGAATTGCAATGCGTTTACCATAAGGCGTCACTCCGATAATATCTGCACCGTAATCGTTGCTTTTAGCCGTGACTTGAATATCCCGATAGCCACGCTTTTGCAACGCAGCTGCAACATATTGCTCATACTCCCAACCGGACATATGACGAATTCTGGCACTATGCGCGCGTTGCCGCTCAAATGCTTCTTGCTGTATGCGCTCAAACGCTTCGCGTGCAAGTTCTTCGTCGTATCGAGCAATTCGGCTTCATAAGCCTGACGAAACCACTCGGCTTCTTCTTCCGATGCATGACGCTTTTTCACAATAATAAAACAGACGAAAAAGATAATTGCGGCAATGTATAACGCAATGACAAGAAAAGTGAGAAATGAAAGAACTTTAGGCGAAGAAAGAAAAGATGCAAATTCATCCGCGTTTGCAGAAAAGAATGTGACGATTGCGTTGAAGATCGAGCGCAGAACGGAAAGAATTGCACTTGAAAAAAACAGTAGAAGCGCTATGGCCACTACATACAGAGACACATTGTCTCCGGAGCTTCTTTTTCGACGTCTACGCATAAAATCGACCTTTTTCTGCAGGAAGAAAAATAAATCTCATTTTGAAACAATCCGCCGCCCCAAGGGAGCGGCGGATTGGAGCGAGTATGGGAAGAATTATTCTTCGTCTTCGTCCTTCTCGGCGTTGGCGATGATCTTTTCAGCGATGTTGCCGGGCACTTCCTCGTAACGCTCAAAGCGCATGGAGAACGCGCCGCGCGCCTGCGTCATGGAGCGCAGATCGGTCGCGTATTTGAACATCTCGGCCTGCGGCACTTCGGCCACAACCTGCTGCATGCCGTTGCCGGGCTCCATGCCCATGATGCGGCCGCGGCGGCGGTTCATGTCGCCAATGATGTCGCCCATGTATTCGTCCGGGATTTCGACTTCCACGTGCATGATCGGCTCAAGGAGAACCGGGCTGGCCTTCTTGCAGCCTTCCTTGTAGGCGATGCGCGCGGCGGTCTTGAACGCCATTTCGGAGGAGTCTACCGGATGGTAGCCGCCGTCGTACAGCGTGGCGCGCAGACCGAACATCGGATAGCCGGCGAGAACGCCCTTGGGCAGGTTTTCGCGCAGACCCTTTTCAACGGACGGGATGAAGTTGCGCGGAACCGTGCCGCCGACAACCTTGTCCACGAATTCAAACTCGGTGACGCTGTCGCCGATGGGTTCGAAGATGATCTTAACGTCGGCAAACTGGCCGTGACCGCCGGTCTGCTTCTTGTGGCGGCCTTCCTGGTCAACGCTCTTGCGGATGGTTTCGCGATAGGCAATCTTCGGATCCTGCAGGTTGGCTTCCACGCCGAACTTGCCGGCCAGCTTCTTGCTGATGACCTCGATGTGCATTTCGCCCTGGCCGGACAGCAGCGTTTCGCCGGTGCTCGTGTCCTTGCCGACGGTGATGGTCGGGTCTTCTTCCTGCAGGCGGGCCAGACCGGAGAAGATCTTGTCTTCTTCGCCCGTCTTCTTGGCGTAAACGGCCATGGAGATGCAGGGAGCCGGGAACTCAATTGCGTCGAAGCGGATGGGCTTGGCGGCGTCGCAAAGCGTGTTGCCGGTGCCCGTGAACTGCAGCTTGGCCAGCGCGCCGATATCGCCCGCGACCAGCTTGTCCGCGACGATCTGCTCCTTGCCGCGCATCATGAGGATGTTGCCGGCCTTTTCGGGCTTGTCGGCGTTGGTGTTGTACAGCGCAGTGGCGCTGGTGAGGGTGCCGGAGCAAACCTTGAACAGGCTCATCTTGCCGACGAATTTATCAACGATGGTCTTGAAAACGATGGCGGAGAAGGGAGCGCTGTCCTTGCACTCGCGCGTTTCCATTTCGTCGTTCTTCGGGTTCACGCCCTCGACCTTGCGGCCGACGGGGGAAGGCATGTAGGTGGCCAGCACGTCGAGCACGGGCGCAACGCCAATGCCGCCCAGACCCGCGCAGCAGCAGACAGGCACGATGGAACCGTCGGCGATGCCGATCCGCAGACCCTTGAGCACTTCTTCATCGGACAGCTCGCCTTCTTCGAAGTACTTCTCCATCAGTTCTTCGTCGGTGCCGGCAACGGCTTCCATGATTTCTTCGCGCGCGGAGGCGATCATTTCTTCTTCGCCGGCGGGCAGCGGCACTTCCTTGACGGTCTTGCCGGAGCATTCGTAGGCTTTCTTTTCAAGCACGTTCACAACGCCCTTGAAGCTGAGGCCTTCGCCGAGGGGCAGAAGGATCGGCACCACTTCGGAGCCGAACTTGTCGCGCAGGGCTTCGAGGGTCTTGTTGAAGTTCGCGTGTTCGCGATCCATCTGGTTGATGATGAAGCTGCGGACAACGCCGTTCTTGGCGGCGAACGCCCACGCCTTTTCAGCGCCGACGGTCACGCCGGAAACGGAACCGACAACGATGGCCGCGCCTTCGCAAACGCGCATCGGGCCCATCATTTCGCCGATGAAGTCGAAGTAGCCGGGCACGTCAACGAAGTTGAGCTTCTTGCCCTTCCATTCGACGGGTGCAACGGAAGCGGAAATGGAAATGCCGCGGCGGGTTTCTTCGGCGTCAAAGTCGCTGACGGTGTTGCCGTCTTCGACGCGCCCCGCGCGGTCGATCGCGCCGGAGGCAAAGAGCATGGATTCCACCAGCGTGGTTTTGCCTTCGCTGCCGTGTCCGACGACAACGATGTTACGGATATCTTCGGTCTGGTATTGCTTCATTTTTGGTAATCCTCCCGTTTTGCGCAGCTTGCCGCTTTTCGCAAAGCGGGCTGACCGGCGCAGAAAAATCTACACTAAATAATAACATAGGTAAATACGCCTGTAAAGTATTTTCACGCACGCGAGACGAAATTTTCTTGTTTTTTGCCGCGCAGGGCGCGGCTGAAAGCGGCGGAGGTGCGGCGAGCGTTTTTCCTGTGCCGCGCTGCCTGAAAACAGAACGACTACCAAGGCGATGGCGGCGCTGGGGAAGCACGAGTGGCATTTGCACAAGCTGTTGATTTTTCTGGCGGCGTGCGATATAACAGGCGGGAGGACGAGACGGCGCAGCGCGATTCTTGCTGCGCAGGGCGCGGCTGAAAGCGGCGGAGGTGCGGCGAGCGTTTTTCCTGCGCCGCGTTGCCTAAAAACGGAACGACTGCCAAGGAAACGGCGACGCTGGGGAAGATCAAGCGGTCTTTGCGCAGGCTGTTGATTTTTCTGGCGGCGTGCGATATAACAGGCAGGAAGACGGGATGGCGCAGCGCAATTTTTGCCGCGCAGGGCGCGGCTGAAAGCGGCGGAGATGTGATAGGCGATTTCCGTGTGCCGCGTTGCCTAAAAACGGAACGACTGCCAAGGAAACGGCGACGCTGGGGAAGATCAAGCGGTCTTTGCGCAGGCTGTTGATTTTTCTGGCGGCGTGCGATATAACAGGCAGCAGGGCAGGATGACGTCGCGCCCGGAAGATTCTGCCGCCCTGCGGCAGAAAAGATCGGAGGAAAGAACGGATGGAGATCATAAACGTCACGCAGGTGAGCGACGAGCTGGCCGAGCTGGTCACCCTGTTCCGGGTGGAGCTGCATTCCTATAAAGGCATCGCGGCGCGTCCGGACGTCGAAGCGGGGCGGAAGGAGCTGGCGGAATATCTCTCCGCCGGGTTTCCCGTGTTTGTGGCGCTTGTGGACGGCGAATATGCCGGCTATGCGGTCTGCCGCGTTGACGACGGGGTTGTGTGGGTGGAATCCATTTTTGTCAAGGAAGCGTATCGTCGGCGCGGCGTGGCTTCCGCGCTGCATGGCAAGGCCGAGACGCTCGCCGCCTCTTACGGGGACGACACCGTATACAACTATGTGCATCCCAACAACGACAGGATGATCGCATTCCTGCGCAAGCGCGGCTATACGGTTTTGAATCTGATCGAGATCCGCAAGCCGTACCCCGGCGAAAAGCTGACGCAGACGATTGCAGTCGGCGAGCATGAGTTTGATTATTGATATGCAGGGAACCGCCGGATGGGCGAATGAATGCAATTAAGGCCGCCATAAGGCGGCTTTTTTGGACGAGG
>CAZKJW010000147.1:0-4903 GCA_964553125.1 uncultured Oscillospiraceae bacterium
TGCTATGCCTTTCTGCATGATCGCGAGCTGGCGCGCGATGCCGTGCAGAATACTTTTTTGCGGTCTTATCAGGCGCTTGGCACATTTCGCGGGGACAGTTCCATGAAAACATGGCTGACGAGCATCGCAATGAACGAATGCAGAAGCCTCCGTAGAAGCGCATGGTTTTCAAGGGTGAAGCGAACCGCACAGCTAGTGGAGCCGTCAGCCGTACAGGAGGACTTGGACATGGATGCGGCCGATCTGTCTGCAGCAGTTCAGCGGCTGCCGAAGAAGCTGATGACTGCCGTTTTGCTGTATTACTTTCAGGAGTTGACGCTGCAGGAGGCTGCGATAATCATCGGCGTAACGCCGTCGATGGTGTCGCGGAGAATCAGGAAGGCGCACGCTATGCTGCGCGACGCGCTCGGAAAGGAGTATCTGCATGGATGAATATCGCAGGAACGTGGAAATGGTTCAGAGGGCGGTCTACCAGGAGGCAGCGAGCATCCGTCCTGATCCGTATCTTGCGCAGCGCGTGCTGCACGCCGCAGAGCGCGAGCGCAGGGTTGTTGGCAGAAGAAAGCGCTTCGCGCTGGTTTTGCTTGTCGCCGCGCTTCTGATCGGCACAGCCGCTGCAGCGGCGAAGCTGCTCTGGCGCGACTATGCGCCCCAGATGCAGCAGACTGAACGCGAGCTGGGCGATTACGCCGCATGGCCTGACGAACAGCGCATCCGCCTTGCAAAAGACCTGCTTGCAATGGGCTATGTGGAGGAAAACGCCACCGCAAAGGCGCTTCTTGGGACAAACGTAGATGAACATACGCAGGCAGAGACCGCAGACCGAATGATATTGGAGCTGACGGGACTTGACGATGTTCGCGAGGTGCATTCCACGCTGATCACCTACGCTGTCATGGGGCATGAAGACACATGGACAGCCGAACAACGGGCTTGGTGGAATGAAATTCTCGCCGCAGGCGGCGAAACGGAAGCAACTGATACGCTTATCGTTCCGGGAGGCAGGGAGATTTCCGAAACGGAGGCAATTGCGGTTGCAAGAGCTGCCGTGCAGGCCGCACATGGCTTTGACAACGCCTATATGGATGCGCTGCATCCCGTCGCCAGCCTGTATGTGACGGATGAACGCCCGGATTACCGGCGCTGGGACGTGCAGTTCAAAAAATACAAAGAAGGCAGCGATTCTTATGTGGAGAAGGTCTACTCCTGTGTGGTGGACGAGAATGGACAGGTGATTGCCGATCCGGAAACCGGCATAGAGCAGCCCGAAACCCGCAGCGAAAGCACGAACGGTCGCCCGACAACGGCGCTGTTCCAGCTGATTGACGAGTACGCGCAGCGTGCGGACAACAGCCCCTTCCGAACATGGAGCCTTGAGCAGAAGGCGGAGTATTCGCGCGTCGTCGCGCCGCATGTGCGGGAAATCGTCGAAAGCGGCGACCTTACGCCGCTTAACAACGGCGAAAGCCCCGATCTGTCGGTAATTGCGAGCGCGACCTATACCTATGGGCTTCCCGACACGAAGAGCCTCCCGCAGGAAACGGCGCGGCAGCTCGCCGCCGGGGCGGTTATGTGCGCGTACGGCCTGAGCGACGAAATCATGAAATGCTATGGCGACATTTCCGTCTATTACGATGTAACGGATGAAGCGCGTCCGCTGTGGAGATTTGTTTTTCTTCCGGAAAATTTCGGCGCGTTTCCAAACGGGCTGAACGACGAGCATGCGCTGCTCCGGTACAGAGCGGAGATCGACGCAAGGAGCGGAGAAGTTGTGTCAACGGAGGAATTTGCGTTCGAGATTCTGGGGCAAAGCCTTGTCTATGATTTGAAGTTCTATTAAGGAAACGGAATATGGCGATTTGGGGCGCTGCCGCGCCGGGAGAAATCGTCCGCAGCGGAAGCCGCGTTATCCTTGAAGCGCTGCGTTTGAAATTACGGGGCGCGTCTGCGCCCATAAAATCCACCCCAAAAAAAGAAGAAGCGCCTGCCTTCCGGAGAACCCGGAGTGCAGGCGCGCTTTTCGTTGCGGGAAGATGAGTTATTCGGCGATGATGCCACGCTCGACCTGGCTGTCGTGATAGCGCGTCAGCAGGCGGCTGATGCGATCGACCGGGTTGAGCAGGGCGTGCAGGCTGTGATCGTGGTTGAGCGTGGCGATGATGTAGGAGATGTATTTGGACATGTCCACTTCGATGAACCATTCCTTCTCGCGCAGCCCCTGCGGGAGGTAGTTGAGGTTGCAGCCGAGCACGCGGCAGAACGCGCCGTTTTCGTAGGCTTTCTGGAAGGCTTCCATGCCGTTGGTGAAGAAGCAGAACGTGCCGGCGATGAAGATGCGGTTCGCCTTGCGCTGCTTCAGCTCGCGCGCAAGATCCAGCACGGATTCGCCGGTGGAGATGATGTCGTCGGAGACGAGCACGTCCTTGCCCTCGATGTCGTCGCCGAGATATTCATGCGCGACGATGGGGTTGCGGCCGTTGATGACGCGGGAATAGTCGCGCCGCTTGTAGAACATGCCCAGATCCAGCCCGAGAACGGAGCTGTAGAAGATGTTGCGGTTGATCGCGCCCTCGTCCGGGGAGATGATGGTCATGTGGTCTTTGTCCAGATGCAGGTCGGGGAACTCGCGCAGAAGCGCCTTGAGCACCTGATAGTAGGGCTGCACGGACTCAAAGCCGGTCAGCGGGATGGCGTTCTGCACGCGCGGGTCGTGCGCGTCGAAGGTGATGATGTTGCTCACGCCCATCGATTCAAGCTCCTGAAGCGCCATGGCGCAGTCCATCGACTCGCGGCCCGTGCGGCGGTGCTGGCGGCTTTCATACAGGAACGGCATGATGACGGTGATGCGCTCGGCCTTGCCGCGGATGGCGGCAATGATGCGCTTGAGATCCTGATAGTGATCGTCGGGCGACATGGGCACCTGACGGCCATACATGGTGTATTCAATCTGGTAGGCGGTTACGTCGGAAATGATGTAGATGTCGTAGCCGCGGACGCTACCGCGCAGCAGCCCCTTGCCTTCGCCTGTGCCAAAGCGCGGACAGCTGACGCCCAGCAGGAAGGATTCGCGCTCATAACCGGGGCTGGTGTAAAGTTCAACGTCGTTATTCTCTTTCAGATCGCGCCAAAGCATCAGGTAGTCGTTCACTTTTTTGCCAAGCATTTCACAGCCCGGCATTGCGATAATGCCAAGCGGTCCGCGCGGCGCGGTTTCAAAAGGATCACGATAGAGCCCCGGCTGGTTGCCTTCCATAAGAAAAAACCCTCCCTGTGAAATCTTATGTTCCATATATAGTATAGCATGTTTTTTCTGTTCGGTCGAGTGGTGCGGGGAGAGAAGATGATTTTTTTCGTGGAGAAGTTCCGGGGGAATTTTATGGCGCAATGCGCCAAAGATAAATCCGTCCGCGGCGGCTTGACGCGCGTGCGGCGCACGGCATATAATGAAACAAGAACAAAACTCGGAGGCATGAAATGAAACGCATTGTTTTCACCGGCGGCGGCACCGCCGGACACGTTACGCCCAACCTCGCGCTCATCCCGCATTTTCTGGCGGAGGGCTGGGACGTGCATTACATCGGAACGGCCGACGGTATGGAGCGCGGCCTGATTGAAGCCGTGGACGGCGTGACGTATCACGCCGTGCATTCCGGCAAGCTGCGCCGCTATTTTGATCCGAAAAACTTTTCCGATCCGTTCAAGGTGCTCAAAGGGATGCAGGAAGCGTCCTCGCTGATGAAAAAGCTCAAGCCGAACGTGCTGTTTTCCAAGGGTGGGTTTGTGTCGGTGCCGGTGGTGTACGGCGCGTGGCTGCACCGCGTGCCCGCCGTGCTGCACGAGAGCGACATCACGCCCGGCCTTGCCAACAAGCTCACTGCGCCGATGGGCAAGGTGATCTGCACGACCTTCCCAGAGGCCGCCAAGCTGCTGGGCGCAAAGGCCGTCTATACCGGCACGCCGCTGCGCGCTGAGCTTTTCGCCGGCAGCCGCGAGCGCGGCCTGAAATTCCTCGGCTTTGACGGCGCAAAGCCCGTGCTGCTGATGATGGGCGGCTCGTCCGGCGCGGCGAGCGTCAACAAGGCGCTGCGCGAAGCGCTCGACAAGCTGCTGCCGTATTTCGACGTGGCGCACATCTGCGGCAAGGGCAACCTTGACGCGGCGCTTTCCGCCACGCCGGGCTATGTGCAGAAGGAGTACGTCTCCGAGGAGCTGCCCGATCTGTTCGCGGCGGCGGATATTATGCTTTCGCGCGCAGGCGCGAACGCGCTGAGCGAAATCCTCGCGCTGAAAATGCCGGCGCTGCTGGTGCCGTATCCCAAGGGAGCCAGCCGCGGCGACCAGATTCTCAATGCGGAATCGTTCAAGGCACGCGGCTTCTCTCACGTGCTGCCGCAGGAGGAAATGACCCCGCAGACGCTGACGGCCGCCATCAAGGCGCTGTACGCCGGGCGCGAGGCCTGCCGCAGCGCCATGGAGAATGAGCCGCTGCACGACGGCACGCAGAAGGTCATTGAAATCATTGAAGCGACGGCGAAATAAAAAGCCGTCGCGCGCAAGGCAAAGGCCCGCCGGAGAGTGTTCCGGCGGGCCGATTTGTATACTTCAGCGTAAAACAACCACCGGCTGGGCTGGTGGAATAAAAAGGCTTTCGCTTCAAGAAAATCGGGCGAAAGCCGCGCTTGATTACACGATTCAGAGCGCCTTGAGACGCAGCAAATTCGCTTTGAAGGCGCGGTGTATTCCACCGGTTTCGCAGGCGGTTTGAATTGCTATGCGGAGAGCTTCGACTGGCTTGCGGACAGGGACGCAGCCGCATCCGCCGTCGGATTTTTTCTGACAAACCGTCCGCCGGAGAATGAAAGAGTCCGGCGGGCCGATTTGTATGCTTCAGCGTAAAACAACC
>CAZKJW010000148.1:0-4878 GCA_964553125.1 uncultured Oscillospiraceae bacterium
AAAAATGGAAAAAATAATGAAGAATAAGGCGCAAAACACTTGATTTTCAAGGAAAACGCTGATATAATCATTAATTGGTCACGACTATAGGGAGCAAGTCGTTCGGGCGGCTGCACAGGTCTCACCGCCCTGTGTTTCCGAATGGCATTCCATATAGATATAACCAAAAACCATCAACCACTGGACACGGAGGTGCACGTATGGCACGTATTGCGGGCGTAGACCTGCCCCGGGAAAAGCGCGTTGAGGTTGGCATTACCTACATCTTCGGTATTGGCCTTCCCACCGCGAAAAAGATCATCGCCGAAACCGGCATCAATCCCGATACCCGCGTCAAGGATCTGACCGAACAGGAGATCAACAAACTGCGCGAGTATATCGAACATCACGTAAAGACGGAGGGCGACCTTCGCCGTGAAGTCTCTCTGAACATTAAGCGCCTGGTAGAAATCGGTTGCTACCGCGGCGTCCGTCATCGCCGTAGCCTGCCCGTTCGCGGACAGAACACCAAGCAGAATGCCCGCACCCGCAAGGGCCCCAAGAAGCAGGTTGCCGGCAAGAAGAAAGCTACGAAGTAAGGAGGACGGAGAAACATGGCAGCGAAGAAACAGCTCCGGCGCGTAACTCGCAAGCGCCGCGAAAAGAAGCTCGTCGAACGCGGTGCGGCACATATCCGTTCCTCGTTCAACAATACCATCGTTACCCTGACCGATCTGCAGGGCAACGCGCTCAGCTGGGCCAGCGCCGGCGGACTTGGTTTCCGCGGCAGCAAGAAGTCCACGCCGTTCGCCGCGCAGATGGCCGCCGAGACCGCCGCGAAAGCGGCCATGGAATATGGCCTCAAGACGGTTGAAGTGTATGTCAAGGGTCCGGGTTCCGGACGCGAAGCCGCGATCCGTTCGCTCCAGGCCGCCGGCCTCGAAGTGAACATGATCAAGGACGTCACCCCGATCCCGCACAACGGCTGCCGCCCGCCGAAGCGCCGCCGCGTGTAACGTAGAGTATTCGCGTAAGATTTGGAGGTACCAATCAAATGGCAAGATATACCGGTTCCGTTTGCCGCATGTGCCGCCGCGAAGGCGCGAAGCTCTTCCTCAAGGGCGACAAGTGCTATTCGCAGAAGTGCACCTTTAACGTCCGTCCGACCCCTCCGGGTCAGCACGGCCAGGCTCGTCAGCGCAAGATGTCTGAATACGGCATCCAGCTGCGCGAGAAGCAGAAGTGCCGCCGCGCCTACGGCGTGCAGGAAGTGCAGTTCGCTCACTACTACGAGAAGGCCGCCAACATGCGCGGCGTCACGGGTGAGAACCTGCTGTGCCTGCTCGAGCGTCGGCTCGACAACGTTGTGTATCGTCTGGGCATCGGCGCGTCCCGCGCGCAGGCCCGTCAGATCGTGCTCCATGGCCACATCACGGTCAATGGCAAGCGCGTGAACATCCCGTCCTTCTCCGTGAAGGCCGGCGACAAAGTTGCTATCCACGAAGGCTCCCGCGACATCGAACACTTCAAGGCGCTGCGCGAAGGCACTGGCCGCACGCTGCCGAAGTGGCTCACCTTCGATGCTGAGAACCTGACCGGTTCCGTTGACGCGCTGCCGCTCCGCGAGGATGTGGATCTGACGATCAACGAACAGCTCATCGTCGAGTACTACTCCCGCTAAACTTGAGTTCATAATTAACCGACGGTTTGGGAGGGAGGATTGCCCAAATGAGCATGACCGAGTTCGAAAAGCCGAAGATCGAACGCGTCGAAACAAGCGAGAACTACGGAAAGTACATCATCGATCCGTTGGAGCGCGGTTTTGGCCAGACACTGGGCAACGCCCTGCGGCGTGTGCTGCTTTCGTCCCTGCCGGGCGCCGCTGTGACCAGCGTGCGCATCGAGGGCGTGCAGCATGAGTTTTCTACGATTCCCGGTGTGAAGGAAGACGTCACAGAGATCATCCTGAACCTGAAGAGGCTTGTAGTGCGTCTTCATACGGATATGATGAAGACGATTAGCGTCGACGTCAAAGGCCCGCATGATTTCACGGCTGCCGACCTGTCCGTGGACAGCGACGTTGAGATTATCAATCCCGACATGCATATCTGCACCCTCAACGAGGATGCGCATCTGCAGATGACGCTGACCATCGACAAGAGCCGTGGCTACGTTACGGCGGACAAGAACAAGACCGCTACGATGCCGATCGGCGTGATCCCGATCGATTCGATCTTTACGCCTATCACGAAGGTTAACTACGCTGTGGAAGACAAGCGCGTTGGCCAGATCACCGACTTTGACAAGCTTACGCTTGAGGTTTGGACGGATGGTTCCATCCAGCCGGACGAGGCGATCAGCATCGCTGCAAAGATTCTACAGAATCACCTTTCGATGTTCACTGCGCTGACCGAGCGTTCTGCCGCTGTGGACTTTAACGAGCCTGAGGACAACAAGAAAGAAAAGGTTCTCGAGATGACGATCGAGGAGCTGGATCTTTCGGTTCGCGCTTACAACTGCCTCAAGCGTGCGGGCATCAACTCGGTTGCCGAGCTGGTGCAGCGCAACCAGGAGGATATGATGAAGGTGCGCAACCTCGGCAAAAAGTCGCTCGAAGAGGTTGAACAGAAGCTCGCGGGTTTGGGACTCACCCTGCGCGCGGCCGAAGAATGACCAGAAAAATTTCTGAAATGACGCAAGTTCGTTTCCAAGGATAAAGGAGGTTTCCCCGATGGCACAACGCAAACTGGGTCGCCCGGCTGACCAGCGTAAGGCCCTGCTGCGCAATCAGGTGACCAACCTGATCTGGTATGGTCGGATTGAAACGACTCTTTCCCGCGCGAAGGAAGTTCGTTCTCTCGCCGAGCGCCTGATCACGCTGGCCATCCGCGAGTGCGATAACACCACGGAAGTGACCAAGACCTACAACAACGAGAAGGGGCAGTCCGTGACCATCAACGTGGTCAACGATATGCCCTCCAAGCTCGCTGCCCGCCGCATCATGATGGCGACGCTCTATGATCTCAAGGAGCAGAAGAAGGCGGACGAGAATAAGGCCGAATACAAAGAGCGCACGAAGGACAACAAGCATCCCGTCGTGGAAAAGCTGTTCCGTGAAATCGGCCCGAAGTACAAGAAGCGCAACGCTGAAAAGAACTGCGCTGGCGGTTACACCCGCATCATCCGTAAGGGCCCGCGCCGCGGCGACTCTGCGGAAATGGTCATCATTGAGCTGGTGTAAGAAGCTCATCAAAACCCTTCCCTTTCACGAGGGAGGGGTTTTTGTTTTTTGGCCGCACAGCGGCCATGTGAATCGTGGAAAAAACGCGTAATTTGTTTGCCTGCGGCGGACAAGTGAGTGGAATGAAAAAACATGCAATTGGTTACATGACCGAAATCAACCCAAGTTTTTGCTCAATCTCCACTTTCAACAAAATCAGCTGCCTGATTCGTGTGAATTCAACGGCATTTTGCAAAGATAAAATAATGACAATAATATTATGAACACTGAACGGTTCTACAACGAGGTGAAAAACGCATAATAATAAACCGAATGCGCAAGAATATAAATAAAACGTGCATTTTTCGCTCTTTTTAGGAATAAATAAGAGAAATCAGTGAAAAATATGAGAAAACTCCCGTTGAAAAATCCAGAATAGCATGATAAAATAAACGGCGTTGGTCTGCAGCTTCTTAACAAAGTATGAAAGGACTATTGAATTCTATGTTCTCTGCCGTCTATTGTATCAGCCATTTGGAAACATGCGAAATCCTCTACGCAAACGATGCCTTTCAAAGCGCATATGGAAGCTGCGTTGGCAAGAAAAGTTACTCCGTGATTTCCCCGAGTAAGGAGTTTGAAACGCTGTATCTCGACGCAAAGCTGTCCGTGAATGATGGCTGGCGCAAGGACGTTTCCGATTATCTCGAAGGCTCCGGAAAGAAATACATCGTCAGCATGATGATACCGTGGGGTGATGCAATGGCGCGCTGCGACATGCTCTCCTCGCACGGCATTGACGCCATATGGACCATGAAGCGCCTCAAAACCGACCTCGCCGATAACGACGTCGTCGTCAAGTGCTTCGGCTCCATGGAAATCATCACGTCGAAGGGCTCGCTCACGGCGACGGATTTCGCCTCGCCGCAGTGCTGCATGATGCTCGTTTACCTGCTCTGCAACCGCCACCGCGACGTCTCCATTCAGGAGCTGGGCGAGGTGCTCTGGCCGAGCCAGCAGGTTGCCAGCCCGTATAACATGATCAAGAACATCGTCCTGCGCACGCGCCGCGTGCTGGAGCGCATCTGCAGCGAGCCGTTCATCGTCATCAGCAACGGGATTTACGGCATCAACCCCGACCTGAACATCACCATGGAGACCGAGTCGTTCGAGGCGCTGTATCTCAAGACGAAGGCGAAGAAGATGGACGCGCAGCAGCGCGAGGAGCTTTGCGAAGCGGCGATGGAGCTTTACGGCGGCACGCTCTTCCCAACGATGGCGGACGAGCCGTGGCTTTCCGCGCGCAGCGCGTATTATCAGCTGCTCTACATTGACTGCGTGCTCGCCTGCATGAAGCTGCAGGAGGCGCGCGGCGACCGGCTCGCGATGTACCGCACGGCGACCGGCTCCATCAAGAATGTGTTCCATGACGCGTCGATTCAGTTCGCGCTCGCAATGAGCGAGCTGCGCGCGGGCAACCTTGCGCAGGCGCGCGCGCTGTACATGAACAGCGAAGCGATGTTCACCGACGCACAGCGCAAGCAGTATCAAACCGCACTCGAAAAGAGCGGCGGGAAGGGCTGAGCGGACGCACGCCGCCGGTCTGGCAGAAAAAACGAATCCCGTCGCACGCGCGGCGGGATTTTTTGTCGGACAGCGCGCTGACGCGCTGGATTCGT
>CAZKJW010000149.1:0-4785 GCA_964553125.1 uncultured Oscillospiraceae bacterium
AGCGAAGCCGTAGCGAAACAGAACGGACTATGCGCCGGGACTACATGTTGACACGCACGAGGAAATCACGGTTGGCGGCGGGTGACGACACGCCGGGGTGCTGCGCAAAAAGTGCGGCGGGCAGTGATGACGAAGGAATAGAGCGTGGATTTGCGTGAAAACGGGACGGTGCGAAGGGCGAGAGTGAGGGAAACGTGGCGTAAGCGGTGGATAAGTCTAAAAAACAGAGCGGACTGCGTAGCGGGGCAGCATGTAAATGTGTGCGAAAAATGTGAAGGCGATGCGGTTTCAAGAGCGGACGTTGCTTGAAAGGCTGGAAACTAAGCGGAGGGGAATGTGACGATGTGGCGCAATCTGTGGATAACGCTAAAAGGATGCGTGCGAGGGAATCGCAGTGGGCAGCGGGGGAGAAGCAGAGATTTGCATGAAACGGGGAGATGGGGAGGGAAAGAGTGCGGGAAACGCGGCGGAAGCGGTGGATAACTCTGCGCAACAGAACGGACTGTGTGCCGGGGCTGCATGTTGACACGTGCGAGGAAATCGCGGTTGGCGGCGGTGAGGGGACTGAGCGAGGGCACTCCGCGGCGCAAGAGAGTGTGCGCCGGGACTACATGCAGATACGCATGGGACAATGTGAGGGCATGGATGTGCCAAACGCGGCGCAAACGGTGGATAAGTCTAAAAAACAGAACGAACTGTGTGCCGTGACTACATGCAGACACGCAAGGGGCAATCACAGTTGGCGGTGGACGATGATGCAGCGCCGGGCACGCTGCGCAAAAGTGTAGCGCGGGATGGGTTTGAAGGCAACGCTCCGCTGCCTGCCGGAAACGCTGCGCAGGCACTACGCCGCGCGGGCCTTCCGGGCGGGGCTGCATGGGCTCAGGGCGGGAATCCGCCCTGAAAACATCGGACGTTCGGACGGCGAGATTTGCGGGAGCGGGCGGTGCGCCGCCAACCTGCGCGGCAAAAGAAAAGACCCGCGCGGTTTGCATCGCGCGGGTCTTGCTGTTGGATACGGTCAGGCGACGGTGAACACCACGCTGGCGGCAAGCGGAGAAACCGTGCCGTCGGCGGCAACCGCGCGCACGTCCAGCTTGAACGTGCCGGCGGTTTCGGCGACGTAGCCGAATTCCCACGCGACCCAGCGATCGGCGCTCGTGCCTTCGGTGGCGCAGCGGGTCCACGTTTTGCCGCCGTCCAGAGAGAATTCAACGGCGGAGATGGCGGTGCCGCAATCGTCGGCATAGCCGGAGAACACCAGCTCGTCGCCGAGCGAGCAGACTTCGCCCATGCGGTTCAGGATGGAGACCTTCGCGCGCTGCTCGGCGGCGGGGCCTTCCACGCTGATTGCTTCGTCGGAGTGCAGCACTTCGATTTCGGCAACCTGACGGGTGAAGTATTTGGCGACGGTTGCGGGCATCCACACCTGAAGGCCGGCCGGGTTGGCTTCGTCGCCCACCTGCCACGCCAGCACCGCTTCTTTATCCAGAACATACTGGAGCGGAAGGGTGGAAACATAGCCGTCGGCGGACTTGAAGGCGATTGCGTTTGCGTCGTCCATGACGCCTGCGAGCTGCAGCATATCCTTGACCAGAACGCCCTTGATCTGCGCCTGAGAGACGGCACCGCCGGTCGCGCAGGTGCAGACCATCGTGCGGGTTACGCCGCCCTTCGCTTTCAGCTCGGAAAGCGAGGTGGTGTAGCTCTTTTCCAGCCGGCCGGACACGTTCACATAATAGGTTTCCTCTGCGGCGGGCGTATCCATCGCAAAGGCGGGCTTGGCGCAGACGCCGGTGGCGGCGGTGCCAAAGAGCGAGAACACGGCGTCAGCCGGGGCAATCACATCCTGATTGAAGGAGAACGAGCCTTTCACGTTGGCGATTTCGTCATAGGAAGCGGTTTCCGTGACAAGCGTCTGCGCGTCGGCGACTGCGACCTGCGCGGCGTTCGCCGCAAGAAGGGTCATGGACGCGGCGCCGGAAAGGATTTTCTTTGTGCTTTTCTTCATGGGTTCCAGCCTCCTTTTTTTACTGAACGTTGAACATCACGTCGACCGAGTGGGGAGAGACGGTTCCGTCGATGTTGATGGAGCGCGCCGAAATGACATAGGAACCGGTGCTTTCGGGCAGCCAAGTGTAGGTCCAGTGTACCCAGCGGGTCGGATCCGCGTTTTCAACTTCCAGCGTGGTCCACGTCTTGCCCTTGTCGAAGGAAAGCTCCACGGCGCTGATGTTGGAAGCCATGGCGTGCGCATAGCCTTCAAAGGTGATTTCTTCGCCCAGCTGGAAGATCTGGCCTTCGCGCAGGTCGAAGATGCCGCAGTTGGGGGAGTTCATGAAGATGCCTTCGTCGGTCCGCTTGCCGTAGTAGTCCGGAATCATGGGCAGTTCGTCGGATTCGACGGTGAGCGAGGTGGCCCACTTGTCGTTGAGATACGCGCCGCCAAAGCCGGAGACGAATTCAACCGGATAGCCCTGATCGTAGGTCAGCGGTTTGCCGTCGATTTCCAGAACCAGCCAGCAGCCGTAGTCCTCCACCCATTCGAGCGGAATGTGCATGACGTGCTTCATCCATTCGATGGCGGTGGCGCCTTCCTTGGGCTGCGCATATTCCAGCAGCGCGGAGACCGGGATGCCGGTGATTTCGCTGTTGGCGATGTACGTGCCGCCCATGGGGTTGACGTTGCATTCAAAGGTGATCACCTTGGTTTCAAGCGGGAAGATTTCAAGCATTTCCGAAATGGTCATGGTGAAGGGGTTCTCCACGTCGCCCTCGACGGAGAACGTCCACACATCGTAAACGCCGTCGTTCTCGGGGTCGGGCTCGACGCCCATGACGGTGTTGGCGTAAGCGTCCTTGTTCATGTGCCAGATCAGGGAGAAGTGATCGTCTCTGCTGGTGAGCTTGTCCTGATCCCACGCGAAGACGCCGTTCATGTTGGCGTTGGATACGGTGTTGATGCCGAGCAGCACGTCATGCTTGACTTCGTCCCAGAGCAGCATGCCGTCTTCGGAAGCGTAGTGGCAGCTCCAGCAGTCGCCGCCCATGGCGGTGAAGGCGGCGTTGCGCTTGTCGTGGTAGCCGTGCATGAGCGCGCCGAAGGAGCCGGCGGAGACCTTGTTGGCCGGGATGTGGCCGGTGTTGTTGTGGCAATCCATGCACATGCTGACGGTGTATTCGGAGTTGAAGCCGCTGTCCAGCACGGGATGCGGATAATCCCTCACATCGCCGATTTCCGTCCATGCGCCGACGGTGGTTTCCAGCGCTTCGTGGCAGGTGCCGCAGCCGCGGTTGTCCGCGTTCAGGGCGAAGTTGTTGTAGCCGAGGTTATAGTCGGTGTGGAAGCCGGTGGCGTTGGACGAAGGCGTGCGCTGCACCTTGACGCCGTTGGAGAGCGTTTTGACGGCGGGCGCGTATTGCTCCGCGCGCTTGGCAAAACCGCTTTCCATGGCGGCGATCACATCCTCGGCGGAAGCGTATGCTTCTTCCGCGCTGGCCAGCGGACACAGCCCCGTTACAAGCGCCGCAAGAAGCAGCAGAACGAGGAGCTTTGTCAGGTTCGTTTTTTTCACGATGGATACCCTCCTTAGAATAGAATAAAGATATAAGAGCATAATTCAGTTTAGTTTTGCATTTCACACGCGTCAAGGAGCGTTCGGCAGAACAAAACAGCGAAGGGAAAACAATGTAATGGAGATGACAAAAAAGCGGGAATCTATTGCGTTCGTTTGGCTGAAATGCTACGCTGGTATTCGGAATTTGAAAACACGCTCATGAGAGGAAAAGACGCGCCATGGATATGAACACGCTGAAAGCGTTCTTAATCACCGCCGAGGAGAAAAGCATCAACAAGGCCGCGCGGCGGCTGTGGGTTTCGCCCGCGACGCTGCTGAGCCGCCTGAACAAGCTGGAGGAGGAGCTGGGCTTTTCGCTGTTCATCCGGACGCATCAGGGCGTGATGCTCAGTCCCACGGGAGAGTATTTCATTCGCTATGTCCGAAGCAGCATGAACCAGCTGGATATCCTTGTGGAAAAATGCAAAGAAATGGAAAAGCGGCAGGCGCAGACCATACACATCAGCATTCACCGGCCGTATGATTTCATTCACTATGGCAACGAGTATGCCGCCCTGCATCCGGAGGTGCGCTTCAGCTACTGCGCATGCCACGCAAGCGTCCCATCCATCAGCGAGACGATGACGGAATACGGCATCGACGTCATGCAGATGCATTACAGCAAGGCCATTGAACGAGAGGCGCTGATCTGCCTGCCGATCCACATCAGCCCGCTTGTGTGCATGACGAAAAAAACGCATCCGCTCGCAAAGCTGCGCTGCGTGTCGGAAAAGCAGCTGAGGCAGCATTCGGTTTCCACGTTCCGCGCGCTGGGCGAGTTTCTGCGGGAACAGCAGATGTTTTCGCCCGATTTTCCGCTGCGGGAAATCGACTATTCCGACAGCGATCTTCTGACCTGCTGCAACGAGGGCGGCGTGTTCCTGATGGAAGAAAATCTGGCGAAAATCTTCGGC
Organism: uncultured Oscillospiraceae bacterium; assembly: GCA_964553125.1. Taxonomy (GTDB): domain Bacteria; phylum Bacillota; class Clostridia; order Christensenellales; family Aristaeellaceae; genus Aphodomonas. Next base: position 4,532 of record CAZKJW010000149.1, read on the forward strand.
GAGCTTAACAGCGTGCCGCTGGAGCCGCAGATTTTCTGGCTGCACTGCATCGTGTTCAAGCGCAACGCATCCCGGCGCATCTACGATTTCGCCGATTATGTGCGCAAAAGCCTCGGCGACCAATCCGAGCGGATTGCCGAAGTCAGTGCCCGGTACGGCATGACGCCCTACCAAAAGCAGCTTCCATAACGCAGACGACGGATGATTTCAGGGCGGCAAGCCGCCCTTTTTTGCTTTTGCGGAAGCCGCGTGCA
>CAZKJW010000150.1:0-4515 GCA_964553125.1 uncultured Oscillospiraceae bacterium
CAATGCGCTCCACCAGCCCCTTCTTTTCAAGGTTCTGGATGATGCCCGTCACGGTTGGATTTGTCATGGCAAAATGGGCTTCGATATCAATCTGCCGGAGAAGCTGCTCCTGACTGCGGTATAGCAGCATCAGAATCTTATACTGCGTGTGTGTCAAGTCATAGGGCGCAAGCGCATGGTTGGACAGCTTCTCAATCGCCAACGCCGTTTTTTTCATCAAAATAGCAACTTTATCGTTAGGCAACAGCATGGCTCCTTTCCAGCATTCTAAAAACATAGGCCCCTATGTGATTATAACATAGGAACCTATGCTTTTCAATAAACAACCTGCAAATAGGCTTTTCAGTTTGCATTTGCGCTTTCCTGTTCCATCACCTTGTTTGCAGCGGAAAGCATCAGCTTGATGCGGTTGAGCTGGTTGACCTCGCTTGCACCGGGGTCGTAATCAACGGCGACGATATTGGCCTGCGGATAATGATTCTTCAGCTGTTTGATCACGCCCTTGCCGACCACGTGGTTCGGCAGGCACGCAAAGGGCTGAATGCACACGATGTTCGGCACGCCCGTGGTAATCAGCTCCACCATTTCGCCGGTCAGGAACCAGCCCTCGCCGTACTGATTCCCGATGGACAGGAACGGCTTGGCCAGCTTCGCAACCTTTTCAATGGGCATAGGCGCTTCAAAGCGGCGGCTCTTTTCCAGCGCGTCGATAGCGGGCTTTCTAAGCCGGTAGATGGCCTGAATCCCGATTTTCGCCAATGCTTTGGAGCTCGCGCCCAGGAACTTATGCTTATAGGTGCCGTTGTAGAGGGAATAGTTCATGAAATCCATCAGATCCGGCACCACGGCCTCCGCGCCCTCGCGCTCCAGAAGCTCCACCAGATGGTTGTTGGCAAGGGGCATATACTTGACCAGAATCTCGCCCACAATGCCCACCCGCGGCTTGCGCAGGGTTTCATCAATCGGCAGCTCGTCAAACGCTTTGACAATGCCTTTGCACACCCGGCGATACGTCCACGCGCTGCGCGCGTTGACAAGGCTGTCAACGGCAATCTGCTTCCATTCTTCGTGCAGGGCGTTGGCGGAACCAGGCGTTTTTTCGTAGGGGCGCACGCGGTAAAGGCAGCGCATGAACAGATCGCCGTATACCACGCCGAAGGCGGCCTTGAGAATCAGCTTTACGGGCAGCTTGAAGCCGCTGTTCTTTTCCAGCCCTGCCGCATTCAGGGAAATGACCGGGATATGGCCTAAGTTTACCTTGTCCAGCGCGCGGCGGATAAAGCCGATGTAGTTGCTCGCGCGGCAGCAGCCGCCGGTCTGAGTCATGAGGATGGCCAGCCGGTTCGTGTCATAGCGCCCGGACAGCACCGCCTCCATGATCTGCCCCACCACGGTGACGGAAGGGAAACATGCGTCATTGTTGACATACTTCAGCCCCGTATCGATGGCGGTACGGTTGTCGTTGTCGAGCACATCCAGCCGGAAGCCGTACTTGCGGAACACCGGCTCGAGAATGTCGAAATGGATGGGGCTCATCTGCGGCGCGAGAATGGTATACCCCTCGCGGAACATTTCCTTCGTGAATTCACTGCGGTGATAGGCGGCGCTCGCCGGTTCGGCGGTGATGTGCCTCTCGCGGCGCAGCTTCATGGCGGCCAGCAGGCTGCGGATGCGGATGCGCACCGCGCCAAGGTTGTTCACCTCGTCGATTTTGAGGACGGTGTAGAGTTTGTTGCTCTTTGTGAGGATGTCGCTCACCTGATCGGTCGTCACAGCGTCCAGCCCGCAGCCGAAGGAGTTGAGCTGCACCAGCTCCAGATCGTTGCGCGAGGAGACGAACTCCGCCGCGTTATACAGCCGGGAATGATAGACCCACTGATCCAGCACGCGCAGCGGGCGCTCGCCGCTGTCAAGCAGCGGCAGGCTGTCCTCGGTGAACACATGCAGGCCGTAGGAGGCGATCAGCTCCGGAATGCCGTGGTTGATTTCCGGGTCGATGTGATAGGGTCTGCCCGCCAGCACGATGCCGGATTCGCCGCGCTCTTCCATGCGTTTCAGCAGCTCCGCGCCCTTTGCGCGCACGTCCCGCTTGGCCTGCCGCTGCGCTTCCCACGCCTTATGGACGGCGGCGGTCACTTCCTGCGCGGGGATATTCCATTCCTTTGCGCATACGTCAATCAGCCGCTGTGCGGCGGTCTGTTCGCTGGTGAACGCGATGAACGGACGGATATAGCGCACCTCTCCGGATGTGATGGCCTCCACGTTGTTTTTCAGGTTTTCCGCGTAGGAGACCACGATGGGACAGTTGTAGTGGTTCTGGGCGCTCCCGATCTCCTGGTGCTCGTAGAACACGCAGGGGTGGAAGATGGTTTTGATTCCCTGATCGATCAGCCACTGTACATGGCCGTGCGCCAGCTTGGCCGGGTAGCACTCCGATTCGGAAGGGATGGACTCCATGCCGCGTTCATACAGCTTGCGGGTGGAGACGGGCGAGAGTACCGTCCGGATGCCCACCTCGCGGAAGAACGTCGCCCAGAAGGGGTAGTTCTCATACATGTTCAGCACGCGCGGCAGGCCGACCGTGCCGCGGCGCGCTTCCTCTGCTGTGAGCGGCTCATAGCGGAAAAGCCGCTCGCGCTTGTATTCCACAAGGTTTTCGCCCTTAGGGCCGCCGCTCGATTGCCCCAGCCCCTTCTCGCAGCGGTTGCCGGTGATGTGTTTCTTGCCGCCGGGGAACTGGTTGATGGTCAGGGTGCAGCGGTTGGTGCAGCCGCCGCAGCGTGCGGTGGAGGCGGTGTATTGCAGCCGGGCGATTTCCTCCAGCGGCAGCATAGAGCCGGGCTGGCCGCTGTATCGGCTGCGGGCGATCAGCGCTGCGCCGAAGGCGCCCATCATGCCGGAAATATCCGGGCAGGTGACTTCCACGCCGGCGATTTTTTCAAACGCGCGCAGAACCGCCTGATTGTGGAACGTGCCGCCCTGCACCACGATGCGCCGTCCCAGCTCGGAGACGTCCGCCAGCTTGATGACCTTATACAGCGCGTTTTTGATGACCGAATACGCCAGCCCCGCGGAAATATCCGCCACCGGCGCGCCTTCCTTTTGCGCCTGCTTGACGTTGGAATTCATGAACACCGTGCAGCGGGTGCCCAGATCGATGGGATGTTCGGCAAAGAGCGCTTCCTGCGCGAACCCCTCCGCCGTGTAGCCGAGCGAGTTGGCGAAATTCTCGATGAACGATCCGCAGCCGGAGGAGCAGGCTTCGTTGAGCATGACCGAATCCACGCAGCCGTCCCGCAGCTTGATGCACTTCATGTCCTGCCCGCCGATATCCAGCACGCAGTCCACCTGCGGGTCAAAGAAGGCCGCCGCTGTGCAGTGGGCGATGGTTTCCACCTCGCCCTCGTCCAGCGAGAACGCCGCCTTGAGCAGCGTTTCGCCATAGCCGGTGGAGCAGGCGCGCACAATATGCGCCGTGGACGGCAGCTGCGCCTGAAGCAGCTTCATCGCCTCCATGGCGGTTTGGATGGGGTTGCCCTGATTGTTGGCGTAATAGCTGAAAAGCAACTGGCCGTCCTGCCCGATGAGCGCCGCTTTGGTGGTGGTGGAGCCGGCGTCAATGCCGAGGAAGCAATCGCCGGAATAGTCCGTCAGCGCGCCCTTGGCGACGGTCGCTTTCGCGTGCCGCGCGCGGAAGGCGGCGTAGTCTTCGCAGGTTTCAAACAGGGGGTCGAGGCGCTTAAGCTCAAAGGCCATGTTCACGCCCTTTTCCAGCCGCGCGATCAGCTCGTCCGGCGCGACGGCGGGCGCGTCCGCCGCTTCCATGGCCGCGCCCATCGCGGCAAAGAGATGACTGTTTTCCGGATCGACAATCGTTTCATCCGTCAGGCGCAGGGTACGCACGAAAGCTGCCTTCAGCTCCGTCAGGAAATGCAGCGGCCCGCCGAGGAACGCCACATGTCCCCGGATGGGTTTGCCGCACGCAAGGCCGGAGATGGTCTGGTTGACCACCGCCTGAAAGATGGACGCGGCCAGGTCAGCGCGCGCAGCGCCCTCGTTGATGAGCGGCTGGATATCCGTCTTGGCGAATACGCCGCAGCGGGCGGCGATGGGGTAGATCCTCTGATGCTGGGCCGCTTCGCGGTTGAGCCCTTCGGCGTCCGTCTGCAAAAGCGCCGCCATCTGGTCGATGAACGAGCCTGTGCCGCCTGCGCACACGCCGTTCATGCGCTCCTCCAGCCCGCCATTGAAATAAATGATTTTCGCGTCCTCGCCGCCCAGCTCAATGGCGACGTCCGTTTGCGGCGCGACGGCCTCAAGCGCGGTGGCAACCGCCACAACCTCCTGCACAAAGCCGATATTCAGCGCTTTGCCGAGGTTGATGGAGCCGGAGCCGGTGATGCGCAGCCGCAGGCGGCAGTCGCCCAGCTGCGCTTTTGCTTCACGGAGCAGCTGCGCGAGCGTTTCCTGCGTGTGCGCCATGTGCCGACGGTATTGGCCAAAAAGAATTTTGTT
>CAZKJW010000151.1:0-4514 GCA_964553125.1 uncultured Oscillospiraceae bacterium
TTGCCGCAATCGGCGGCGCAATCGCCTGGATCTTCAAGCCGCTCGGCTGGGGCAACTGGCAGGCCGTCGTCGCTTCCTTCACGGGTCTTGTGGCGAAGGAAAACATCGTCGGCACGATGGGCATCCTCTACGGCGCGGAAGGCGGCGTCTATGCCAACCTTGCGGCTGCGTTCACGGGTCTTGCCGGCTATTCCTTCCTGGCGTTCAACCTGCTGTGCGCGCCCTGCTTTGCGGCCATCGGCGCGATCAAGCGCGAGATGAACAGCGCCAAGTGGACGTGGTTCGCCGTCGGCTACCAGTGCGGCTTCGCCTATGTGGTTGCGTTCCTCATCTATCATATCGGTCTGATGTTTGAAGGAACCTTCGGCGCGGCGACGGTGATTGCCCTTGCGGCGCTGGCGGCGATGATCTACCTGCTGGTTCGCAAAAATCCCTACGACGACGCGCATCTGACGCAGAAAGCGAGTATGTAAAAAATGGCAACGGCAATCGTCTGCGGTATCCTGGTTCTCGTAATCGCCGCTGTGGTATACAGCATGATTCGCGATAAGAAAAACGGAAAATCGAGCTGCGGCGGCGATTGCAGCCATTGCAAGGGATGCCACTGAGTTTCTCCTCGCGAGGGGATGCGGGTCTGCCCCGCGTCCTCTCGCTTTGTTTTGCGGTTATGCGAAGGAAAGGAGCGAACGAAAATGACCGTAGCCCTGATCCGCTGTCTGCTCGCCGTGCTGGCGCTGTCCGAGAGTTTTGAAACGGTCGCCTCCAAGGATGTGGCGCAGCTGCTGGGCGTGAAGCGCCCGACGGTGCATCGCTCGCTGGAGACGCTTCAGGAAAAAGGAATGATCTGCAAGGAGCGCTACGGCGACGTGCGGCTGACCGACGAGGGCCGCGAGCGGGCGCGCGCGCTGGAGACGCGCCGCGACGATCTCGCCATGCTCTTTGCGCGGCAGTTCGGCCTGCCGACGGACGACTGCGTCAGCGCCGCTTTCGCACTGATGGGCGCGCTGAGCGAAAACAGCCTTGAGACGCTGCAAAGACATTGAATGCAGCGCCGCGGACGGTGAAATTTTTTCCGCGCCATGCGCGGGAAAAAACGCAGTCTGCGGCTTTTTTTATGCGTGAAACAGACGGGTTTTGCGGCGAATTTCGCGCGCAACCCGCGAAAGAGCGGAAAAAGGGAGACAAAAAAGAGAAAAGGTATAGCTTTTTTGGAAAAATAATTTATAATAGAAGTGCAGCCTGTTTTTCGGGGGATTATCGCATGAATTTCAGCGTTCAGAGAGCCAGCATGTGGAAGCGGATTTCCGCTTTCCTTTTTGATACGATTCTTTTGGGAATCGCGGCGGTTCTTCTGGCGTTTTGTTTTTCTGCGGCGCTGGGCTACGATGGCTATCTGAGCACCATGAACGCCGCCTACGAAAAATACGGCGCGGAATACGGCGTCAATTTTGAAATGACCCTGTCCGAATACGACGCGCTGACCGGCGAACAGAACGAGCGGCTGGACGAAGCGTATGCCGCGCTGGCCGCCGACGAGGAAGCCGTTCACGCCTACAACATGATGATTCGCCTCACGGCGGCGATTACCGCGCTGGGTCTGCTCGGCGCGTTCGCCGCGCTGGAATATATCGTCCCGCTGCTGCTCGGAAACGGGCAGACGCTGGGCAAAAAAATCTTCAGCCTTGGGCTGATGCGCCCCGACGGCGTGCGCATGAGCGCCACGGGCCTTTTTATTCGGACGTTTCTCGGCAAATACGCAATCGAAACGATGGTCCCCGTGTTCATGCTGCTGATGCTCTATTTTGGCAGCGTCGGCCTGTGGGGGACGGTCGCGCTGCTTGTGATGGCCGTTTTGCAGCTGGCGCTGTTGCTGGCGACATATCACCACACGCCCATACACGACCTTCTGGCGGGAACGGTTGAAATCGACCTGCCCAGCCAGATGATTTTTGAAAGCCGGGAAGCGATGATTGCATACAAGGAAAAGGCACACGCGGAAAAAGTGGCGTCGCAGCCGTATTGAAGAAAGGGGTAGCCAATGAAAATCGTTTTGCAGAACCTGACCAAGATTTTTCCCAGCCGGAACAAGAAATCCGGCGACGAGGTGATCGCGGTCAACGACTTTAACTTTGAAATCCCGGACGGCAAGCTGATCGGCCTGCTCGGCCCTTCCGGCTGCGGCAAGAGCACGACGCTGTATATGATCAGCGGCCTGCAGAAGCCCACGTCCGGCAAAATTTTCTTCGGAGACGACGATGTGACGCAGCTGTCCACCGAAAAGCGCGGAATCGGTCTGGTGTTCCAGAACTACGCGCTCTATCCGCACATGACGGTGCTGCAGAATATTCTCTTCCCGCTGCAAAACCTGACGGGCGCCGACAAAATGACCAAGGAGCAGATGATTGAACGCGCGCACGACGCGGCGCGGCTTGTGCAGATTGAAGAACTGCTCGACCGCAAGCCCAGCGAGCTTTCCGGCGGCCAGCAGCAGCGCGTGGCCATTGCGCGCGCGCTGGTGAAAATGCCGCGCGTGCTGCTTCTGGACGAGCCGCTTTCCAATTTGGACGCGCGGCTGCGCCTTCAGACCCGCGAGGAGATTCGCCGCATTCAGAAGGAAACCGGCATCACGACTGTGTTCGTCACGCACGACCAGGAAGAAGCGATGTCCATTTCCGATATGATCGTGGTGATGAAGCTGGGCGTGGTGCAGCAGATCGGCAAGCCGCAGGAAGTGTACGACGATCCGGCGAACCTGTTCGTGGCAAAGTTCCTCGGCACGCCGCCGATCAACGTATTCTCAGGCTGCATCAAGGACGGGAAGCTGTATGTGGGCGACGACTGCATTATGGACGTCCCCGGCGCGAAAGCGCAGGAAGTCGTCGTCGGCATCCGCCCCGAGGGGTTTGTGCTCAGCGAGAACGGGCCACTCCAGTGCAGCATTTCCAACATCGAAGTCATGGGGCGCGATATGAGCGTCGTCTCCACGCATCCCGCGTCGCTCAATCCGTCGGTTCGCTCGATCATCGACGCGGATCACATGCCCGGCCTGAAGCAGGAAACTGTCCGCTATGCGATCAAGCCGCACAAGATTTTCGTCTTTGCGAAGGATACGGAAGAACGCATCCGCTTTGAGGTGAAGTAAAATGGTCAACGACAAGCATCAATGGAAGGCGTGGATCTATCTCGCCCCGGCGCTGGCGCTGCTGATGGTGTTCACCGTCTGGCCGATCATCAACACGTTCCGCATGTCGATGCTGGAAGGCTACAGCGGCCTGAAAGCGGCGGCGGGCGAGACCTTTGCGCTGGGCTTCGGCAACTTCACGAAGGTTATGAAATACCGCAAGTTTCTTGCCTGCCTGAAAAACACCGTGCTGCTGTGCCTGTGGACGGTGCCGATTTCGACGCTGCTGGCGCTTTTGATCGCCGTTGCGCTCAACTCCATCAAGCCCCTGCAGAAGGCGCTTCAGACGATTTTCTTCCTGCCTTATGTGACCAACTCCATCGCCATCGGCATGGTTTTCGCCGCAATGTTCAACATCGTCGGCAGCTTCTACGGAACGGAAAACGAGATTGTCGTCACCGCCGGCATCATCAACAACATCATTGAGTTCTTCGGCGGCAAGCGCGTCAACTGGATCAACTACGGCTCGACGTACACGGCGAATATGGTCGTCATGATCGTCTATATCGTCTGGAACGCGCTGCCGTTCAAAATCCTGATCCTGCTCGGCGGCCTTCAGGCGATCAACAAGCAGTACTACGACGCCGCCAAGGTGGACAGCACGCCGCGCTGGCGCGTTTTCACGCGCATCACGGTGCCGCTGGTTTCGCCCATGCTCGCTTATGTAATCATCACCGGATTCATCAGCGGCTTCAAGGAATACACCAGCATCGTCGGCATTTTCGGCGAGACGATGGGCCCGCCCAACGACGCCGGACGCCTCAACACGATGGTCGGCTTCATCTACGATTCGCTTGGAAACAACAGCCAGGGGCGCGCCAGCGCCGCGGCGCTGATCCTGTTCGCCATCATTCTTGTGGTAACCCTCATTAACCTGTGGGTGAGCAAGAAGCGCGTGCATTATTAAGGAGTGCGGCTATGGCAAGTGAAATGAATGTAATGCGAGCAAGGAAATATCAGGCGCAGATGGTTCGGCAGGGCGTGGGCAAGGTGCTGTTTTATGTCGGCGTATACGCCTTCCTGATCGTCATGGCGCTGATTGTGCTGTTCCCGTTTTACTGGATGCTCATTTCGTCGGTGAAATCGCTGGACGAATACCGCCTGAGCGTGCCGACGTTCTGGCCGCGCGTGCTGATGCTCAAAAACTACGTGACGGCGTTCTCCACGGCCAAGCTCGGAAGGCTGTTCATGAACACGATGATCGTGGGCGTGGTGTCCACGCTGCTGTCTCTTGTGATCACCATCCTCACGGCGTTTGCGTTTGCGCGGCTTGAGTTCAAGGGCAAGGAGCTGCTTTTTGCGGCGCTGCTGGCCACGATGATGATCCCCGGCG
>CAZKJW010000152.1:0-4382 GCA_964553125.1 uncultured Oscillospiraceae bacterium
GGAGGTCGAGGGTTCGAGCCCCTTCCGGGTCGCCATTATGCCTTGGTAGCTCAGTTGGTAGAGCATGTGACTGAAAATCACAGTGTCGGTGGTTCGATTCCGCCCCAAGGCACCTTTTATGCGGTAGTAGCTCAGTGGTAGAGTGCCACCTTGCCAAGGTGGATGTCGCGGGTCCGAATCCCGTCTACCGCTCCATTCGGAGTGACGGGAAGCCCTGAAAAGCTTCCCTTCTTTGTAAATGGCGTCATAGCCAAGTGGTAAGGCGAAGGTCTGCAAAATCTTTATGCCCCGGTTCGAATCCGGGTGACGCCTCTGAAAGGAAAAGCGAGAGCTTTTCCTTTTTTTGTTGCATAGAATCACACGCAAAACCCCGCCCGAAGAACCTCAGCATTCTCCGGGCGGGGTTTATTATTTATTCTGCGCTTTTTGCGCCGTGCCGCGCAGGCAATCTCACGCGCTTTGCGCGCCGATTCCCCTGCCGGTTACATCCGCTCCGGCGCTTCGATGCCGATGAGATACAGTCCGCGGCGGATCACGTCGCGCACGGCCTGCGTCATGCGCACGCGCGCGGCGCTCGCGGCGGCGTCCTCGTCCAGAATGCGGTGCTCGTAGTAGTATTTGTTGTATGCGCCCGCAAGCTGCGTCACATAGCGGGTGATCATCGAAGGCTCGTACTTGTCGGCGGCTTCCTCCACAACCTCCGGGAAGCGGCCCAGCAGCGCGAGCAGCGCGCGGGCTTCCTCGTCGGCCAGCGCGGAGCCGTCGCCCGCGTCGGGCGCGATGCCGGCGTCGGCCGCCTTGCGCAGCAGCGAGCAGCAGCGCGCGTGCGTGTACTGCACGTAGGGGCCGGTCTCGCCGTCAAAGTTGAGTGCGCGATCCCACCAGAAGTCGATATCCTTGATGCGGTTGTTGGACAGGTCGGTGTAGATCACCGCGCCGATGCCTACCTGCCGCGCAACTTCTTCTTTGTTTTCAAGGTTGGGCGATTTCTGCTCGATGATGGCGAGCGCCTTTTCCACGGCGCGATCCAGCAGCTCGTCCAGATAGATCACATGACCCTTGCGGGTGGAAAGGCTTTCGCCCTCAAAGCTGACCATGCCGAACGCAACGTGTACCAGCTGCTTCGCCCAGTCATAGCCCATCTTTTCCACCACGCGGAACCACTGGCGGAAATGCAGATCCTGCTGATAGGCCACGACGTAGAGGCACTTATCGAAATTGAAGGTATCCTTGCGATAGAGTGCTGCGGCGATATCGCGGGTGGCGTAGAGCGTCGCGCCGTCGCGCTTGAGGATGAGGCAGGGCGGCATATTGTCCTCGCTCAGATCGACCACCTTCGCGCCGTCGCTTTCGGTCAGAAGACCCTTTTCGCTCAGCTCGTCGATGACGCGCCCCATCTTGTCGTTATAGAAGCTCTCGCCGGTATAGTAGTCGAAGCGAACGCCCAGCTTGTCGTAAACGCGCTCCGCATCCTTGAGCGTCACAGCCTTGAACCAGTTGAAAATCTCAACGGCCTCCGGGTCGCCATCCTCGATCTTCTTAAACCACGCGCGGCCCTCGTCCTCCAGCGCGGGGTTTGTTTCGGCTTCCTGATGGAAGCGGACATACAGCGCGGTCATTGCGTCCACGCCGCCCTTTTCCACTTCTTCCTTGTTGCCCCAGCGCTTATAGGCGCAGATCATCTTTCCGAACTGCGTGCCCCAATCGCCCAGATGGTTGATGCCGACGGCGCGCCAGCCGAGATACTCATAGATGCGCTTGAGCGAATGGCCGAGCATCGTGGTGGAAAGGTGGCCGATATGGAACCGCTTGGCGATGTTGATCGAGCTGTAATCGAGGCAGACGGTCTTTCCGGCGCCCTTGTCGCTGCGGCCGTAGTTTTCATCGATCTGCCCGAGCAGGGAAACGGCGTATTTCTCCTGGTTGAGGAAGAAATTCAGGTAGCCCCCCGCAACCTCCGCGCGCGTCCATTCATCCGCGCCCAGCGCGGTAAGAACGGCCTGTGCGATCATCGGCGGGCCCTTGCGCAGCGTTTTGGACAGGCGGAAGCACGGAAAGGCAAAATCGCCCATCGCGCGATCCGGCGGCACTTCAAGAAAGCCTTCGATTTCGGCGGCGGCGGGAAGCGCCTGCGCCTCGGGGAAAGCGGCCGCGAGCGCCTGCTCGACCCGCTGGGCAATGTGCTGCTTTGCGTTCATGGGAAAAGCTCCTTTATCTGTCAAATCGCTTCTTATCATATCATTCTTTTTGCGCCTGTCAACTCTCCCCGCCGCGAAAACCTTCCCCCGCTGCGGAAGCGGCGCGCGCGGCCGAAAAATTTTTTCAAAAAAATCGCAAAAAAATTTTGAAAACCGGGAAGAAAAAACCGGCGCGGTTCGTTATATGGGTGAGACGGACAAAAGCGCACGAGGCGGTTCCCCTCCCGCTGAGCGCTAGAGTTTCCCCCTTCTGGGAAGAAGGGGGCTTTTCTCTTTTTATGGACTTTTCACGCGGCGTGGCTTATAATGAGGAACGATGATCTGCAAGGAGGATAAGGACATGGCGATTCTGCTTCCGGCGCAGCAGCTGCGCATGGCGATTGAAATGGAATGCCGCGGCTACGCGCTCTATTCGCGCGCGATGCGCCTCACAGACGACGCAGCCCTGCTCGCGCTGCTTGACGATCTGCGCCGCGAAGAGGCGCTGCACTACGAAACCTTCTGCGCCATGCAGAAGCAGGCCGATCCGGCTTGCGAGCAGAATCAGCTGGCGATCAGCCTTGCGGCCGAGGCGTTCTACCCCGGCGGGCTGATGCAGGTCGGCGCCGAGGGCGGGTTGTCCTCCCGCGCGGCGATGCTCGACACGGCGATTCGCGCCGAGCGCGATTCCGTCGCCTATTACGTCAAAATGCTCGACGGCCTCACGGGCGAGTCAGCGGAGCCGGTGAAGCGGATCATCGCCGAAGAAGAAAAGCATCTGCAAACCCTGCTCGCATGGAAGGAAAGCGACGCATAAACCGCGGAGCTGTTTTTCGGGGCGCAGGGCGCCCGAAAAAATCCGTGCCGCAGCCAGAGAGAATTCCGATGCATTTTGAAGGGAAGAAACATATGCAGGATAAAACGCAGGGCGGCGATTGCTACCGGATACGCCATCTGACGACGGACGATCTGGAGCAATACAACGATCTGCTTCGCTACGCTTTTCAGGTGACCGAGCAGGAGCTGGCGGAAACCGGCTGGCAGGACGAGGAAATCAAGCAGTCGAAATTCCCCGTGCTCAAGCGCGCCGACGTGCTCGGCTGCTTCGACGGGGAAACGCTGATTTCGCAGTTCGCCTCCTATCCGCTCAAGATGAATATCTACAACGCCGTCTTTCCCGTCGGGTTTGTCACCAGCGTGTGTACCTACCCTGAATACAGCGGGCGCGGCATCATGAAGCGGCTGATGATTCAGAGCCTGACCAACATGCGCGAGGCGCGGCGGTCGTTCGCGCTGCTGTATCCGTATTCCATTCCGCTCTATCACCGGCTCGGCTGGGAAATCATTTCCGATAAAATCTCCTACACCATCAAGGATACGCAGCTCCCCCGAAAGGAAGAATCCGCCGGCTATGTCCGGCGCGTCAAGTGGGAGAACGAGGATTTCAAAAACCTCCACGCGCGCTTTGCCTCCATCACGCACGGCTGCCTTTTCCGCAACCTGCTCGCGTGGGAAGAATACTGGCGCTGGGACGAGGACGACACGAACGTCGCCATCTACTACAACCCGCAGGGACAGCCCTGCGGCTATATGGTCTATCTGATCAAATCCGACATCATGCACATCAAGGAAATGATCTACATAAACCGCGAAGCGCAAAAGGGGCTCTGGAACTACATTCGCGCGCACGAATCGATGATCGACGAGATTCACGGCAACACCTATTTCAGCGAACCCATCGCCTTTGAAATGGACGACGGCGACATCTCCGAAACCATCAAGCCGTACTGCATGGGCCGCATTGTGGATGTGGAGCAGTTCTTTGCGCAGTACCCCTGCGACCCGGACGAGAAGCCGGTTCGCATCACCTTCGACCTGTCCGACAGCCTGCTGCCGTGGAACGACCGCGCCTTCACCGTGCTGTTTGAAAACGGAAAATGCCGCGTGGTGGACGGCCCGGGCGAATACGCCGTCAAAATGAGCATCGCAACGCTCACCACGCTGCTTCTGGGCTACAAAACCGGCGAGCGCCTTTACGAGCTGGAGCGCATCGAGGGCTCCGAAAAGGCCGTGGAAAAGCTGGACGACGTGATCTTCCACAAAACGCCGTACATCTCCGACTACATCTGACAGCGCACAACGCGCGGCAGTTCGTTTTTCTTTCGGCGCTGACAGCGCCGGAAGGACGGGCCGCCGCGTTTTTTT
>CAZKJW010000153.1:0-4267 GCA_964553125.1 uncultured Oscillospiraceae bacterium
ACGGCAGCACATCGAGCGCACGTCGCTCGGCTCCATGTCGGAGTTGATGTAGTTGCTGAAATACGGCGTGCCGTATTTGCTCGTCATTTCAAAGAGGAGACGGTTGTTTTCCGTGTCGCTCCAATCGAAATCGCGCGTGATGGAGTAGGTCGGGATCGGATACTGGAAGCCGCGGCCGTCGGCGTCGCCTTCGATCATGATTTCAATGAACGCCTTGTTGACCATGTTCATTTCGGCTTGAACATCGCCGTAGCAGAAATCCATCTCCTTGCCGCCGACGATGCAGGGCTGGTTTTCCAGATCGCGCGGGACAGTCCAGTCGAGCGTGATGTTGGAGAAGGGTGCCTGCGTGCCCCAGCGGGAAGGCGTGTTCACGCCGAAAATAAAGGATTCGATGCACTTCTTGACCTGATCATAGCTGAGATGATCGGTGCGCACAAACGGAGCCAGATAGGTGTCGAAGCTGGAGAAAGCCTGCGCGCCGGCCCATTCGTTCTGCATGATGCCGAGGAAGTTCACCATCTGATTGCACAGCGTGGCAAGGTGCTTGGCGGGCTTGCTGCTGATTTTTCCGGTTACGCCGCCAAGCCCCTCTTTGATGAGCTGCTTGAGCGACCAGCCGGCGCAGTAGCCGGTAAGCATGGAAAGATCGTGCAGGTGAATATCCGCGGATTTGTGCGCTTCGGCGATTTCTTCATCATAGATTTCGCTGAGCCAGTAGTTGGCGGTGATTGCGCCGGAGTTGGAAAGAATCAGGCCGCCGACGGAATAGGTAACGGTGCTGTTTTCCTTGACGCGCCAGTCGTTAATGCGCAGATAGTTGTTGACGGTGTTTTTGTAGTCAAGATAGGTGGACTGCATGTTGCGCAGCTTTTCGCGCTGACGGCGGTAAAGAATGTACGCCTTCGCCACGTCGGTGTAGCCGGACTTGGAGAGAACGGACTCAACGCTGTCCTGAATGTCCTCGACGGCAATCAGCCCATCTTTGATTTTGCTCTCAAAGTCGGCCGTCACGCGCAGCGCGATGAAATCGATAACGTTGGGCGTGTAGTCCTTGTCCATGGCGACGAACGCCTTTTCAATGGCGGCAGAGATTTTCTGAATATCAAAGGAGACCACCTTACCGTTGCGCTTGACCACCTGATACATGGATATTTCTCCTCTCTTTGTTTCGCGTTCACACGCCGCGCAGACGCGCTACAGGCATGATGCTTTGTACGGTTTTCAGCAGCGCGCCCAGCGCGCTTTCAGAGTACGCCGTCAGCCCCTGACGGATGCAGCCGCCGGAATCGACAAACTGCTGTAGATACCACGCTTTTGCGCCCTGGAGCCATTGCGCGGCGGCAAGAAGCGAGGCTTCGCTGTGCAGCTCGGATACGACCGTTGTGCGGAACTCGTAGTCCACGCGGCCTTCTTTCAAAAGCGCGACGCTTTCTTCGACGGCCGACAGATCCATTTGCTGGAAGCCGGCTGTTTCGGCGTAGCGTTCGCGGCTGTTTTTTACGTCCATGGCCACATAATCGACCAATTGGTTTTCGATCAGGCGGCGCACTACGTCCGGACGCGAGCCGTTTGTATCGAGCTTTATGACGACGCCGAGGGCCTTCGCCTCACGGCAAAAATCGGGCAGATCGCTTTGCAGCGTCGGTTCGCCGCCTGTCAGGCATAAGCCGTCGATCAAGCCGCGGCGCTTGGAAAGATACGCGAGGATTTCCTCTGGCGAAATCTGCTCTTGCGGCGCGTGCGAGACGACCAGGCGCGCGTTATGACAAAAGGGACAGCGGAAGTTGCATCCATGCGTGAAAGCCGTCGCAGCGGTTTTGCCGGGATAATCCAGCAGCGTCAGCTTTTGAAGTCCGGCAAAATGCACTTTCGCTTCCTCCTTATGCAGACATAGGAATGCGGCCTATCGCGGCCGCATTTTGTATCAGCATTTCTGCGTCTGCCACAATATATAGTATTTTACCCGCAAAGTCAAGTCTGAAACCGGGGAATAGCAAAATTTAACATTTGCGAAAGGTTTTTGAAAAATTGCAGGAAAAACAGGCGCACAGACGTTATTATAGCTGAAACCGAATTTGAAAGCAAGACAGGAGGGAAAGAAAAAATGAAAAAATTCGTCGCATATATTCTGGCGCTGATCTGGCTGATTTCGTGCGCTTGCAGTGCAAATGCAGAGGAAATGGACGAGCGGCTCCGCGCAGTGACTGCGCGGGTCAAGGAGCGCTGCGGCATAAGCGACCGGTATACCGAGTTTTATGGAGAAGGATCTGCAGACGGCGAAAAAATGCGCTGGTATCTGAACTGGTCTGATGAACAGGGGAGTCTCTCCGTCACCTGCGACGAGGACGGCTTTCCATACAGCTATTATGTGAGCGAGGAGCGCTGGAACGACTATGATCCGTATTATGCGCCCTCCGTGCCGCGTTACGATCTGGAGACGTGCAGGAACGCTGCGGAAGCATTTCTCCGGGGAGCGCTTCGGGAAGGTGAAAGCTATCGGCTGAATGAATCCATGCAGACGCTCTCCGTGCATGACGCTGCGAACGTGACTTTTTCAGGGATAATCACGCGTGCGGGTCTGGATACGGATATTGGGTTCAGCGTGCAGGTGAATCCGGAGACAATGGGGGTCAGCTCCTTCTGGCGGAATGACCAGTGGACGTCGATCATCAGGGAAGACGCTGCAGACGCTGAGATCCTTGACGCGCAAAGCGCGGAAAAAATCCTTGAAAACGCAATCCGCATGGAGCTGGAATACGTGCTGGATGGCGAAAGCAACGCTGTGCTGCACTATCTCCCGAAATCGGATGGAGATTATACGCTGCGCGCCGTAACGGGCGAATTATATGACTGGAACGCTTCGGCAGAGAACGAGGCGCGCGAATATGCAAGCGCGGCAGACGGCGTGATGACTGCTGAAACGGTGATGTCGGCGGGACTGACCGATGCGGAAATTGCCGGCAGCGAAAAGCTGAAGGGCGCATTGACGCAGGAGCAGCTTGACGAGGCTGTTTGCGCAATGACCGAGCTTGGCGTAACGGATGACTACACGCTGCGGAACGTGCGCTACAGCGTGCAGGATGAACGCGTTACGGCGACGCTGCGCTATATTGCAGATGCGGAGGATGCGGCGAGCTACGAGACGCTGCTGGGCATGAGCGCGGCGGAGGCGAAGCTCGCGGTAGAAGCGGGAACGACGAACCTCTATCGGAATGTAACCGTGGACGCAATGACAGGCACGCTGATTTCCTGCAACGCATATGGCGGCATGGTATACGGCGTCAACTCGGATGCGCTTGCCGACGAAGCCGCTTTTGCGCGCGCGCAGGAGATTGCGGACACTTTCCTTGCAAAATACGCGTCTGATTATGCCGCGTATCTGCGTGTGGAACGCATGGATTCGCAGAGTAGCAACGAGGTTTATTGTCCGCGCATTGAGATGCGGCTTGCGCGCGTTGAAAACGATATTCCCTTCCGTCAGGACGGCGCAAACATTACCATAAACGTGCGCACCGGAATGGTGGACTCCTACTCGCTTGAATGGACGGACGGCATGACGTTTGAATCGAATGACGGCGTGATCGGCGAGGAAGCCGCCTATGCGGCCTATTGTGAAGCGGTGAGCGCAAAGCTCTGCTGGCATGCGATTCCGGTTTCTTATGAGAATTATGAGCAGCAGTATGAAATGGCGCTTTGCTATGACCTTGTATCGGAACCGCGGACGACGGCGGTTGGTGCGAAAGACGGCGCTGTGATTGCCGATAAGACCGATGCGCAGCGCTATGATTACAGCGACGTAACCGGAACGGCTGCAAACCAGCTGGCTGCCTACGGCGTCGGCATTCCGGGCGAGCGTTTCATGCCCGAACAGCTGATCACGTGGCGCGAAGCGGCGACGCTTCTGGTGCAGCTTGACGGCACGGATGCATGGAGCCTTGACGATGAAGTGCTGATCCTTTATGCAAGGAACAATCGGATCAACGTGGATCAGGCGATGCTCGAATCCTATGTGACGCGCGGAGATTTCGTGAAAACGCTGCTTGATATGTCGGGCTATGGCCGCGCAGCGGCGATTTCCGGAGCGTATCACGCGGACTTCATGGATGCGGAGGCGCTTGGCGAGATGCTCGGCTATGCGGCGCTGGCGGAGGCCATGCAGATTGCCGCACCGGATGAGAGCGGCGCGTTTTCAGCCGAAACCGAACTGACGCGCGCACAGGCCGCCGAGATGATCTGGAGGTTTGTGAACCGGTAAGGGGATAGA
>CAZKJW010000154.1:0-4193 GCA_964553125.1 uncultured Oscillospiraceae bacterium
ATTCGGCGCGCTGGGCGTCGACGGTGATGATTTCGTAATGGCCGCTGTGGCGGATGTAGGTTTCCACATCGCTGGTGTTGGTCGTTTCCGCGCCGTCGAAGCGCGTTTTCGCGCCCAGACCAAAGGCGAGCACGTCCATGCCCTGCGCTGCGCCGGTGAAGAACCGATCCTCGCTGCCCGGCTTTGCCCAGCGGTTCGGCAGATACTCGGTGAAGCCGTTTTCGGCGAGGATGCCGGCAACATCGTCCAGCTGCGCTTTTGCGGATGCGTCGTCCATCGCATCCTCGCCTGTGCAGCGCTGCAAAAGCACGTGGCAAAAGCTCCTGCGCACGGTTTCCAGCACGGAGCGCCGGAAGCCCCATTTCGACGCGCGCGCGCTGCCGTAGAGCAGCACGTTGCCCATGACAGGGCGCTGGCTGGCGCGCAGGAAGCCCGAGGCGATGTACGGCAGCTGCTCCATATAGTTGAGATAATCGAGCTGGATGAAATCCGTCGGCTCGAGGGAGATCATCTCCAGATCGTAGCGGCTGACGTGACAGCGATTGTAAAACGGCATGTTCGCGCCGTTGACGTCCGCGGGAGACATGCGCATGGTGATGGGCGCATCCGGTGCCGTGTCATACACCGATTTTATCAGGCGAACGAGCTTTTCAAAGTCGGAGCCGTCGATCATCGAGGCGCAGCCGCCGCCAAAACGGATGGCCTGCACCTGACAATCGGAGAATTCCGCTGCGTTTTCCTTGAGCTCCACGGCAAGCGCCATGACATAATCGTGAATCAGCGCGGAGTCCCGCCCGGTGATCACATTGCGCGGGCAGAACGAACAGCGGCGCACGCAGAACGGCATGTTGATCCTCATCAGCACAGGATGCTTGTCCATTGAAAAAACCTCCGTTGGTGAAGATTGAAAAAATGTGCCCGCCCGCACAAGCGTTCCGGGCGGGCACAGGGGAATCGGCGATTATTTCGCGGTCGCCTGGGCGAGAATGTCGTCTACGGCTTCCTTGACAGCCTGCACGGAGAAGCTCAGCGTGCTGGAGGTCACGGCGTCAACATCGGCGCTCTGGCCTTCCACAATCGCGGCGGCCATCTTTTCACGCATGTCGGCGGTCATCAGATCCTGGTCGCCGGAAGAGGAGATCTTGCACGCGGTGATCGCGTCCTCGGAGAAGGTCATCTCCACGGTCACGGTTGCGAAGGTCGCGTTCTTGGCGGCGGTGTAGGTGCCGGCGTAGTATTTGCCGTTGGTCGTCCGTTCAGCGGCGGCTGCGCCTTCGGAAACGGTTCCCAGATCGGCCTTGACGTATTCGGCAGCCAGATAGCCCGTGGTGAACGCGGTGCCGCAGCTGTTGCCGGCGGTGGGGGTGTGATACTGGATGCCGTAGCGCTGGCCGCAGCTGTTGCCAACGGCGTACAGGCCCTTGATCGGGGTCTTGGTCGCGTCGAGGACGCGGTACTTGCCGTCGGTGCAGACGGCGGCGTGCTGGCACAGGCCGCCGGACGGCTTGCCGCCGGTGACGGAGGACGCCGCGAAGAACGGAGCCTTTTCAATCTTGAAGTGCATCATGGACTTGTCGGCGCCCCAATCGGAGTCGTAGCCCGCATCGCACATTTCGTTCCAGTGCTTCACTTCGTCAAGGAAGCCCTGCTTCGCTTCGCCTTCATAGCCCATGATGTCGGCAAGCTCTTCGAGCGTGTCGGCGGCGTAGAGGGTGGAAGGATCGTTGCCGTAGCGGGCGAACGCCTGCACGGAGAAGCCGTCCGGGCCGGTCTTGTAGTTCGCCATATCCTTGCGGACTTTTTCGATCATGTAGTCGTTGGAACGATCCATGACCTCATGGCCGTAGCCCTGATACTCGCAGTATTCGTCCCAGTTCGCGTCGGTGACGCAGACCATCTTCAGGCCGGCCGGCATCATGTCGAGGTAGCCGACGGAGCCGTGCTTGGTCAGGGTTTCGTTGAAGAAGCGCTTGCCGTCGTTGCCGAAGACAGGCCAGCAGCCGCCGAAGGGGAAGCTCGGCTTGCTGTTGATGCCGGCGGACTGACCCGCGCGCGGGCCGGCTTCCATCGTCGCGCCCGCCCACATCATCATGCGGATGCCGGAGCCGTCGCGGCCCATGGAGGAGATGTTGTTGGCGTCGGTACGGTCGAGGCCGTAGGACCAGGCGAGGTTGCGCAGCGTGTCGCACAGGTCAAGGCGCATATCCGGGTTGCCGCCGAAGTCGCCCGCCGCGACGATGACCGCCTTGGCGTTGACCTGGAAGTAGTTGCCGTCCACGTCGGTGAAGATGGCGCCGGTCACTTCGCCGTCCTTGTGAACAAGGGTCAGACCCTGCGCGCCGTAGATGAATTCCGCGCCGAGCTCCATGGCTTTCTTGTGCAGGAGGCGGACGGTGTAAGGCCACATGTTGTTGTTGGTGTTGGTTTCGGTGCCGGTGTCGCGCCACTGGGTCATGCCGACGAAGTAGTTGCTGCCGTTGCAGGGGTTCTGGTAGTGCTTGTTGCCCTTGTAGTTTACGGCGTGCGCGTATTTTTCGACATATTCCTTCGGCAGATAGGACAGCGCCCAGTCGAGGGACTCGCCGGAGCGATGCGCGTAATCCTTGACGATTTCCTGATTGGCATGGCCAAGCGCCTTGTTCATGTATTCGACGAAGATATCCATCGGATCGTATTTTTCGGCGCCCTTGTCAAGGAAGAACTTGGAGTTGTAGGTGGTCAGGTCGCAGGCGTAGTTGTCGTATTCTTCCCACGTCTGGATTTCGCAGCAGATGGTCTTGAGACCCTGATCGACCGCGTGCAGCGCGGCGGACGTGCCGGCCTGACCGGCGCCGATGACGAGCACTTCGCAGTCCTTCGTGTAGGAGACCTTCGCGGAGAGGTCGGGTTCATCGCCCAGCCACGCCGGCTTGTTGTTCATGAACTGGCTCTCCGGGATGCCGAGAGAACCGACCATGCCGACCATCATGGAGCCGAGGATGTCGCCGTTGCCCTTCTGAATGATGAATTCTTCGGGCGTTTCGGGCGCTTTGGCGTCCGGGTTCTGACGGCGGTTGGACTGAGAATAGCTGGTGGCGAAAATGTCGTCCCACGTGATCTTCTTCTCAGGCTCAACGGCGGCGGGTTCATCCGCTGCAGCAAAGCTGCTGAAAAGTCCGGAGGCGGCAATGCTCAGCGCGCCCGCAGCGGTACCTTTCAAAAAGTCGCGGCGGGAGATGCCAGATTTCTTTGGCATATGGATCTGCCCCTTTCAAAAAAATATTTCAGTTCCCTGAAAAAGGAACCTGAATGCGGTTTATCGGTCGCTTTGCGACAGATTCCGGGCGTCAAAAAAGAGGTTGCAGCCACTTTTTTGAGGATTGCACTCCGTCACTGTCAGCCCCGCAAGCAGGGCTGACGGCCGTTCCTCCGTGCAAGGAAAGTTTCCGGCCAAGCCGGAAACGCCCCGCCCGCCCGGCAAAGCCGGGCGATACGAATACAGTCAGAGGGGCTGCGGCCCCTCCGACCCCTCCCTGAGGTTTTTCGACGGGCTGTATCGGTCGCTTTGCGACATATTCTGAATCATCTGCTCGATCACTTCAGTGAACACGGCCAGCTTTTCGGGCGCGATGCCCTCGACCATCTGCGCTTCCATTTCGGCGATGCGCTCAAGCATCCACGCGGCCGCCTCGCGCTTTTCCTCAGTCACGACGATGCGCTTTTTGCGGCGATCCTGCCCGTCCACCTCGCGGCGGATGAGCCCGGCGTCCTCCATGCTTTGCAGCATTTGCGACGCCGTCGCCGCGCGAAGATTGTATTCATCCTCGATATCCTTCTGATACACCGTGCGGGTTCGGCTGGCGATGTATTGGAGCGTGCGCCCCTGCGCCTGCGTGATGCCGCATTCCGACGCGATGGCATCAAGCCGGATGCGGATCCGCCCGCCGAGCTTCGAGACGTAACGCCCCGGCGCGTTTGAGATATCCTTCAAGGCGGCGTCACTCCTTCCACAAAAACAGTTAGGTTTACTAAGAATTAGTATAAGCACGTTCTATTTGTTTGTCAATACCTTAACTTCATTTCGGGCGCATTTATGCGCATTTCACGCAAATTCAGGCGAAAAGCGCCGCATATTCTGGCTAAAAGCGCGCTGGCGCTTGAGAGCGGGTTGAAATTCGCGGCGTACAATCAGCCGCGCCCAAGCAGAGAAGGGG
>CAZKJW010000155.1:0-4134 GCA_964553125.1 uncultured Oscillospiraceae bacterium
ACAGAATGATGCCCGTGATGATGTCCGAGAACGCCTTGTTCAGCCCGCAGCTCGTCGCCACGCCCTTCGCGCCGTAATCCATAAACACGAGGAAGAACGAGATGAGAATCATCACAAAGGGATTGAACTTCGCCAGCCACGCCACAATGATGGCTGTGAACCCGCGGCCGCCCGCCGTGTTGGTGGAAATTGTGTGGCTGGAGCCGGAAACCAGAATGAACCCCGCAAGGCCGCACAGCGCGCCCGAAAGCGCCATCGTGCGGATGATGACGCGCTTGACGTTGATGCCCGCATAGCGCGCGGTGTTTCCGCTCTCGCCCACAACTGTCAGCTCGTAGCCGTGCTTGGTGTATTTCATGTAGATGTAAATGAACGCCACCAGCGCCAGCACGATCATTACGTCGATGATGTAGTTCTTATTGCCGAAAACGCCCGAAAGCCAGCTCGTCGTCATGTGGCCGGCCTTCGTCGCCTTGTTGATGACGCCGATGGAGCCGGAGCCCTGCTTGGCTTCCCAGAGGATGGAGAACGCCGCCACAATCTGCGTGGCGATATAGTTCATCATCAGGGTGAAAAGCGTTTCGTTCGTGTTCCAGAACGCCTTGAACACGGCGGGCAGAATCGCCCACGCCATGCCGGCGATCAGGCTCGCGCCGACCATGCACGCAAACAGCAGCCACGAGGGCATCACATCGCCGAACTGGCGCATCACAAACGCCGTGGCAAGGCCGCCCACAAGGATCTGCCCCTCTCCGCCGGTGTTCCAGAAGCGCATCCGGAAGGCGGGCGCAAGCGCCAGCGCTACGCACAGGAGAATCATCGTGTCGCGCACCGTCGTCCAGATGGACATGGCGCGGTTCTTCCACGCCAGATCGGGCGTGCCGAACGTGGTCTCAAACATGGTTGCAAAAACTTCCAGCGGGTTCAGCCCCGTGAACAGCACGATCGTGATCGAGCACACGGCGATTGCCAGCAGGAGCGCCAGCGCGTACACACACACACGCTTCCAGCCCGGCATGGCGTCGCGCTTGACCATGCGAACGAACGGCTCGCGCAGATTCTGTTGCTTCTTCATCGGTTACGCTCCCTTCCTGCGCTGCGTCATCATCAGGCCGATCTGCTCTTTTGTCGCGCTGCGCGCGTCCACAATGCCCGTCACCTGTCCGCTCGAAAGCACCATGATGCGGTCGCAGAGCGCCAGCAGCACGTCCAGATCCTCGCCCACGAACACCACCGCGCTGCCGCGCTTTTTCTCATCGCCCAGCAGGTTGTAGATGGTGTAGCTGGTGTTGATGTCCAGCCCGCGCACGGCGTAGGCCGTCATCAGCACGGCGGGCGAGTTGGCGATTTCGCGACCGACAAGCACCTTCTGCACGTTGCCGCCGGAAAGGCGGCGCACCGGCGTGCTGATGCTCGGTGTCACCACGTCAAGCTGCTTGACGATATCCTCAGACAGCTCGCGCGGCTTTTTCGTCTCGGTGAAAAGCGACTTGCCGTCGCGGTAGGAGCGCACCATCATGTTGCCCGTCATGCCCATCGCGCCGACAAGGCCCATGCCCAGCCGGTCCTCCGGCACGAACGAAAGCGCCACGCCCATATCGCGAATCGCCTTCGGGCTTTTGCCCACCAGCTCTTCTTTCTTGCCCGTCTTCGGATCGATGAACGTGATCGACCCGGAAACCGGCGTCTCCAGCCCGGCGATGGCTTCCAGCAGCGATTTCTGTCCCGCGCCCGCAATGCCGGCAATGCCGAAAATTTCGCCGCTGGTCACCTCAAAGGTCACGTCGTCCAGCGTCTTCGCGCCGTATTTGTCCACGCACGTCAAACCGCGCACGAACAGCCGCGGCGTCGGGTTGACCGGATCGATGCGCTCGATGTCGAGATCGACCTTGCGGCCGACCATCATATCGGTGAGCGATTTCTCCGTCGCCTCGGCGGTTTCAACGGAGCCGATATACTCGCCCTTGCGCAGCACCGCCACGCGGTCGGAGATTTCCAGCACCTCGTTGAGCTTGTGGGTGATGATGATAATCGCCTTGCCGTCGGCGCGCATGTTGCGCAGCACGTCGAAAAGACGCTCCGTCTCCTGCGGGGTGAGCACGGCCGTCGGCTCGTCGAGAATGAGAATGTCCGCGCCGCGGTAGAGCTGCTTGATGATCTCCACCGTTTGCTTTTCGGAAACGGACATGTTGTAGACCTTCTCGTCGGGGTTGATCTTGAAGCCGTATTTTTCGCAAAGCGCGCGGATCTTCTGCGACGCCTCCGCGAGATTCAGCCGGCCCTTGCCCTCCATGCCGAGAATGATGTTTTCCGTGGCGGTGAAAATATCGACCAGCTTGAAGTGCTGGTGAATCATGCCGATTCCGCGCTCGAACGCGTCGCGCGGGCTGCGGATGGCCGCTTCTTCGCCGTTGATGTGGATTTCGCCCTCGTCGGGGTAGTAGATGCCCGAGAGCATGTTCATCAGCGTGGTCTTGCCGCTGCCGTTTTCGCCCAGCAGCGAAAGAATCTCGCCCTTGCGCACCGTTAGCGATACGTGCTTGTTTGCGGCGACGGGGCCGAAATACTTGGAAATGTTTCTCAGTTCAATCGCGTTTTTAGACATTGCGCGCCTCCGATGTTGTAGTCAAAGCCGGGGAGAACCGTTCCGAGGGCGCGCCCTGCGCGCCGAAAACCGCAAACCCAAAAGACCGGAAAAAAGGCGGAGCCGGATTGCTCGGCCCCGCCTGAAGCGCGAGGAATTAGAAGATGGTGTTCAGCTCGGTGATGCCGTCGATGCGGATGGAGAACGCGGGGGCGGCGAAGCCGTTCTGCTCGGCGAAGTAGGTCTTGCCGTTTTCGTCGGTGACCATGTGCTCGACGCCATTGAAGCCTTCGAGGCTGGCGGTGGAGGTCACGGTCTCGCCGTTGACGGTCCAGGTGCTGTTATCGAACACGCGGACGGCGCCGGAGATGATGTCGGCGACGGTCGCGTCAACGGCTTCCTGCGTGCCGGCGGCGATGGTGTTGGCGTTGAGCTCGGTGGTCCACACGGCGTCTTCTTCATAGCCGGCGGAGTGGTCGCTCGGGATGGCTTCGCCGTCGATGACAGCCTTGACGCAGAAGGTGTAGTCCGGGCCCCAATGCAGGGAAGCGGAAGTGAGCGTGGTGTTGGGGGCGGTGTCGATCATGCCGACGTTGTAGCCAACGTGCCAGACGCCGAGTTCTTCGCAGGCAGAGGCGGCGCCGGTGGTATCGGCGTGCTGGGAGATGAGGACGCAGCCGTCTTCGATGAGGGCGGTGGCGACTTCGCGCTCAACAGCCTGATCGGCCCAGGAGCCGGTGTACTTGACTTCCATGGTGACGTTCGGGCAAACGCTGCGGACGCCAAGGAAGAACGCGGTGTAGCCAGAAACGACCTCGGCATAGCTGAACGCGCCGACGTAGCCGATCTTGGCATCAGTGTCCGCGCCGTAGACTTCGGCGAGCTTCATGCCGGCGACAACGCCGGAGACGTAGCGGCTCTGATAAACGGAGGGCATGAAGTTGTGCAGGTTTTCAGTGCCGGTCAGCGCGGCCTGATAGCCGGTGGCGTGGCAGAATTCGATTTCGGGGTTTTCTTCGGCGGCCTGCAGCACGTAGTCTTCATGGCCGAAGCTGTCGGCGAAGATGATGTTGCAGCCCTTGGAGACCAGACGCAGCGCGGCGTCGTAGCACTCCTCGCTCTCGGGGATGTTGTATTCGGTAACAATCTGATCGTCGCTCAGGCCGAGGGATTCCTTCATCGACTGCACGCCGAGGATGTGCGCGTAGTCATAGCCGACGTTTTCGTCGTGGAGCAGGATCACGCCAACCTTGATCTGATCGGCCGGGATACCTTCGGCGGCGGCGACGCAGCCGAGCATCATAACCAGACACAGAGCCAGAGCCAAGAACTTCTTCATAACATACCCTCCACTTGTAATTTGGATTACGGGTGGATTATACCGCACATTTCCGAACATGTAAAGGGGTTTTTCGCCAAAAATCGCATTTTTTCCGAATATTCCTCAGATTTTGCCGGAAAATTGTTCGCAAAACACGAACATTCGACCTTTTGCCGCGCATTTTTTGGATTCAGCGCGCCCTGCGCGCAGAAAATGCGGGAAGCGCAGC
>CAZKJW010000156.1:0-1390 GCA_964553125.1 uncultured Oscillospiraceae bacterium
TCGTTCTTCCTCGTGTTTATGGATTACGGCGCGAAGGGCGTGGCGACGAGCTGCTGACTGAACAATGCGTTCTCTGACATCATCACGGGCATCATTCTGTTCTTCATCATCGGCTGCGAGTTTTTCATCAACTACCGCCTCGTGTTCCGCGGCGGCAGGAAGGAGGCGGAATAAATGGAGTTCTTCGCAACGGTGCTCAAGAGCTTTTTCACCAGCGCGTTTTTCCATGCCGCAGTGATGCAGGGCATTCCGCTTCTCTACGGCGCTGTGGGCGAGATTCTCACGGAAAAGAGCGGCAACCTGAACCTCGGCATTGCCGGTATCATGTATATGGGCGGCATTGGCGGCCTCATCGGCGCGTTCCTGTATGAAAACGCGGTCGCGACGCCCGTTCCGTTCGTGGCTATGGCGGTGTCGATTCTCTCGGCGCTGCTGCTGGCGACGCTGGGCGGTCTGATTTACGCGGTGCTGACCATCACATTCCGCGCGAACCAGAACGTGACGGGCCTTGCGCTGACGACCTTCGGCGTGGGCTTTGGCAACTTCATGGGCGGCTCGCTCATGAAGCTGACGGGCAAGACCGGCCAGATCACCGTCTATCTGACGGGCAAGGCGTTCAAATCGACGTTCGCCTTTGCTACGAGCGAAACGGTGACGAGCAGCCCCATCCTCAACACGATCTGCACGCTGTTCTTCAGCTATGGCTTCCTGACCTATTTCGCCATCGCCATTGCGATTGCGGCTGGATATTTTCTTGCGCGTACGCGCACGGGGCTGAACCTGCGCGCGGTCGGTGAAAGCCCGGCCACGGCAGACGCCAACAACATCAACGTCAGCCGCTATAAGTACGTCGCCATTTGCGTGGGCGCGGCGATTGCCGGCCTTGGCGGACTGTATTTCGTCATGGAATACATGGGCGGCACGTGGCAGAACGACGCGTTCGGCGATCGCGGCTGGCTGGCGATTGCGCTGGTCATCTTCGCGCTGTGGAAGCCGGTGCGCGCCATTTGGGCGTCGATTCTCTTCGGCGGACTGTACGTGCTCTATACGCGCATCCCGATCGCAGGCGCGACGCAGGAGTTCTTCAAGATGGTGCCCTACGTTGTCACGATCATCGTTCTGGGCATTACGTCCTTCCGCAAGCGGCCGGAGGATCAGCCGCCGCAGAGCTTGGGGCTGGCGTATTTCAGAGAGGAAAGATAAAAGAATATAGGGACGGTTTTTGCGAGGGGGTACTTCTTTCGGGAGAAAGAAGTACCCCCTCGCGCACCCCTGAAGAAAGCCGGTTTTAGGGGGGGCAAGGGGGGCGACAGCGCGCCGCGGGGGACGTGCGTCGGGAGAGGGAGAGACGGAACGGAGTTTTTTTTGCGAGGGGGAACTTCTTTCAGGA
>CAZKJW010000156.1:1490-4120 GCA_964553125.1 uncultured Oscillospiraceae bacterium
GGGAGAGGGAGAGACGGAACGGAGTTTTTTTTGCGAGGGGGAACTTCTTTCAGGAGAAAGAAGTTCCCCCTCGCGCACCCCCCGAAGAAAGCCGGGTCAGGGCGCGGGGGTCTGCGCCATGATTTCGCGCTGGGCTTTTTTGGTGAGCGCAGCAAAGACGAGGGCATGCGAGTCGGCGCAGAGCTTTCGCAGCAGGTCGTCCGGGACGGAGCCGTCGAGCAGGACGGAGATCCAGCAGCGCTTATTCATATAAAAGCCAGGCAGGATTTCCGCGTACTGGCTGCGCAGCAGCTCGGAGGTCTGCGGGTCGCACTTGAGGGTGACGATTTCGTGTCCGCCCACGAGCGCGTGTTCCTCGCCGGGGGCGCAGACGGCGGCGAACAGCTTGCCGCCAGTCTGATAGCGATGCCAGCCCCACTCGGCCTTGAAGTCTTTCGTGCAGCCGGGCAGAGAGAGCAGGAATTTATCGAGCCATGGATAGCGGTTCATACGAAGCCTCCTGTTTGGGATGGGAATCGTTCCGGCGTCATGCCGGTCTGGCTGCCGTGTGGATTCGCGCAGGGCGGCGCGTTTTCCTGCCGGCGGCGCGAGCGATGAAAAAAGGGCTTTTAAAAGCCCTTTTGATCCAATGATGCGCGGGGGTTCAGAAAAGGAGAAGCCCCATTCCCGCGGCGATGGCAATGAGCACGGGAATGCTCAGCTTGGTTTTCCAAAGCAGCAGGCTGACCGTGGCGACGACGGCGGCGGACTGCCAGCAGAACGCGCCGGAGACGAGGATGGTTCCGTCGATCATGCCAAAGAGCGTACACAGCAGCAGCCCGATGCAGACCGGCCGCACGCCGTACATGGCGTCCTGAAGGTAGCGGCTGTCGCGGAATTTTTCGATGAAGAAGCAGGCGGCGCATGTGAGCGTGAAGGTGGGGGCGATGACGCCCAGATTGGCGGCAACCGCGCCGGCGACGCCCGCCACGCGCATCCCGGCGAAGGTGGCGCAGTTGAAGCCGAGCGAGCCGGGCGTCATTTCGGCCATGGCGACGATATCGAGCACCTCCGTGCTGGTCATCCAGCCGTGCGAAATCATCTGCGCGTTAATGAGCGGCACCATGGACATGCCGCCGAAGCTCGTCACGCCAATGAGCGCGAAAACCCAGAACAATTCAACGTATACCATGACGGCGCACCCCCATAATGACGAGTCCCGCGGCGGCGCCGCACAGAACCGTCAGAACGTTTGAGAAGCTGGTGAACGCGCCCAGCGCAAACGCGCAGAGCATGATGACCCAGCAGCCCGCATCGCGCAGGCTGGACTTGCGCAGGCGCAGCGCGGCGGAGCCGATGATGGGCAGCACGGCCGCGCGCACGCCGGAAAGCGCCTTGACGACATAGACGTTGGAGCAGAACTGCTCATAAATATTCGTCAGAATAATCAGCACCACGAACGGCGCGGCGTTCAGCCCGAGCACCGAGACGATGCCGCCCGGCACGCCGGCGATGCGGAAGCCGAACATATAGCTGACATTGCCGATCATCACGCCGGGGATCGAGCGGCCCACGCTGGTCATATCGACCAGATCCTCCTCGGTCATCCAGTGGCGCTTGTCCACGAAGTCGCGCTGCATCTGCGAGATGATGCTCCAGCCGCCGCCGAAGGTAAACGAACCGATGCGCGCAAAATACCCGAAAAGGAACAGAAGCCGCCGGAGCTTTGAATCCTCCTTCATGGTACTCCTTTCCGCGGAGCGTGCTCCGCTTTTGTTATTTTTATGGGCGCAGTGCGCCCAAGCCCCCGGCGGCGCAGCGTTTGCGCGCAACCGGGACGGTTTTCAGGATTGCAGCAGAGGCGCGGCAGCGTCTCCGCAGCGGGGAAATGGGAGCGGCGGTGAAGCGCAGCAGACATTTTTCATGCCGGTGCGGAACGGCGGGGGAGGCGGTATGCTCGTAGTGTCGCTGCCGTTTTTGGGGAACGGCAAACCGGCGCAGGCTGGTTTGGCGGGCTGTTTCAGCCGTGTGGGGGGTGTGGAACGGCGGTTCTACATGCCGGCGCGGAACGGCGGGGAGGCATGATGCTCGTAGTGTTGCCGCCGTTTTTGGGGAACGGCAAACCGGCGCGGGCTGGTTGGATAGCTGCTCCAGCCATGCGGGGAGTGAATGCACTCCTGCGCAGGGGCTGCGAGTCGGCGGCTCTGCGTTCGGACAACGGCGTGCGGGCGGTATGCTCGTAGTGTCGCTGCCGTTTTTGGGGAACGGCAAACCGGCGCAGGCTGGTTGGATAGCTGCTCCAGCCGTGCGGGGAGTGAATGCACTCTTGCGCGGGGGCTGTGGAACGGCGGTTCGGTGTTCCGACTGCGGCGCGCGGGCGGTATGCTCGCTGTGCCACCACAGTTTCTTATAGAACGGCAAACCAGCGGGCGCTGGTTGGATAGCTGTTCCAGCCGTGAGGGGAGCGAATGCACTCCTGCGCGGAGGTCTGCGGAATGGCGGTTCGGCGTTCGGGCAACGGCGTGCGGGCGTGATGCTCGCAGTGCTGATGCTGTTTTGGAGAAACGGCAAACCGGCGGGTTTCGGTTTGGCGGACTGTTTCAGCCGTGCGGCGAGTGAATACACTCCTGTGCGGCGGACTGAGGAACGGC
>CAZKJW010000157.1:0-4012 GCA_964553125.1 uncultured Oscillospiraceae bacterium
ACGGCACGGCAGCAGACTGTCAGCCCATCAGCTTTTGCTGTGCGCGCCCCAGCGTCCCGCATCCTCAAGCCGCGCAACCTCAGCGCTCCATCCCTTACCCCCCACCACGGCAAAAGAAAAAGAACGCCCACGTCCCACAAAGCACGTCGGAATTCTTCGCCGCGGCTGCGGCATAACGGCACGGCAGCAGACTGTCAGCCCATCAGCTTTTGCTGTGTGTGCGCCAGCGTCCCATGTTGTGCCAGTCTCAGCGCTCTACCCCTTACCCCGCCACGGCAAAGGAAAAAGAACGCCCACACCCAACAAAACACGTCGGAATTCTTTATTGCGGTTGCGGCAATAACGGCACGGCAGCAGACTGTCAGCACATCAGCTTTTGCTGTGCGCCCCAGCGTTCCGCGGTCTCAAGACGCGCCAACTTCAGCGCTCCGCTGCTCCACCCCCGCCGCGGAAAAAGAAAAAGGGCGCGCTGCGCCCCTAAATACCCCGTACCCCGTTACCACTTGAATTACCCTTCCTGCGGTTCAACGTTCTCTGCATACAGCGCGGCCATAACGCTCGCCAAATCGCCGATCGCCTCGCCCGTCTGTGCCGGCACGACGCGCAGTCCGCCGCGCGTGAAGGCGAGCGCCTCCTCTGCGAGGACGCGCTCCATCGCGGGGCGCAGCAGCGCTTCGCAGCGCGTGAAAATGCTGCCGATGACGACGCATTCTGGGTTGAGCAGATCCGCCAGCAGCGCGACGCCGCGGCCGAGCATCGTGCCGACGCGGTCAAACAGCGCCAGCGCGTCCGGGTCGCCGCGCAGCGCATAGGTAGCGAGGAGCTTCGCGGAAAGCTCGTCCTCGCGCGCGCCGTCGCGCGTCCATTGGGGCGGCGTGCCGCGTGCGGAAAGTGCGCGCGTGCGGTCCACGGCCTGCCGCGCAATGCCGCCGCCGCTCGTCCAGCCCTCAAAGGAGCCGCGTTTTCCGTAGCCAACAGGGCCGTCCTCCGTCAGCCGGACGTGGCCGACCTCGCCCGCCATATCGGCGTGACCGCGCAGAAGTCGCCCTTCCGCAATGACGCCGGCGCCCATGCCGGTGCCCATCGTGAGAAACACCATGTCGTTTGTGCCGCGGCCTGCGCCCAGCTTCCATTCGACGAGCGCGCAGGCGTTTGCGTCGTTTTGCAGATGGGCGGGAACGCCGAACCGTTCGCGCAGAAGCCGTGCGATGGGGACGTTCGTCCAGCCGGGCAGGTTGGGCGGACAGAGAATGACGCCGCGCCGCGAATCGAGCGGGCCGCCGCAGCTGACGCCGATGGCGCGCACGCGGGCGAGCGGCGTTTCGTGCCGCAGGAGCATGGCTTCAATTTCGCGGCAGAGCCGCTCGAAGGTCGGCGCGAAAGCGCCCGTTTCAACGCAGAACCTTTCCAGAATGCGCACGCCGCCGCCTGTTTCCGCAAGCACTGCGGCGCATTTTGTGCCGCCGATGTCCAGCCCGATCCAGCGATTTTGCATCCGGTCAGCCTCCCTCCGCCTGTGCGGTCAGATGATTTCCAGCGCGACGCCTTCCGGCGCGGTGACGCGCGCGGGCGCGCCCTGCTCCATCTCGCAGATGATTTGCCCGTGCGGCGTGGGGATTTCCACGCGCGCACGCTCCAGCCCGAGCAGGCGCGGGCACAGCCGCACGCGCGCAAAGCCCGGCTCCAGAATTTCCAGCCCTGTCAGCACTTTGGGCAGCGAATACAGCGGCGTGCCGCCCCACGCGTGGCTGTGGTCGAACGAGTAGGTCGGCTCCGGCTTGATGAACCCCTCCGCAAGACCGCGCGGGCAATCGTCCACGGGCTTGCGCCATGCGTCGAGCACGGGCAGCGTGCATTCTTCGCGCAGCCCGCAGCGATAGATGGCTTCCAGCAGGAAATGCTTGAAGTACGGCTGGCAGTCGCCAAGCGCGGCGTCGGAGAGCACGCGCCGCAGGAGCGCGCGGCCACGCTGCACATCGCACACGCCGAAGCAGGCCGCGAGGATATTGGCGTGGCAGCGATAATACCGCTTGGAGACGTTCTGCGGCATCCACTGTCCCAGCAGCGCGTCGGGCGTGGGCGTGTTGAGCCCTTCAAAATACAACGCTTTTTCCGGGTCGTACAGCAGCGCGTTGACGGCGGCCTTCAGCGCCGCGGCGCGGCGAAGGCACTCCTCGTGCAGCGACGGCTCGTTCAGTGCAGAGAAGATGCGCGCGGCCGCGCACAGCGCGCCGTAATAGAACATATTCAGGCAGCTCTGACCGAGCGCCTTGGGCGGGTGGTGCAGCGAAATGCCGTCGATGTAGATCCAGTCCACAAACATATAATCCGGCGGCGTTTCCAGAAGGCCGTTTTCGCCCAGATAGCTGTGGAAGCGGCGCAGAAGCAGCAACAGCGCGTCCTCGCATTCGGCAAGAAGCGAGCCGTCGCCGGTGAGCATGTAGGCGTCCTCGAGCATCAGCACCCAGATGAGGCTGTAGCTGGTGTGGAACATGCGGCCGTCGTGGAAGCGGAGCAGCTCTGCCGTGCGCCGCACGTCGAAAAGCGAAAGCCGCTGATCGCCGTAGGAAAAGGCGGTCATCAGCATTTCGATGTAATAATCGCCCGTGCAGGCCAGCGGCTCGCTGTGGCGCGGGCTGTCGAGGTGAATCATCTGGCGGCAGTATTTCAGCGTGTGCGCGCATACGTCCAGAATGCGGTTCAGCCCTGCGTCGGAGGTGACGGTTCGCGCGCACGCGGGTGCGGGGTAATGCGTGGCGATCAGGGCGAAGCGCAGGACGGCGGGCGCATTCGCGCCGTTGTGGGCGCGCACCCGCAGCCCGCCTGCGCTGTGCAGCTGTAAGCCGCGATAGGCGTCGCTCGCCGCAAAGGTAAGGCGCTCGCAGGAACCCTCCTCGTCGGTTTCAAAGCAGTGAACCGTGCATTCGACCGGGCCGTGCGCTTCCACGGAAACGGAAAGGAAGCCGGCGTGAATTTTGTCAAAGAGGAAAACCGCCTCCGCCGTTTCGCCTGCGGGAACGGCGAGAACGCCGCCGCCTTCGGGGGCGAGCAGCGTTTCCGTGCGCAGGGGGATGGGCGCGGTGACGCTGTGCCAGCGGTTGGGCGTGACGACGGCGGGCAGCCACGCGTCCGGCGCGATGGTTCCGTCGTAGCGCCACGGCTCGCAGAACGCGCCGCTGCGGCGCGCCAGCCATGTTTCATCGGTGCAGAGCACGTCGCGCGTGCCGTCTTCAAAGACAAGCTCGCACGTCAGCATGAAGCCGCCGTGCCCCTGCGAATATTCGTTGATGCCGACGGGGCCGAGCTTGACCAGCGCGAAAAAATCAAGCGCGCTGCAATCCGGCGCGAGCGTGAGGCGCGAGGCGTAATGCGTGGGGCGCGGAAAATTATTGAAAAGAAAATCGCCGCCGACGGACACGGGCCCCGTAGCAATGCATTCGCCGTTGAGGAAGAGCTGAAACTCCGTGTCCCCGCTGAAGCGCAGCGCGGCGGAAACGATCTTTTTTTCAAACGCATAGCGGCGGGAAAACTCCGCCACGGCATAGCGGTGCGTCCGCGTTTCAAAATGGCCGCTGTAATCCGCCAGCTGGTATTCGGGATAGACGGCGCCGTCGAGCCAGATCCATTTTTCAAGCTGATCGATCATGACAAAACCTCCCGGCATTCGCCTTTTTCTGCTATTGTAGAGGCAGCGGCGCGCAAAGTCAATCGGGGCGCGCGGGCATATTTGCGGCGGCGCTCTTGCGAACGCGGCGAAGAGGGGTATAATGAAAACGGCTGAGCGCCTTATTTGCGGAGGATGACGAATGAACGAAACGTTTGCATATTCGATGAAGCCCGTCGCGCATATCCGGACAGACTTTCCGGCAAAATTCGGCGTGCCGCGGCAGGCCGGGCTGGTGCCGTCGCTGAAGGCGACGATTGTTTTTGAAAAGGAATACCGCGTGGATGCGGCGCTGCGCGGGATTGAGCAGTATTCGCATCTGTGGCTGCTGTGGGTGTTTTCTGAAGC
>CAZKJW010000158.1:0-3958 GCA_964553125.1 uncultured Oscillospiraceae bacterium
ACGCATTGGACGGTTGACAGGGCGGCATGTGCCGCCATAAAAAACGCGTGGGCGCAGGAGCAAGCGGCTGCGCGTTTTTTTTATATGGGGCAGAAGATTCAGAGGAACTGTCGCGCGCGATGATAACAAGGCGGCAGCCCCGGTGATTTGTTGCCAAAGTCAATGTGGACATTCTGATTGTGAAAAGGTATACTATTATAGAGCATGATGTATCTTGATGGAAACAGGAGCTCGTTTTCTGATGAATGAAATCTGGCAAAACGTAAAGAATCGCTGAGGGAAAAACTGATGAACGAAAAATACAAGATCGGGATGGCTTCCAAATACTCCGGCGTGTCTCCGCAAACGGTGAGATACTATGAAAAGAAAAACCTGCTGACGTCGATTCAGAACGATTTGGGCGACACGCGGCATTATAACGTCCGCCATTTCAAATGGCTTACAAATATTCGACGCTATTTCAAATGCGGATTCTCCGAGCAGGAGGTTTGGAAGCTCATCCACTGTAAGACGCTGCCGGAAATGGCTTCGATTATCGATCAGCAGACCGAGAAATCAAGAGCCGAGCTCGGCGAACTGCGCAGCCGCATTCAGGCGCTGGATGCGCTGTCCTATGATATAAAGAAAATTGACACGCTTCTTGGACGCGTTGTGCCGGAGGAAAACCCGCCCATGACGTTTCTCATCCTTCGGGAAGGGGATGAAATGATCCAGGACGCAGAAACAGAGCGAACGCTGGAAAAATGGCTGGAGGAGATTCATCTCACGTCGCTTGGCTCGATTATTCCCATGCGTATTCTTACGGAGGAGCGCTGCAGTTCCTATCGCCTCAGCGGACATTGCGTGCCTACGTCCGAACTATCGAAGCTGCATTGTACGCAGAACGATCCCGCGCTTCGGAATTACCCGCCCGTGCAGTGCATTCATACGGCCTGCAAGCTGGAGAACAATGGGATCAGCCCGGAGATTCTTCTGCCGCATGTGTATGAATATCTGGAGGATTTTCAGCTGCGCATCTGCGGCGACGCGTTCGGCCGCGCGCTCGCTGTGCTGGACGAGGGAGCGAGCGTGGAGAATACTCACCCGCAGGCGACTTTTTATGAGTATTGGATTCCTGTAGATAAAATCCAACATCAGCTGTAGATTTTGCGCTTCAAATCCCCCTGATTTTCTTCAAAAAAGTATGGACGGATGCGTCTGATTCTCTTGAATCTAAAACGATATGAGATGTTATAATTAAATCAATCTCGCAAAGGGATGAAAGGGGGAATACTCATCATGAAAAAACTGTTGGCTATCCTTGTGATGATCTCGATGCTGAGCACGTGCGCTTTTGCGGAAGATGCGACGACTGCAACCGCAACGGCGACGGGCTTCGGCGGAGAGGTTACTGTTACCATCGCCCTGAAGGACGGCGTGCTGACCGATGTTGCGATCGAAGGCCCTTCCGAAACTGAAGGCATCGGCTCCCGCGCCGTTGAACTGCTCGGCGCGAGCATGGTTGCGGCGAATTCCGTCGAAATCGACGGTGTTTCCGGCGCAACCGTGACCAGCAATGCGATTCTGTCCGCGGCAAAGGAAGCGCTTGCCGCCACTGGCGCAGAGCTGAACGCGCAGACGAACGAAATCGAGCAGCATATGACGCCAGGCACCTATTACGGCGAAGCGTACGGAAAATGGAAGGAAGGAACCATTGAAGGCGAACGCTTTGGTTCTCCCGCGACGATTATGCCGACAAAGGTTGCCGTGACCGTGGATGAAACCTCTATTCTGTCGGTAGAGGTGCTGGAAACGTCGGACAACAGCGGCTTCATTGAGCCGGTGATCGAGCGAGTTCCGGCGTCGATCGTTGAACAGCAGTCCATCGCTGTCGATGTCGTTACCGGATGCACCATGACATCTCAGGCGGTTCTTTCCGGCGTGCAGCAGGCGCTGACCGAGGCGGGAGCGAATCTTGCCGGCTTCAATAAGCCGACGCCGAAGGTTGAAGCGACTGAAGAATACACCGTGGACTTCGCCGTTGTCGGCGCCGGTGGTTCCGGCACGACGGCTGCGCTGAAGGCGATGGAAGCGGGTCTGGATGTCCTGATTCTCGAAAAGTGCGGCAAGGTCGGCGGCGAATCGACCGTTTCGACCGGCATGATGACGCTGGGCTCCAAATATCTGGAGGAACAGTCCGGCGTAGAAGGCACGCCGATCGCGGTTGTGTTCGATGAGATGATGGAGTATGCAAACTATAAGTGCAACGCTTCCGTCCTCATGTCTTTCCTGACCAACAATGGCCCCACGGCGGACTATCTGGCTGAACACTGGGCGCAGACGACCAACCCGGGCTACACCAAAATGGCGGCTGCAAAGAACGGCATGGATACGGGCAAAGGCACGGATAAGTACAACGTGCTGTATGACACCTTCCTGATTCCGGGCGGCGCGAAGCTGCTGCTTGAAACCACGGCGGAAGAGCTGATCGTGGAAGACGGCAAGGTTACGGGCGTGCGCGCGCACAAGCAGGACGGCACCGAGGTGATCGTCCATGCGAAGGCAGTGCTTCTTGCGACGGGCGGCTATGGCGGAAACAAGGAAATGCTTCGCCAGTACCTGCATTCTGATAATTTCTATCTCTATGGTCTGTCCACCAACACAGGCGACGGACTGCGCATGGCGCTCGAAGCCGGCGCGGGCCTGAATATGCAGATGAGCCCGCACTTTGCGGAGTTCTGCTCCAATATCAATGTTGACTTCTATGCCGGCTATATGAAGTTTATCAACTATGTCGGCGTGCTTCAGGTGGATCCGGAGGGCAACCGCTTCTATAACGAAGCGAAGGGCGCCATCGATCCGCTGGCGAAGGGCACTTCGGCGCTGGGCGCTGTAGGCTATGCCTATGCGATCTTTACGCAGAGCGATCTGGATAAACTTGAGGCAGAAGGCGCTCCGGGCCTGCTGAGCCAGGAATTCCGCGATTCCTGCATCAACTATCGCGGCCGTGCCTGCGTGCCGTATTACACCATCAAGACTGAAATGCAGAATGCGATTGACGCGGGTGAAGGCTGGAAGGCGGATACGCTCGAAGAACTCGGCGCGCAAATCGGGTTTGAAGCTGAAAACTGGCAGAACACGATTGACACCTATAAGCAATATATTGCTACTGGTGTTGACGAACAGTTCGGCAAGGCGGCCGAGTGCCTGTTCCCGCTGGACGAAGGCCCGTTCTATGCGGTGCGCATTTATCCCGCGATCGACGGCACGCTCAATGGCGTTGCTGTCAACTCCAAGTGCCAGGCGCTCGACACCGAGTATAAGGCGATTGAAGGCCTGTATATGGGCGGTTATGACGCCGGCGGAGTCTGGGGTCCCCTGTATTATCAGACCACCCACACGAACGCGCTGACGCAGGGATGGTCGGTCACGTCCGGCTTCATCGCTGCAAATAGCGTGATCGAGGCGCTTGCAGAAAACTGAAAAGCCTGTTTTTGACGGAGAACAAAAGCCAGCATTGGTGATGCGTTTCCGGCGAACAGAAGCGGCTGCAAAAACAAAAGCCCGGTTCGGTTTTAAACCGAACCGGGCTTTTGCTGTTTGGAGCAAAGACGCGGCTTTTCGCACATCAAAGAATAAAAACAATGCTGCTCAGACCAGCGCCAAGCTATGGCGTGTTGCGAAAAAGCTGCTTGGTGAAGAAAAGAAACAAGTTGAAATCGCTTGCACAAACAAGTCATGGCTGAACGATTAGCCGCGCAGGCGACGTGATGAGAATTCCCGGCAAAAAGCAAAAGAAAAAAGGTCGCGTCTTAAACCGTGACCTCTCTTTTGAATGGAGACAGATCAACCAAATCCGAACCCAGAAAGTCGTCAACTTCCTTTAGCGTAATTGTCTGTGTACCATGCTGATAGTTGTAGGTCAGCACCAGCTTATCATCATACACGAATACCGCATTGACAAAAGTATCAATCAGAC
>CAZKJW010000159.1:0-3871 GCA_964553125.1 uncultured Oscillospiraceae bacterium
ATCCGCCACAGCGGCCATTACGAAATCATCACCGTCGACGCCCAGCGCGCCGAATGATAATCCGCAAAACAGGAAGTCTCCCGGAAGGATATGCCGGGGGACTTTGCTTTTAAAAGCACGCCGCCGCGCGGTTCCCTCTGCGCTTTCCGGATACCGCCCCGCATTCACACGCGTATCCAACCGGCGTCGTTTGAAAAGCCTCCCGCCGCATTTCAAATGAAGCGACCCCGCATCTTGCTCAGGTCAGCTGCCTCGTTCCGCTGATTCCTTTTTGCTTGCTCATGTCTTTTCCACCGAAACGTGCCGCCCCGCCTCGCTGCCTCCGCTTTTCTCCCCCTCCTTTTCCCATGAACCGCGGCACGCACAGCGCGAACTCGTTCGCGTTTTCATTTAGGGCGGTGTGAAAGCGTTCCTACATGCTGCGCTGCCAGCCATGTCGCTTTCGCCATCAACTGTCTGAATTCCAAACAGAATACCCCCGCATTGCGTTCATGTCAGCCGCTTCGCTCCGCTGATTCCGTCTTGCCCCGCCTTACCTTTTCCGCCGACGCGCGTTCGCCCCGCTCACGCCATCCGCTTTTCTCCCCCCTCCTTTTCCCATGAACCGCGGCACACACAGCGCGAACTCGTTCGCGTTTTCTTTAGGGCGAAGCTGGGGGATAAAGCTTTCCTGCACGCTGCACAGTCAGCTGCGCCGCACCCACTTCTCGCCATCCACGAACCCGCTGCTTTGCGCTGGGAAGCGCTATCTGCATTTCAAATGAAGCCCCTCCGCATTGCGTTCATGTCAGCCACCGCGTTCCGCTGATTCCGTCTTGCCCCGCCTTACCTTTTCCTCCGCCTTCCGCCGCGCACTCGCCTCGCTCCCTCCGCTTTTCTCCCCCCGCCTTTTCTGCCTGAACTGCGGTGCGCATAGCGCGAACCCGTTCGTGTTTTCTTTAGGGCGAAGCTGGGGTGAAAGCGTTCCTTTGCACTGCACAGTCAGCTGCACCGCGCTCACTCCATACCTTCCACAAATCCCACTGCTTTGCTCCATCAGCTTCCCGCCGCATTCAAAATGAAGCCCCTCCTCACCTTTTCCTCGCCGACCACCTATCCCACTCTCCCCGCCCTGCGCCCGTTTTCTCACGCTCCGAACCTTCTGCGCGCTGCCCACACCGCCGCGCCCGCCGCCCTTCCCGGCGCTCCTGCGCCGGAAAAACGCCGTCGCCCTCCTGCGCCGCGCCGCTGTGCGCGAAAATTCCTTTTCTGCGCGTTCCCTGCCCTTGACAAACGCCGTCAAACGGGGTACGCTTTATGTTGGATTTTGGCGCACAGAGGAGGCAATCCCATGCTGACCATCGGTATCTGCGGCGCGAGCGGCAGCGGAAAAACTACGCTCGCCGAAGCGCTTCGCGACCAGATCGAAGGGCGCGCGGTGCTCATCAATCAGGACGCGTATTATCGGGATCATCCCCATCTTTCCTTCGCCGCGCGCGAACAGCTCAACTACGACGAACCCGGCATCTTCGAGCACGACCAGCTGCTTGAGGACGTCAAGACGCTCAAGGCGGGCGGCACGTTCCTCCGCAAGGCTTACGATTTCGCCAACCACTGCCGCGCCGATACGGACGAACCCGTCCTGCCCGGCGACGTGCTGATTGTCGAGGGCATCCACACCTTCTACGACGCGCGCCTGCGCGATGAAATGGACTTCAAAATCTACGTCAGCGTCGATCCGGATATCTGCCTGCTGCGGCGTATGCAGCGCGATATCCTCGAGCGCGGCCGCAGCGTTGAGCGCGTGGGCAAGCAGTATCTGGCAACGGTCAAGCCCATGTACGAGCGGTGGATCCGCGGCTATATCGAGTTCGCCGACCTCATCGTGGCCGGCGGCGGCAAAAACGCAAAGATCGCCGACATTCTGGCGTTCTATATCAACAACGGAATGGGTCAGAAATCATAACAAACTTTAGAAGGAGGAATCTCTCATGCATCCGATCCGCGAACAGTACTATGAGCAAATGAAAGAGCTCTCCATGGCCTGCAACCGCGTGGCCGAGCTGGGCTACGTGACCAGCCACGGCGGCAACCTGTCCATGCGCGTGGCGGAGGACGTCGTGCTCATCACGCCCACCAAGGTGGAAAAGCGCAACTGCACGCCCGACGATATCTGCGCCGTCAATCTTGCCGGCGAAACCATCTACAAGCCCGAAAACCGCAAGCCCACCAGCGAGTCCCCGTTCCATCTGCGCGTCTATCAGAAGCGCCCCGACCTGCGCGCCGTCGTTCATGCGCACCCGCCCGTCCTCACCGGCTACGCCATTGCGGGCGTGGACGTCATGGCGACGCCGTTCCTTCCGGAATGCGCCATTGAGGTTGGCCCGATGATCATGGTGCCCTACGCGCAGCCCGGCAGCGACGCGCTTGCCGAAGCGTTCGACGAGCCGCTGAAGCACTCCAACGGCTTCCTCATGGAAAACCACGGCGCGCTGATGACCTCTGCCGACGGCATCATGCGCACGGTGGACATGCTTGAAATGATGGAAAACGCCGCGCAGAGCGCGCTGATCGCGCTGCAGCTCGGCCGCTTCAAGGCCATTCCGGACAGCGAACTGCCCGATCTGGAAGCCGTCATGACCGCGCGCGGCCTGCCGATGCCCGGCGAGCAGGGCTACAACAAAACCCTCAAGGACTGCTTCAAATGAGTCGCGTGCTTCTCGAAGCGCACTGCCACACCAGCGAAGTAAGCCGCTGCGGCCGGATGACGGCCGCGCGGCTTATTGAAAGTCTGCACGAAAAAGGCTACGGCGCCGCCGTGATCACCGATCACTATCTTCCCGGCGAGCGCTCCACGCGCGCTGCGCGCGAGGATTTTCTGCGCGGTTATCGCGCCGCGAAAGCGGCCGCCGAGCCATACGGCATGGTTGTGCTGCCGGGCCTTGAAATCCGCTTCAAGGATCACAACGAGGATTTTCTCGTCTACGGCCTCGCCGAGGAGGACATTCTCGACCTGCCGGACGACGTCTGCGAAGCGCCGACCGCGCTGCACGAGTTTCACGAATACTGCAAGGCGCGCGGCTTTCTCATCTATCAGGCGCACCCATACCGGCCGGGGCTTTATCCCGCCAACACGCCCGACATTGACGGCATGGAGATTTTCAACGGCAACCCGCGGCACGACAGCCGCAACCGCATGGCGGCGCTTTTCGCCTCGCGGCACAACCTGCACGCCATTGTCGGCGGCGACGTACACAACGAGGGCGATCAGGGCATCGTCGGGCTGCTCGTGCCCGACACGGCGCTTTCGCCCAAGGCGTTTGCCGACTGGCTGCGCCAGACGCCGCACCCGCGCGTGCAGTATCAGGAGGATCCGCGCGACGGAATCCGCTATCTTGTCGGCGCGCTGCCCAACAAGCGGATGCTCGCCGCGCTCTACAACGATGCCGGCTGGACGGCCTACACCGCCGATATTGACAAGGCGCTGCGCGCCCTTCAGGGCTCGGCGCGCGTCGTTACCGCGTGGGACGACACGTCGCTCGTCGGCCTCGGTCGCCTGATCACCGACGGCGAGTCCATCGTCTATATTCAGGATCTGCTCGTTCTCGGCGCGTTCCAGCGCCGCGGAATCGGCTCCGCCATTGTACAGCGGCTGCTCGTACCCTATGGCCACGTCCGGCAGGTCTGCCTGCTCTCGGACGACCTCTCCGACCGGCGCGCCTTCTACCGCGCCTGCGGCTTCTCCGACGCCGGCGAATACGGCTGTGCGAGCTTCCTGAAGATGCAGTGAGGGGTTTGGCTTTTTTACGAGGGGTTTTTACGAGGGGTTTTGCGAGGGGGTCTTCTTTCTGGAGAAAGAAGGCCCCCTCGCGCTCCCCCAAGAAAGCCGTTT
>CAZKJW010000160.1:0-3802 GCA_964553125.1 uncultured Oscillospiraceae bacterium
CTCGGTCTTCATGGTCTTGCTTTCTTCAACGGTGATCACGCCGTCGTTGCCAACCTTTTCCATGGCGTCGGCAACCAGCGCGCCGATTTCTTCGTCCTCGGCGGAGATGGAAGCGACCTGCGCGATGGCCTGCTTGTTTTCAACGGGCTTGGAGATCTTCTTCAGCTCTTCGACGGTCTTTTCGGTAGCGTCCGCAATGCCCTTCTTGAGGATCATCGGGTTCGCGCCCGCGGCGAGGTTCTTGAGGCCTTCGCGGATGATCGCCTGCGCGAGCAGGGTGGCGGTGGTGGTGCCGTCGCCGGCGACGTCGTTGGTCTTGGTGGCGACTTCCTTGACGAGCTGCGCGCCCATGTTTTCAAAGGGGTTTTCCAGCTCGATTTCCTTGGCGATGGTCACGCCGTCGTTGGTGATCAGCGGCGCGCCGAATTTCTTGTCGAGCACTACGTTGCGGCCCTTCGGGCCAAGGGTGATTTTCACGGTATCGGCCAGCGCGTTCACGCCGGCTTCCAGAGATTTACGCGCTTCCGCGCCGTACTGCAGCTGCTTTGCCATAATTCTTTCCTCCTGCTTGATTTCGGTTTCAGCGCAAAGCGCTTTTTATTCAACAACCGCCAGGATGTCGCTCTGGCGCACGATCACGTATTCTTCGCCGTCGAGCTTGACTTCGTTGCCCGCGTACTTGGAATAGATGACCTTCTGGCCAACCTTGACGTGCATGGTGATTTCCTTGCCGTCCACGTTTCCGCCGGGGCCGACCGCGACGACTTCCGCCATCTGCGGCTTTTCCTTCGCTGCGCCGGCGAGGATGATGCCGCCCTTGCTGACTTCGTTCATTTCCTGATTCTTGATGACCACACGATCACCCAGAGGAATAATCTTCATAATGTTGACCTCCTTGATTTCTGTTGTTAGCACTCTCGTTGCGTGAGTGCTAACCGGCAAGTTGTACTATACGATAATTGCGCCTTTCGCGCAAGGAAAACGATTCTCTGAAATTCGCCGGAAATCGCCGTTTTCAAAAAATAGCTTCCAAATTCTTCGATTATCTAAAAAGTTTGATTATTTTTGATTTTTGCGGCGATTTCGCCGCAAAACCGTGCTACAATATCCCCATGAAAGACGAACTGCTTCTCTGGTACGACCAAACAAAGCGCGATCTGCCGTGGCGGCGCACGCGCGATCCCTACGCCATATGGCTCTCCGAAATCATGCTTCAGCAGACGCGGACGGAAACGGTGCGCGGCTACTGGCAGCGTTTTCTGGAGCGCTTCCCCACCGTGCAGGCGCTCGCCGCAGCCAACGAAGAAGACACGCTGAAAATGTGGGAAGGGCTCGGCTATTACAGCCGCGCGCGCAACCTGCACGCATGTGCCAAGGCCGTGTGCGCGCTACACGGCGGCTCGTTCCCGCAGACCGCGGCGGCGCTGAAAGCGCTTCCGGGCATCGGCGACTACACCGCGGGCGCGGTTGCGAGCATCGCCTTTGGCGAGCGCACGCCGGCCGTGGACGGCAACGTGGAGCGCGTCGTCGCGCGCCTGTGCGGCATTCGGGAGAATGTCGGCATTCCGTCCGTGCGGCGCGCCCTGCGCGCCCAAGCCGAAGCGCTCGTTCCCGCCGATCGTCCCGGCGACTGGAATCAGGCGATGATGGAGCTTGGCGCGCGCGTCTGCCTGCCCGGCGCGCCGAAATGCGAAGCCTGTCCCCTTCGCGCGTTCTGCGACGCATACACCGCGGGCGACGCGGCCGCGCTGCCCGTGAAAACAAAAAAAGCGCCGCAGAAGGTCGAGCGCCGCGCGGTCGGCATTGCGATTTGCCGCGGCCGTGCGCTCGTTCTGCGCCGCGAGGAAGGGCTTCTGCGCGGCCTGTGGACGTTTCCCTGCCCGGAAGGCGGCGCGGAGGCGCTGCTGGCGCATCTCGCCGAAAACGGCGTGAATGCGCGCACTATCCGCGAGGCCGGGCATGTCCGGCATGTGTTCACGCACCGCGTCTGGGAGATGGAGCTGTATCTGCTCGCCGCGGACGGCGCGTCCTGCCCACCCGGCTGGCGCTGGGCAGACGCATCGGAGCTGGCGGCGCTTCCCATGCCCGCCGCCATGAAAAAAGCGCGCGAGCTCGCGCTGTCGTCGGAGGCTCCGACGTTTTCTGAGAATGAAAGCGGCGGCGATTCCTTATGAGATGTCTGGTTCTTGTGGCGGGCTGCGGTCTGGGGGACGGCTCCTGCATTGAAGAAGTGGTGCGGCCTATGCGGCGCTGGACAGGCGGCATTGCGATTCCCTGCCCGTTGCGGAGAACATTTCCGTCCCTCCAGCAACCGCATGACGGAGCAGCCGGGTAAATCGCTGCACGCTGGCTGAAGCCGCAAGAATCGGAAGGGGCAGAATCATGCGCCTTCATGACGCGCCTCGGACGCCGTCCGGGCGTGCGTCGAATCTTTCAGCGCCGAAAAGAAAACCATCGGAACCATGTGCGCGGGTATTGATTTTCACAGAAGCGTCCTTGATCCGGATCTTCTGCGGGGAAGGGCAGCGTGCTTGGCGCAGCGGAATTCTGTCATGACCTGGCGAGTCATGTTTTTTACACGCCCGCCTTCCGCGAAACCGGGAGCTATGCAGGGCATCGATGCAATGGTTCAGGCGA
Source organism: uncultured Oscillospiraceae bacterium (assembly GCA_964553125.1). Lineage (GTDB taxonomy): Bacteria > Bacillota > Clostridia > Christensenellales > Aristaeellaceae > Aphodomonas. Next base: position 2,638 of record CAZKJW010000160.1, read on the forward strand.
TGGCCGCGCAATGCATCGTGTAGGCTTCAAAAAAAGAACGGCATGATTTTCGTCATGCCGTTCTTAGGGTATCACAAAAGTGGCTACGGCCACTTTTGTGAGCATTGCACTCCATCATTGTCAGCTCTGCAAGCAGGGCTGACGGTCGCTCCTCCGTATAAGGAAAGTTTCCGGCAGAGCCGAAAGCGCCCCGCCCGCTCAGCAAAGCCGGGCGATACGAATACAGGCAGAGGGCTTGCAGACCCTCCGACACCTGCCAGAGGTTTTTTCCGAAATCTGAGAACGGCATGATTTTCGTCATGCCGTTCTTTTGGATTGTTCTGCTGAAAGCGCTTTCGCGCTCAGCGTGCGGGATGCGCCGTCCCCCGGCAAGGGCGTCAGCCCTGCAAAAGATGCGCGCAATCCTTGTCGAAGCTGAGAGACGCCTTTTCGCCCACCGCAAAGACGCGCTTGTTGATGGGGCAGTTGTCGCTGATTTTCACCAGCGTGCCGTCCGCAAGGCGCACATGGTAATTCTGATAGCTGCCCATGAAGCAGCTCAGTTCCACGGTGCAGGGGAGCATTCCGCTTTCGCCGATGCGAACGGCTTCCGGACGCAGGACGATCTCCGCCTCGTCGCCGGGCTTGCGCGCCGTATCGGTTTCCACGGCGACCTGACGGCCGCACACTTCCACAATGCAGTCGCTCTCGTTTTCCATGTGCAGCACCTTGCCGCGGATGAAATTGGCCTCGCCGATAAAATCGGCCACAAACTCATCCACGGGATGATAGTAGATATCCTTCGGGCTGCCCATCTGGGCGATAACGCCCTTCTTCATGATGATGATCTGATCGGAAATGGACATGGCCTCCGACTGATCGTGCGTGACATAAATGGCCGTGATGCCCAGCTTCTGCTGGATGCGGCGGATCTCGGTGCGCATGGTGACGCGCAGCTTGGCGTCGAGGTTGCTCAGCGGCTCGTCAAAGAGCAGCACGCCGGGTTCAACCACCAGCGCGCGCGCCAGCGCCACGCGCTGCTGCTGTCCGCCGGAAAGCTGGTTCGTCATGCGGCTTTCCATGCCGCCCATTTCCACCAGCTCCAGAATGTTCTTCACGCGCTGCTCAATCTCCGCCTTGGGCACCTTGCGCAGCTTCAGGCCGTAGGCCACGTTGTCGAACACGT
>CAZKJW010000161.1:0-3737 GCA_964553125.1 uncultured Oscillospiraceae bacterium
GTTTGGGCGGCGATGTGCTGCGTGGGGCTTGTGTGGGGGCTTGCCGCGGGGAATGCGGCGCAGATGGGACAGGCCGCGCTTTCTTCCGGCGTGGAGGCGGTGATGCTTGCGCTGCGGTTGGGCGGCGGCTTTGCGCTGTGGTGCGGCGCGCTGCAGATTCTGGAGGAGGCCGGGGCGATGCGCGCGCTGTGCAGGGCGCTTGCGCCCGGAATGAAAGCGCTGTTCCCGACGCTCGCAAAGGATTCGCCTGCGCGGCAGGCCATCGCGGAAAACTTTGCCGCCAACATGCTGGGGCTTGGAAACGCCGCCACGCCCGCCGGCGTGCGCGCCATGCGGCTTTTGCAGGCAGAGGAGCGCGCGGGCGACGCGGCGACGAACGCAATGTGCATGTTCCTCGTGCTGAATGCGAGCAGTCTGCAGCTGTTCCCTGCGACGGTCGTTTCCATGCGGGCGGCAGCCGGCGCGCAGAATCCGGCGTCCATTGTGCTGCCGACGCTGTGTGCAACGGCGGTTTCCACGCTGACGGGCGGGCTTTGCTGCGCCGCGCTTTCGCGCAGATGAGCGCTTATGTGACGCCCGCCGTGCTGCTCGCGGCGATTCTGACAGGCGTTTTCCGGCGCGTTCCGGTGTACGACGCCTTCCTGCGCGGCGCGCGGGAGGGGCTGAAAACAGCGCGCAGCATTCTGCCCTGCCTTGCCGCGGTGCTGCTTGCGGCCGGGCTTTTGACGGGTTCGGGCGCGCTGGGCGCGCTGGAGCGCGGATGCGCAAAGCCGCTGGAAGCGCTGGGCATTCCCGCGGGCGCGCTGAAGGTGATGCTGCTGCGCCCCGTGTCCGGCTCGGCGGCGCTGGGAATGCTGGAGCGGACGCTGACGGAGTATGGGCCGGACAGCATGACAGGCCGCGTCGCGTCGGCGATGGTCGGCTCAAGCGAGACGATTCTGTATACATGCTCGGTCTATCTGGGCGCGGCGGGCGTGAAGCGCGCGCGTCACGCGCTGCCTGCGGCGCTGCTGGGCTGGCTGGCAGGGTCGCTTGCGGCGGCGTATTTCTGCAAGATTTTCTGAAAGAGGGTACGAAGGATGAAAGTTTCTGTGCTGGCAACGCCGGCCAATCTGCTGCCCGGAGCGCTGGACGGCGCGGCGGCCATTGTCATTGATGCGCTGCGGATGACGAGCGTGGCGGCGACTGCGATGGAACACGGCTGCGCGGCGCTGCTGGCGTGCGCGGAGGTGGAGGAGGCGAAGGCGGCCGCTGCCGGATCGGGCGCGCTGCTGGGCGGCGAGCGCAACGCGCTGCTCATTCCGGGGTTTGATTTTTCCAACTCGCCGCTGGAGTATACGGCGGAGAGAATCGCCAGGCGCAGGCTGGTGATGAGCACGTCGAATGGAACGCGGGCGATTGCTGCCGCGTCGGGCGCAAAGCGCGTGCTGCTGGGCGCGTTCGTCAACGCGGAGGCCGCCGCGCACGCCGTGCAGGGCGAGGAGCGCGTGGCAATCATTTGCGCGGGAACGCTGGGCGCGTTCACGCTGGAGGACGCGCTGGCGGCCGGGGCGATTCTGGAGCGGCTCGAACGCATGGGCGGGCCGCTGGAGCGGGACGATATGGCGCTTGCGGCCTGCACGCTCTATGAAGCCGCGCGACGGGATCTTCTGGCCGCGCTTGCGGACACAAAGCATTTCCGCCGGCTTCGCTCGCTAGGGCTTGAGGCGGATCTGCGCTACTGCCTGACGGAGGACACGCTTGAAAGCGTTCCCGAAAGGCGCGCCGACGGCTGGTTTGCATGACGTGTCTTTTTGCTCGTTTCCGCGCATACTATCGCGTGGAAAAGGGGGCGGGAGAATGCGGATTTTTACGGGCTGCGCTTGCGCGCTGATCACGCCGTTCAGCCGCGAGGGCACGCTGGATACGGCGGCGCTTGCGCGCATTTGCAGGTGGCATGTGGAGAAGGGCACGGACGCGCTCGTCGTCTGCGGCACGACGGGCGAGTCGGCGACGCTGACGGAAGCGGAACAGGCCGCCGCAGCCGCGGTTGCCGTGGAGGCGGCGGACGGCCGCGTTCCGGTGATTGCGGGCGTGGGCGGAAACGATACGAAAAAGGTGATCGCCGTGTGCCGGGCGGCGCGCGCGTCTGGTGCGGACGGCGCGCTTGCCGTGACGCCGTATTACAACAAGACCACGCAGGATGGGCTGATTGCGCATTACACGGCCGTGGCGGAAGCGTCGGAAATTCCGGTGATTCTCTACAACGTGCCGGGCCGGACGGGGCTGAACATGCGCCCGGAAACGGCGGCCGCGCTTGCGCGGCATGAAAACATCGCCGGGCTGAAGGAAGCGTCGGGCGATATGGCGCAGACGCTGGAGGCGATGCGCCTGTGCGGCGCGGATTTCGCCGTCTATTCCGGGTGCGACGAGCTGACGCTGCCGGTGCTTGCGTGCGGCGGCGCAGGCGTGATTTCCGTGGCGGCCAACGTGGTTCCGGAGCAGATGCGCGCGTTGTGCGCGCTGTATTTTTCCGGAGACGTGGCGGGAGCGCAGAGAATCCAGCGGGCGCTTGCGCCGCTGATTCGCGAATTGTTCGCGCGCGTGAACCCGATTCCGGTGAAAGCGGCGGCGGCGATTCTCGGACTGTGCGAAAACGTGGTGCGGCTGCCGCTCGTCGCCATGCGCCCGGAGGAAAGCGGCGCGCTGCGCGAGCTGCTTGCGGAGCTGGTATGCTGAGAGTCGGCGTGTTCGGCGCCGCAGGGCGGATGGGACGCGCCATAACCGAGGCTGCGCGGCAGCGCGACGATCTTCGCGTGACGGCGCGCATCGACCCGAAGCTGCCGGACGCGCGCGGCGAGCCTGCGGACGTGTTTCTGGATTTTTCCACGCCGGACACGGCGGCCGACCATGCTGCACAGTGCGCGGAAAGCGGCGCGGCGCTTGTATGCTGCGTGACGGGTGGCGACTGCGCGGAACGCGAGGCGGCGCTGATGCGCGCGTCGGAGCGGATCGCCGTGCTGTCGTGCGCGAACCTGCTCGCGTCCATGACGACGGTGCGCGCAATGGCGCGGCTGGCCGCAGCCGGATTGCGCGGCTTCACGCCGGTTGTGACGGAGCGGCATCATGCGGGGAAGCGCGACGCGCCGAGCGGCACGGCGAAATGGCTTGCGGCGGACGTCGGCGCGCAGGAGAAGGACGTGCTGTCCGTGCGCGCGGGCACGCTGGCCGGCGAACACGAGGTTGCGTTTTACGGCGAAGGCGAGTCGGTGGTGCTTTTGCACCGAACGGACGACCGCGCGGCGCTTGCCCGGAGCGCGCTGAACGCCGCCGCATGGCTGAGCGGATGCGCGCCGGGCTATTACACGATTGAGGACATGATCGGGCTTGACACGGCGCGCCGGATGAGGAAGCGATTCTGAAAGGTTTTGGGGGCAATGGAAATGCAGATGAGGCCGCGCAGGGCGGCCTTTTTTGATGGCGCGGTGCGTGAGGTTTGCGGGAATGTGAGGCGTTGTGCGCTGCAATGCTATGCTGTTTGGGGATGGATCTGCGGGCACTTTGTTTCGGATGCTGTTATTGAATGTGTGTATTGAGCAGCGTAGCATGCGCAACTAATAAGAAGAAGGCCGCCTGCGGGCAGCCTTTTGGTTTGTCGGAGAATCTGCATGGAGATGAAAATGAAATTAGATGCGGCGGCGTAAACGGCGCGCTCACTGGATGTGAGTATAATTGACATGGGTGCGCTGACATTCTGC
>CAZKJW010000162.1:0-3685 GCA_964553125.1 uncultured Oscillospiraceae bacterium
ATCTGTGGGCGGCGGAGGCGGAGAATGATTTTCTCGGGCGCTTTGCGCCGGGGGACGCCGACCGGCTGCTTCGCGGCCTGTGCCGCGATTATCGCAGCACACCGGTGAACCTCTTTGCGCCGGTGTTGCTGGCAAGTCTCGGCCTGCTGCTGACGGGGCGCGCGCCGCGCAGACTCGACCTGCGGCGCACGGACATCGACACGCTGTACCGAATCTTTGAAAACTGCGACGCGGCAGCGATCGGGCGAACGCTCGCTGCCGCCCTGAAGAAGCTGACGGAGTTTTTGCAGCTCCCGCCGCATACGGCGCGCTACGCGCGGATGTGTCTGCCGTCGCTCGCCGCGCAGACGGGCCATGCGGTGCGGCTGGGAACGCTGGAGCGGCTGTACCCCATGCCGGAAACGGCGGAGGAAACGCCCGAGCCGGAATTTGCCGACGGCGAGCGCATGGACGACCGCGCCTTCGGCCGCCTTGTGGACGAGCTGCGGCGCATGGACGCGGGCGAGGCGCGCGTGCGGCGGATTTTTGAAACGTGCCGTTCGCTGTCGGATGTGCTGGAAGTGCTGGACGAAGCGGAGATTACGGACGGGGAGATTGAAACGCTTGTGCGCAGCCTGCCGCCCGCCGAGAAGGAAGCCCTGCGCAGGCAATTCCCGACGGATGCGTTCCTGACGCGGGAAAGCGAAGCTGCGCTCTATCGGGCGCTGCAAGCATAACGCGATCTGCCCGAAGGAAACCACTGGTTCAGTAAACTCTACCGCTTTTCGGTTTACGCCGCCGGAACAAAGCGTTATACTGGGCGCAGTGAGTTTTGCAAAGGAGACAAAATCGTATGGCAAATCAATCAATGGGCGAAATCATCAGCGCGCTCCGCAAGGAGAAAGGCATGACGCAGAAGGAACTGGCCGACATGCTGAACATCACGGACAAGGCCGTTTCCAAATGGGAGCGGAACGTCGCGTTCCCGGACACGGCTGCGATTCCGAAAATCGCCGGGATTCTCGGCGTGTCCGTGGAGGAGCTGATGAACGCAAAGGCGGCTCCTGCGCCGTCGCATAAGAGCGCGGAGCAGATCACGGGCTTGATTCTCAGAGCCATGCCGGTCGCCATGGGCGTGGCGGTGGTTGTCGCTTCGCTGCTTGGTGAAATTGACATGCAGTCGGGCTTCACTATGCTGGGCGTAGGACTTGCCAGCGCGGGGGTGTATCTGCTGAACCGGAAGGACTGAATTTTTCATAGTTGGTCACAACGGCTGAGTCGGCGGCCTGATACAGACTCCGCTTTGCGGTTGGCTTGAAGCGCAAGCCGCTGTTTCCACCGGCCGAGCCGATGCTTTTTCATTGCGAAAACAGACAAAAAAGACCGTCCGCCTATCGCTTGTAGCGCGAAGGGCGGACGGCTTTTTTTGCGGGTTATGAGCGGCGCGCGTGCCGCAACGGGAAGAGTTATTCCAGCCGGAATGCGTCGCCGTAAAAATAGCCGGTTTCGGCGCGCTCGGTAATGGTGGTCAGCACCGATTCATCGCTGCGCGCGGAAAGCCCGCAGAGGCGATCGACGCCGCAGTCAAGCAGCGCGGGGCACAGCGGCGTGGAAGGCCCGACCACGACGACCTGCGCTTTCCCGCACAGGGAAAGCAGATGCGGCATCGTCTTATTGGAAAACGCGCTGCCCGTGATCAGCACGAGGTCGCACTTGGGCAGAAGAAAATCGCAGGCAGAGTCGGGGTAGTCGCCCGCCTGCGGCTTGCGCTCGAGCACGAAAATCTCCTTCGCGTGCGCAAGTACGTCGTCGCCCAGACGAAGGTGGCCGATCAGGCCGATGGTTTTGCCGCAGGTTTCAAAGCCATGCGTGCAGGAATCCGTGAAGGGATACTTGACAGCCTGAGCCGTCACGCGCGCGGGCGCGTTATGCCACGCGTTGATGACGGCCATCGCTTCGCTCGATTCCTCAAGGTTCCACGAAAGCACGGCTTCGGCAGCGGCGTGCGCGGAAAGCCCGACGAGCGTGTCGCCGTGCATCCGCGGAATGGTTTCAGAGGCGTAGCGCATGGCGATACCCATGCTGCCGTCGGAAAGTTCGGCGGCCGTCCATTGCAGACCGTGTACAATGCGCGTAACGGTCAGCTTGTCCGATACAGGTTTGGTCAAAAGAGAATAGATGTAGCTTGCGTCCAATTTCAATCACCTTATGGTTCGGAATAGAGCCGCGCCCTGCGCGGCAAAAAGAATCAGCCCTGCCGCTTTGTCATATCGGCAAGCAGGAAATCGGCGAGGCCGGTCACGTCGTCCAGCGCGAAGGCGGGAACCGCGGCTTCCACCGGCGTGTCGGACACGACGGCCAGACACTCCTGCGGCGGAATGCGGAAATCCTTCCCTGTGGCGGCGCGGCGCACGGCGATTTTCGGCCACGCAACGGGGGCGTAGCCCTCGGTGAGAATCACGTCCACATCGCGAATGCGCGCGATCATCGCTTCGAGCGGCACGGGGCGGTTCTCCATGAAAGCGCTGTGCGTTTCCGACATGATGACGGAGATGTCCGCGCCGGCCTGCGTCATGCGCCAGCTGTCCTTGCCGGGCTTGTCCACCTCAAAGCAGTCGTGCGCGTCGTGCTTGATGGTCGCAACGCGCTTGCCGCGGGCTTTCAGCTCGGCAACCAGCTTTTCAAGGAACGTCGTCTTGCCCGTGCCGGACCATGCGACGAATGTGTAAACGGGAATTCTTATTGCAGCGTCAGGCATAGGCATGAAGGCCGGGCAGCAGCGTGTTGACACCCGCAAACGTGAACAGCACGCAGATGAACGCAATGATGGCAAACCACGCCATGCGCTTGCCGCGCCAGCTCTTGCGAAGCCGCTGGTGCAGGAAAATCGCGTAGATGATCCACGTGATCAGCGCCCACGTTTCCTTCGGGTCCCAGCTCCAGAACGTGCTCCACGCCTGCTCCGCCCACACGCAGCCGGACAGGATGACGATGGTGAGCATCAGGAAGCCGAACGCAATCAGCTTATAGGAAAGCCGGTCGAGCTGCTCGAGGTGTTCCTCCGAAGCGGCTTCGCCGCCCTTTTTCACAGCCAGCAGATACTTCACGCCGATGCAGCCGGAAAGCGCGAACGAGGCATAGGAGAACACGGCCGCGCCGATGTGCAGACCGAACCACGCGCTGCGCAGCGCCGGCATCAGCTCGTTGATATCGCGCGGCTGAAGCGCGGCGTAGGACTGTACGATGAACGCAATCGGGATCGCGATGGGGAGAATCCAATCGGCCTTGAGGCGAAGCCGCAACACAATGCCGAGCAGCACGCAGCCCCACGCCATCATCATGGCGAATTCAAACTGGTTGCTCATGGGCAGACGGCCTGCGACGATGCCGCGCAGCACCGCATACGCCGTATGCACGGCGAAGCCCGTCAGCGTGACGATCCACGCCAGCTTCAGCAGCTTCGATTTCTTGAAAACCGAGCCGGAGAAGAGCAGCACGGAAGCGATAAAATACAGAACGATCGATGAGAAAAAGAGAATGTTGAGAAGCGTGTCCAATGAAGCGCACCTCCTTAGATAATCGTTATCCATTATACAGGTTAGTCAGCTCAATCTCAAGGGCATTGCAATATTTTTTCGTTTTGTGTAGTCTGTCTTACAAAAAAAGCGCGGCGCGGGATTTTCTTTTCCGCGCAGGGCGCGAAAAA
>CAZKJW010000163.1:0-3593 GCA_964553125.1 uncultured Oscillospiraceae bacterium
CGCCCATCTGCGCCACGACGCCGTTCGTCGCCTCCAGTGCTTCATCCGTCAGCTCTGGCACGTTCGGGCTCATCTTTTCGATGCGCCCTTCCTCGCGCGCGCGGCGAATTTCGTCGTAGGGAATGTCGGCATAAATCACGGCGATGCGCGCCCGCCATTCCATCTCCCGCGCGATTTCTTCGATGATATCCAGCGTCCAGTCGGTGTGCTTGCGCGCGCCGGAACCGCCCGCCGAGCCGATCAGCAGCGGAATGCCCGCCTCATGCGCCGCGTGCATCAGCCGCGAAAGGTCGATTTTCGCCGCCTTGCGGCTGACAATGGCCACGCCCGCGCCCAGCTTATGCGGGCCTGCGTCGGTGCTGCCCGCGTCGACAATGATCGCGTCGGGCCGCTGCGCCATGGCGTTTTGCAGCGATTCCTCGGGAAAACCGTAGCCCAAAATGCCGCACGGCGAAAGAATCGGCGTCGTTTCCAATGCCTTTTCTCTCCTTTTTGCTTCAGGGAAACCACCCCGCGGACAGTCCCTTTTTGCTGCAATTATACGGCTTTTTCCCGTTTTCCGCCAATGGATTTCGCTGCTTTTTGTTGAACAAATGCGTGGCGGCTCATTCTTCCCATTTCATATCCGTATACGTCCATGCGTCCGGCTCGCGCTTCTCCCACGCGCCGCCCTTCTCCACGCGGCGCTGAATCTGCTCCATGCGCGCGTCCAGCTTTGCGCTCATTTCGGCGCATTCCAGCAGCTCCGCCGCAATATCGTCGGTGATTTCAACGTCCTTTTTGTAGCGGATTTTGTGCTCCAGACTCGCCCACCAGTCCATGGAAATGGTGCGGAACTGCACCTCCACCTTCATCGGCTTTTTCTGATCGTGCAGGAAGATCGGCGTCTCCACAATCAGGTGCAGGCTGCGGTAGCCGTTCTCCTTCGGCTCCTTGATGTAATCCTTGCTGCGCACGAGCGTGATATCGTCCTGCCGCAGAAAGGATTCTGCCAGCATGTAAATATCCGAAGGGAACGAGCAGATCACGCGCACGCCGGCCACGTCGTTAAGCCGCTGCTCGATGCTTTCCACCGTCAGCGGCAGGTTGCGGCTGACAAGCTTATCGAGCATACTGTCCGGCGATTTCAGCCGCGTCTTGATGCTCTCAATCGGGTTGTGGTCGTATTGCAGCGAGAACTCCTCGTTGAGCACCTCAAACTTGGTGGCCACTTCCATCATCGCGCAGCGATAATACGCCATCAGTTCGCGATAGGGCTGCGAGTACCGCCCTAGCCACGCCTTCACTTCTTTGTTTGAAAGCCGCGAAAGCAGCACCTGCTCCAGCGAACGCCTGTTGATATCCAGCAAAGACATTCCGCGCCTCCTCCTGTTTTCAGATCTTTTTCTCATCATAACAAAGCGGCGCGCCGCCCGCAAGGCTGGATTTTTCGTTGACGCGCCATGCGCGCGCGTGGTATCCTGAAAAAAACGCTTGAGGTATTCAAAGTGTCTGCAAAGGATTTCGTTCATCTTCTCACGCCCGAGGGCGAAGCGCTCCGCGGTCAGCCATGGCGGCGCTATCCGCGGCCGCAGCTCCGGCGCGATTCCTTTTTCTGTCTGAACGGCCTGTGGGATTTTGCCGCGCTCTGCGCGGACGAAGCGCCCGTAACCTTCCCGGAAAAAATTCTCGTGCCGTTCGCGCCCGAGTCGCTGCTCTCCGGCATTCACCGCACGTTCCCCAAAGGCGTGCGCTTCTTCTACCGCACAACGTTCACACTGCCCGACGGCTTCCGGAATGCGCGCGTGCTGCTGCATTTCGGCGCGGTCGATCAGCACGCCGAGGTGTGGCTCAACGGCGCGCGGCTGGGCGCGCACACGGGCGGCTATGACCCGTTCACCTTCGACGTCACCGAACATCTTTTGCCGCAAAACACGCTGCTCGTGCGCGCGACGGACGATCTCGACCGAAGCCTGCCCTACGGCAAGCAACGGCGCAAGCGCGGCGGCATGTGGTATACGCCCGTTTCCGGCATCTGGCAGACGGTCTGGCTGGAGAGCGTCCCACAGCGCTATATCCGCGCGCTGAAAATCGACACGGACGCGCACAGCGCGCGCATCGACACGGGCGACGCCGCCATGGAGGGCGCAGTGACGGTGCAGGCGCCCGAAGGCACGCTGCGCTTTCCCCTGCGCGAAGGGCGCGCGGAAATCACACTCGACGCGCCGAAAGCGTGGTCGCCGGAAAGCCCGTACCTGTATGAGTTTACAATCGAAGCGGGAGAAGACCGCGTGCAGTCGTATTTCGCGCTGCGCACGCTGGAAACAAAAACAATCGGCGGCGTGCCCCGCCTGTGCCTCAACGGCCGCCCCTGCTTTTTCCATGCGCTGCTCGATCAGGGCTATTGGAGCGACGGCCTGTTCACACCCGCCGCGCCGGAATGCTACGCGCGCGATATTCTCGCCGCGAAGCGGCTCGGCTTCAACGCTCTGCGCAAGCATGTCAAGGTGGAGCCGGAGCAGTTCTACTACGACTGCGACCGGCTGGGCATGATCGTCATGCAGGACATGGTCAACAACGGCGGCTACTCCTTCCTGCGCGATACCGCGCTGCCCACGGCGGGTCTGCGCCGCCTGCCAGACGTGCTGCTGCACCCCAGCCGCCGCGCCCGCCGCAATTTTTACGACGCAATGGAAACTACCGTCGCCCGTCTGCGCAATCACCCCTGCGTATGCTACTGGACGATTTTCAACGAGGGGTGGGGCCAGTTCCGTGCCACGGCGGCATACCGCCGTCTCAAGGCGCTTGACCCTACGCGCTTCATCGACAGCGCTTCCGGCTGGTTCACCGGCGGCGAGACGGACGTGGACAGCCGGCATGTCTATTTCCGGCATTACCGCTTCCGCCCCAGCGCAAAGCCGGTCGTCCTCTCCGAGTTTGGCGGCTACTCCCTCAAGCCCGCGGGACACGCCTTCAACGCCGAAAAAACATACGGCTACCGCAAGTTCACGGAGCAGGATGCATACCAGCGCGCGCTGGACGCGCTCTACCGCGAGGACGTGCTGCCCGCCGCGGCAAAGGGCTTGTGCGGCGCGGTCTACACACAGCTTTCCGACGTGGAGGACGAAACGAACGGGCTTTTCAGCTACGACCGCAAGGCCGCAAAGGCGGACGAAGCGGCGATGCAGGAAATTGCGCGTGCTCTGCGGGAAACGGTTGAATAAGCCCGCGCCGGGAAAGGAACCGAGATGAAGCTGCTGTGCGAGCTGAACGATCAGATCATTTTAGGGCGGGACGGCCTTTCCGCCAAGCCGCCCCGGCGAACGGCGAGGACATTCTCGCCGCGCTTCGCAGGGAGATTCTTGAGGGAACCGGCTGCGCGTGCGAACGCATCCGCGCGCTCGGCATGGTACGCGAAAACAGGGCGGGAATCGTATTGTTTTATCGTATTGGCCGCCGAATGCGGCGGCGCGCCAAGCCCGATGCCCGCAGAAAAAGCGAGCGGCGCAGCGGTTCAGTGGCGCTCCTTTGACGAAATGCTGGCACTGATCCGCGACGCGCAGCACGACACGACGCAAAAAGAAATACCTTCAGGCAAGAGACCTTGCAGCGCT
>CAZKJW010000164.1:0-3586 GCA_964553125.1 uncultured Oscillospiraceae bacterium
CATGCTGCGCAGCACGTTGCCGACCGTCGGCCAGTGATAGGCGGGAAGCTCCATCACGAACGGAGCGGGGTTGCCCGCGAACATCTTCGACTTTTTCAGCATGATGCCGGAGATGATGATGGCAGCCATGCCGATAAAGTACGCGGAGGTGGACACCCACGGAGAGCCGCCGAAGAGCGCGCCCGCGATCATTGCGATGAAAGGCACCTTTGCGCCGCAGGGGATGAACGTCGTGGTCACGATCGTCATGCGGCGGTCGCGTTCGTTTTCAATGGTGCGGCTGGCCATGATGCCGGGAATGCCGCAGCCGGTGCCGATGAGGATCGGGATGAAGGACTTGCCGGACAGGCCGAACTTGCGGAACACGCGGTCCAGCACGAAGGCGATACGCGCCATATAGCCGCACGCTTCGAGGAACGCCAGAAGCAGGAACAGCACCAGCATCTGCGGCACAAAGCCCAGAACCGCGCCGACGCCCGCCACGATACCGTCAAGGATCAGGCCGCTGAGCCATTCGGCGCAGCCAATCTTTTCAAGCCCATTACCGATGAGCACGGGAATGCCGGGCACCCACACGCCGTAGGTCGAAGTATCGGGCGCGCCGTAGCTTTCCTTATACTCCACATCGAGATACTGCGCAACGGCATCTTCCAGCTGCACCTTGGTCGTATCGGGAACCTCGGTCACTTCGAGCGTTTCCTCATCCTCCAGCTCATAGGCGATGCTTGCATCGTCCGGCGTGGCGGCGATGAGGGATTCCAGCGCCGCCTTGGCGGCTTCCTCGGAATACTCCTCCGATTCAGCGTCCAGCGCCGCGTTCATTTCCTCCGTGCCATACTCGTCAAGGAAAGCCGCGATGATCTGGTCGGTATCGCCATAGGTTTCGGCGGCTTCTTCATACTGCGAGGCGCCGATTCCGAACAGGTGCCAGCCGTCGCCGAACAGGCCGTCGTTCGTCCAGTCCGTCGCCATGCTGCCGACGGTGACCATCGAGATGTAATAGACAAGATACATCACCAGTGCGAAGATCGGCAGGCCCAGCCAGCGGTTGGTCACCACGCGGTCAATCTTGTCCGAAGCGGTAAGTTTTCCCGCGTTCTTCTTTTTATAGCACGCTTTGATGACTTGCGCAATATAAACATAGCGTTCGTTGGTGATGATCGACTCGGCGTCGTCGTCCAGCTCCTTTTCGGCGGCGGCGATATCGCCGTCGATGTGCGACATCGTTTCCGCCGGAAGGTTCAGCTGCTCAAGCACCTTGGCGTCGCGCTCGAAGATCTTGATTGCATACCAGCGCTGCTGCTCGGCGGCCTTGTTGTGCAGCACAGCTTCTTCGATGTGCGCAATCGCGTGCTCGACGGGGCCGGAGAAGGTGTGCATCGGCACGGTCCGGATGCCCGCGCGCGCGGCGGCCACGGCGGCTTCCGCCGCTTCCATGACTCCCTCGCCCTTGAGCGCGGAGATTTCCACCACGCGGCAGCCCAGCTGGCGGGACAGCTCCTCAATGTTGATCTTATCGCCCTGCTTGCGCACAACGTCGATCATGTTCACGGCGACGATCACCGGAATGCCCAGCTCGGTCAGCTGCGTGGTCAGGTAGAGGTTGCGTTCGAGGTTCGTGCCGTCGATCAGGTTGAGAATCGCATCGGGACGCTCATTGATGAGGTAATTGCGGGAGACAACCTCCTCCATCGTGTAAGGGGAAAGGCTGTAAATGCCGGGCAAGTCCATGATGACGACGTCTTCATGCTTCTTGAGCCGGCCTTCTTTCTTTTCAACCGTAACGCCCGGCCAGTTGCCGACGAACTGGTTGGAACCGGTCAGCGCGTTGAACAGCGTGGTTTTGCCGCAGTTCGGATTGCCTGCCAGCGCAATTTTAATGGCCATGTGATCTTCTTCCTCCTCGCTCTTTCGATCTGCCGGACGAGTTAGTTAAGGCTAACCCGCCCGCAAAAAAATTTATTTGACCTCGATCAGTTCCGCGTCCGCCCTGCGCACGCTCAGCTCATAGCCGCGCACGGTCAGCTCCATCGGGTCACCCAGCGGCGCAACCTTGCGCACGTACACCTGCGTGCCCTTGGTCAGCCCCATGTCCATAATGCGGCGCTTGAGCGCGCCTTCGCCGTGCAGCTTCTCGATCACTGCGGTCTCGCCGATCTTGACGTCCTTGAGTGTTCTCATGCTCCTTCTCCTCTCTGATTCAGGTCAAACCATAATGCGCATGGCCATGGTTTTATCCAGCGCAACCCGGCTTTCCTTTACGGAAAGAATCAGGTTGCCGCCAAGCTCGCTGACCACCGTGACCTCCGTCCCCACCACGAAGCCAAGCTCCGAAAGGTGCTGCCGCACATCATCGCGTCCGTTGATCTTCCGGATGATGTTCACATCGCCCACATTCGCCATTCCCAGCGGCATCATTGCGCTCCCTCCAATTAGAATGCTCTAACTCATGGAGTTTTTAAATGGTCAGAGGATTAAGTTTCTCTAACCGCCGGGTAGTTTAACATGCTTAACCTGAATTGTCAACCCTCTTTTTCACAAAATTTTGCAATTCACGCATAAAATTGTCTACGCCGCGCCGGCGTGTTTTTCCGGCGCGCAAGCGCCCTGAAAAAAAACGACCCTGCCGCCGGTTGACACAAGCGTGAAGGTCTGCTATGATTTTATTCGGGTTAAATCGCTTTAACTAAGAAAGGTGTGAGCGTCATGTATGAAACGACCGTCCGAATCGGCGGCATGATGTGCGGCATGTGCGAGGCGCACATTTGCGATGCAATCCGCAATGCGTTTCCCGTCAAAAAAGCGAGCGCATCGCGCGCGAAGGGGCAGGCTGTCATTCTCTCCGAAGAACCGCTGAATGAACCCGCGCTGAAGGCGACGCTGGCTGCAACGGGCTACGAGATCGGCGCTGTGAGCGTGCGCAGGGTGGAAGAAAAAAAGCGCGGCCTTCTGGGGCTTTTGCGCAAATAGCGCAGGCGCCGTGCCTTCTGAATTCTTACTTGATTTTTGCTTCGCTCTGTGTTAACGTAAATGAAATAGAAGAGGAGGACGGCAAATGCGCATTTTGGAGTCTTCAGAAGACTATTTGGAAGCCATGCTGATGATGCGGGAAAAGCACGGCTATGTGCGTTCCATCGACATCGCCGCGGAGCTTGGCGTCACCAAGCCGAGCGTCAGCTATGCCACCAAGCGTCTGCGTGAAAACGGCTACATCACCATGGACAAAGAAGGGCTGATCACGCTGACGGAAGCCGGCTATGCCATCGCTTCAAGGGTTTACGAGCGTCACCGCACGCTGACGGCGTTCTTCGTGCGTCTCGGCGTCAACGAAGAAACCGCCCGCGAAGACGCGTGCAAAGTGGAGCATGATCTGAGCGAGGAGACCTACAACGCCATCAAGCGCCACGCCGAAAAAGGGCTTGCCGCCATGCGCGAATAAAAGCCCGCGCTTCCCCATCTGCATCCTATTTCAGAAATTGATTCAGGCCGCGCAAGGGCGGCCTTTTTGTTTTGCCGGCGCTGCCGGGCTGTTTTTGCGTTGCTGATCATTGGGCGAATATGGATGATCCGGGAAGGGCGCAGCACT
>CAZKJW010000165.1:0-1994 GCA_964553125.1 uncultured Oscillospiraceae bacterium
TATACGCCCGCAGGGGTGGTTTGTCAACAGGTTTTTGCCGATGTTTTCCGCGCGCTGCCGCAGCGCTACAATCCCCTTCACCAAAACCTGTGTGCGCCCCTTGCGGCGGCTGTGCGGACGTGCTAAAATAAGCGGAAATTTGATGCGGAAAGGAAGAAGATATTATGGCGAAAACGTACACGTCCGCCGACCAGCTGATCGGCCGCACGCCGCTTCTTGAAATGACGCACATCGAAAAGGAACTTGGCCTGAAGGCAACGCTTCTTGCCAAGCTGGAATATTTCAACCCCGCCGGGAGCGTGAAGGATCGCGTTGCGCGCAGGATGCTCGACGACGCCGAGGCGCGCGGGCTGCTTGCGCCG
This sequence comes from uncultured Oscillospiraceae bacterium, assembly GCA_964553125.1. Taxonomy (GTDB): domain Bacteria; phylum Bacillota; class Clostridia; order Christensenellales; family Aristaeellaceae; genus Aphodomonas. The sequence continues at coordinate 363 of CAZKJW010000165.1, forward strand.
GGCGCGGCGATCATTGAGCCGACGAGCGGCAACACCGGCATCGGCCTGTGCGCGGTGGCGGCGGCGCGCGGCTATCGCGCCATTATCGTCATGCCGGACACCATGTCCGTTGAGCGGCGTATGATGATGAGCGCCTACGGCGCGGAGCTGGTGCTGACCGAGGGCGCCAAGGGCATGGCGGGCGCGATTGCAAAGGCGAACGAGCTGGCGAAGGAAATCCCCGGCGCGTTCATTCCCGGACAGTTTGTCAACCCCGCAAACCCTGCCGCCCATTACGAAACGACCGGCCCGGAAATCTGGGAGGACACCGACGGCCGCGTCGACTGCCTCGTCGCTTCCGTCGGGACAGGCGGCACAATCACCGGCACGGGGCGGTATCTTCGCGAGAAGAACCCGCGCCTGCATGTGGCGGCGGTGGAGCCGGATGCGTCCCCCGTGCTTTCGGGCGGCAAGCCCGGCCCGCACAAGATTCAGGGCATCGGCGCGGGCTTCGTCCCGGACGTGCTGGACACGGACGTTTACGACGAAGTGATCCGCGTGACGAACGACGCGGCGTTTGAAATGGCGCGCACGATCGGCAGGCGCGAGGGCGTGCTTGTGGGCATTTCCTCCGGCGCGGCGATGTGCGCGGCGGTCGAATGGGCGAAGCGCCCTGAAAACGCCGGCAAAACGGCCGTCGTCATTCTGCCGGACGGCGGAGACCGCTATCTTTCGGCGGGACTTTATTGAACGGGGGCGGGCAATGAATTTTTCGGACGAGCAAAACAGCATCCGCGAGGCGGCGCGACGGCTGTGCGCCGTGCGCGGCGCGGACGCGGGCGAACCGCCGCGGATGCACGGGCTGAAGGATCAGGTGGTGGAGTGGATCCGACTGGTGCGCAGCGCGATGTATCCGCACATCTTCACGGGCGAGCGGTATAAGGCCGGGCTGGTCGAAATGCAGACGGGCGTGTATTTGCAGCGCGCCGCGCTGCTGATGCATGACATGCTGCGCACGGTCGCGCCCGAAAGGGACGCGGAGGAAATTGTGGGGCGCTTCTACGCCGCGCTGCCGGACGTCGCCGAAACGCTAGAAACCGACGTGCAGGCGGCCTATGACGGCGACCCCGCCGCAAAGAGCCGCGAGGAAATCATGCTGGCGTATCCGGGGTTTGAGGCAATCAGCATTTTCCGGCTGGCGCACTGCCTGTACGAGCTGGGCGTACCGCTCCTGCCGCGCATGATGACGGAATACGCGCACCGCAACACCGGCATCGACATTCACCCCGGCGCGACGATCGGCCGCTATTTCTTCATCGACCACGGCACCGGCGTGGTCATCGGCGAAACGTGCGTCATCGGCGATTATGTCAAGCTCTATCAGGGCGTAACGCTGGGCGCAAAGAGCTTCGAGGTGGACGAGAACGGCAACCCCATCAAGGGCATCAAGCGCCATCCGGACATCGGCAGCCACGTGGTCATTTACGCCGGGGCGACGATTCTCGGCGGGCAGACGCGCATCGGCGATCATACGGTCATCGGCGGCAACGTCTGGCTGACGCGCTCCGTGCCGCCGGGGCAGACGGTTTACAATAACGCCCAGCCGCCCGCCTGCGCGGCCTGCGCGTGCGCAAAAAGAGAGGGCTGAGAAGC
>CAZKJW010000165.1:2094-3529 GCA_964553125.1 uncultured Oscillospiraceae bacterium
CCCCCAACCAACCACAACCACGGAAATGAGAGGAAAGTTCTTTGAAATCATCGCAGATACGAATGACGGAAGGGCCGATCGGGCGGCAGATCATCCGCTTTGCCATTCCGCTTTTTCTGGGCAATCTTTTTCAGCAGCTGTATAACACGGCCGATACGCTGATCGTCGGCCGGCTGCTCGGCAGCAGCGCGCTTGCGGCGGTCAGCTCGTCCGGCTCGCTGGTGTTTCTGCTGGTCGGCTTTTTCGGCGGCATCTGCATGGGCGCGGGCGTGGTGATTTCGCGCTTTTTCGGCGCGAAGGACGATCGCAGCCTGACGCTCGCCATTCACACGACGCTCGCGTTCAGCACGGCGGCGGGCGTTTTCCTCACGGCATTCGGCACGGCGCTTGCGCCGCAGATTCTCATCTGGATGGACACGCCGCCGGAGGTGCTGGCGGAGGCGACGCAATACATCCGCCTGTATTTTGTCGGCTCGCTCGGCATGTCGCTTTATAACGGCTGCATGGGCGTGATGCAGGCTGTGGGCGACAGCAAGCATCCGCTGTATTATCTGATCATTTCCTCGTTGATGAACGTGGTGCTGGATATCGTGTTCATCGCGGTGTTTCACTGGGGCGTGGGCGGCGCCGCGTTCGCGACAAGCCTGTCGCAGTTCTTCAGCGTTTTCCTCTGCCTGCTGCGCCTGACGCGCGTGAAGGAAAACTACCGCGTGACGCTGAAAAAAATCCGCTTCGATGCGGAAATGCTCAAGCTGATCATCCGCTATGGCCTGCCCTCCGGCTTGCAGAACTCGGTGATCGCCATTGCAAACGTGGTCGTCCAGTCGAACATCAACTATTTCGGCGCGATGGCGATGGCGGGCTGCGGCGCGTATTCGCGCATCGAGGGCTTCGCGTTCCTGCCGATCACGTGCTTCACGTCCGCCATCACGACGTTCGTCGGGCAGAATCTCGGCGCGAAGGAATACGACCGCGTGAAGCGTGGTGCGCGCTTCGGCGTGGGCTGCTCGCTGCTGCTTGCGGAACTGATCGGCGTGATCACGTTTGTGTGCGCGCCCGTGCTGATCGGCCTGTTCACCGACGAGCCGGAAGCGATCGCCTTCGGCGTGCAGAAGGCGCGGACATGCGGGCTGTTCTATTGCCTGCTGGCAATTTCCCATTGCTTCTCCGCCGTGCTGCGCGGCGCGGGCCGCGCGACGGTGCCCATGGCGACGATGCTGGTTTTCTGGTGCGTGGTGCGCGTGACGCTTCTGACGGTGCTGGTGCCGCTGACGCAGAGCATCGCAATCGTCAACTGGGTATACCCGATCACGTGGAGCCTGAGCACGGTGACGCTGTTCCTTTACTACAAGAAAGCAAACTGGATATACGGCTTCAAGACGGCGAAGGCGTGAGGCCGGGATGGATTTTCAAGGGCGCAGGAGCGCCCTTTTTT
>CAZKJW010000166.1:0-3468 GCA_964553125.1 uncultured Oscillospiraceae bacterium
CTCCGGGCCGACCACGATAACCGAACGGCCAGAGTAGTCAACACGCTTGCCGAGCAGGTTCTGACGGAAGCGACCCTGCTTGCCCTTGAGCATGTCAGAGAGCGACTTGAGCGCGCGGTTGTTTGCGCCCGTAACGGCTCTGCCGCGGCGGCCATTGTCGATCAGCGCGTCAACTGCTTCCTGCAGCATGCGCTTTTCGTTGCGGATGATGATATCCGGCGCAGAGAGCTGGATGAGTCTTTTCAGACGGTTGTTGCGGTTGATGACGCGGCGGTAGAGGTCGTTGAGGTCGCTCGTTGCGAAGCGGCCGCCGTCGAGCTGCACCATCGGGCGAAGCTCCGGCGGGATGACGGGCAGAACGTCCATGACCATCCACGTCGGGTCGTTGTTGGACTTGCGGAAGGACTCCACGACCTCAAGGCGCTTGATAATACGAAGCTTCTTCTGGCCGGAGGCATCCTTCAATTCGCTGCGCAGCTGCTCAGAGAGCGCTTCCAGGTCGATCTCCTGCAAAAGCTCCTTCACAGCCTCCGCGCCCATGCCGGCCTTGAAGTCGTCTTCATACTTCTCGCGCATGTCGCGGTACTCTTTTTCAGACAAAATCTGGTTCTTTGCCAGCGGGCAGTCGCCGGGATCGGTGACGATGTAGTTGGCAAAATAGAGAACCTTCTCCAGAATGCGGGGGCTGATATCCAGCAGCAGACCCATGCGCGAGGGAATGCCCTTGAAATACCAGATGTGGCTGCACGGCGCGGCCAGCTCGATGTGACCCATGCGCTCGCGGCGAACCTTTGCGCGCGTGACCTCCACGCCGCAGCGGTCGCAGATCTTGCCCTTATAGCGGATCTTCTTGTACTTTCCGCAGTGGCACTCCCAGTCCTTCGTCGGCCCGAAGATCTTTTCGCAGAACAGGCCGTCGCGCTCAGGCTTGAGCGTGCGGTAGTTGATGGTTTCCGGCTTTTTTACCTCGCCGTAAGACCACTCACGGATCTTATCCGGGGAAGCAATACCGATTTTGATCGCGTCGAATGTTGCATAGCTCATTGTATTGCCGCCTCCTTACATTTCATCGCTGTCTGTGTCGCCGCCGAGCTCACTGAGCAGGCCAAACACATCATCTTCATCCTGAATCTCAAAGCCGTTGTCTGCGGCCTCGTCGTCTGCCACGTCATTGCCGACGGTATTCTCGTCGTACAGGCTCAGCTCCTCGTCGCCCAGCACTGCGCGGCCGCCGAAGCCGACATCGTCCTCGTCCTCCTCGCGCAGCTCAATTTCGTCGCCGTTTTCATCGAGCACCTTGATGTCGAGGCACAGAGACTGCAATTCCTTGACCAGAACCTTGAACGACTCCGGAACGCCGGGCTTGGGCACGTTGTGACCCTTGACGATCGCCTCATAGGTCTTGACACGGCCGGTCACGTCGTCAGACTTGACGGTCAGAATTTCCTGAAGCGTATAGGCCGCGCCGTAAGCCTCCAGCGCCCAGACTTCCATTTCGCCGAAGCGCTGGCCGCCGAACTGCGCCTTGCCGCCGAGCGGCTGCTGCGTAACGAGCGAGTACGGGCCTGTGGAGCGGGCATGGATTTTATCGTCAACCAGATGGTGGAGCTTGAGGTAGTACGGATAGCCGACCGTCACGCGCTGGTCAAACGGCTCGCCGGTGCGCCCGTCGTAAAGAACAGACTTGCCGTCCTCTGCGACGCCCGCTTCCTTCAGAAGCTCACGGATTTCCTTTTCGTTTGCGCCGTCGAAGATCGGCGTTGCGACCTTCCAGCCCAGCGCATGCGCCGCGTAGCCGAGGTGAACCTCCAGAACCTGACCGATGTTCATACGCGACGGAACGCCCAGCGGGTTCAGAACGATATCCAGCGGCGTGCCGTCGGGCAGGTAAGGCATATCCTCGCGCGGGAGAATGCGGGAGACGACGCCCTTGTTGCCGTGGCGGCCGGCCATCTTGTCGCCGACGGAGATTTTGCGCTTTTGCGCAATGTAAACTCTGACGACCTGATTGACGCCGGGGTTCATCTCATCGCCGTTTTCGCGGGTGAACACCTTGACGTCGACAATGATGCCGCTCTCGCCGTGGGGCACTTTGAGCGAGGTGTCGCGCACTTCGCGCGCCTTTTCGCCGAATATGGCGCGCAGGAGGCGCTCTTCGGCGGTCAAATCGGTCTCGCCCTTGGGGGTGACCTTGCCGACGAGAATGTCACCGGCGGTGACTTCCGCGCCGACCATGATGATGCCGCGCTCGTCGAGATACTTCAGCGCGTCATCGCCCACGCCGGGGATATCGCGGGTGATTTCCTCAGGGCCGAGCTTGGTGTCGCGCGAGTCGCATTCGTATTCTTCTATATGGATGGACGTGAACACGTCTTCCATGACAAGGCGCTCATTCAAGAGAACGGCATCTTCGTAGTTGTAGCCCTCCCAGTTCATGTAGCCGACAAGGATGTTCTTGCCGAGGGAGATTTCGCCGTTGCTGGTGCTCGGGCCGTCTGCAAGCACGTCGCCCTCGGCCACGCGGTCACCCACGGAGACGATGGGGCGCTGGTTGAAGCATGTGCCCTGGTTGGAGCGGGAGAACTTGATGAGCTTATAGTCCTTCAGCTCGCCGGCGTCATAGCGGACGGTGACGTAATTGGCGTCAACGCGCGTGACAACGCCGTCGCCCTCGGCCAACACGCAAACGCCGGAGTCGACCGCGCATTTATGCTCAATGCCGGTGGCGACGATGGGGGCTTGGGTGGTCATGAGAGGCACGGCCTGACGCTGCATGTTCGCGCCCATGAGGGCGCGGTTGGCGTCGTCGTTTTCGAGGAAGGGAATCATCGCCGTGGCGATGGAAACCATCATCTTGGGGCTGACGTCGATATAATCGACATCCTCGCGGTTAACCTCAACGGTGTCGTTGCGGTGGCGGCAGGTGATGCGCTTGTTGACGAGAACGCCGTTTTCGTCAACGGGCTCGCTGGCCTGTGCCACGGTGAACTGGTCTTCCTGATCCGCCGTCATATAGTCGACCTGATCGGTGACGCGGCAAGTGCCCTTTTCCACCTTGCGGTAGGGCGCGACGAGGAAGCCGTATTCATTGGCGCGCGCGTAAGAGGCCAGGTAAGAGATGAGGCCGATGTTCGGGCCTTCGGGTGTCTCTATCGGGCAGAGGCGGCCATAGTGGCTGTAATGAACGTCACGCACGTCGAAGCTGGCGCGCTCACGAGAAAGGCCGCCGGGGCCGAGCGCGGACATGCGGCGCTTGTGCGTAAGCTCGGAGAGGGGGTTGGTCTGATCCATGAACTGCGACAGCGGGGACGAGCCGAAGAACTCTTTGATCGCCGCGGTCACGGGGCGGATGTTGATGAGGCTTTGCGGGGTGACAATGTCGAGATCCTGCAGCGTCATGCGCTCGCGAATGACGCGCTCCATGCGGCTGAAGCCGATGCGGAACTGGTTTTGCAGCAGCTCGCCCAC
>CAZKJW010000167.1:0-3392 GCA_964553125.1 uncultured Oscillospiraceae bacterium
AGCACCACGTGCCGGTGCTCGTCCAGCGCGAAGCGCCCGAAGCCGAAACCCCGGCGCCGCAGCCGGACGTGCCCGTGCAGGATGACGCGCACACGTTCTTTGAAACCACGCCCGAGGTCACGCCCGAACCGACGCCCGCGCCCACGCCAGAGCCCACGCCCACGCCTGAAAACAGCCCCTACTCCGAGCTGGGCGGCGAAGGCACGTTCTGGTCGCTCAAGCCGGGCGAAACGGACGACGCAAAAATCTGGGAAGCGCTGACCAAGCCGATCACCGTCTACGACGGCGGCCTCAAAGCCGCGCCGAAGGTTCACGCCTACATGATGGAAAACCCGGACGGTACCGGCGCGCAGGTGGCGCAGCTTCATGCGCAGTCGCAGGGGCTGAACGTGATCGGCGAAACGAACGAATACGGCTACGTGCTCGTCGAAGCGTTCTCCAACTACGACGAGGACTACAACCCCAAAACGGACGAGGAAAAGGCGCACGCCTTCGACGTCAAGCGCGGCTATGTCAAAGCGAGCGCGCTGAAAACCATCGAGGTCAATCAGGAGTATGGCATTCTCATCGACAAGCTGACGCAGCGGCTCTACCTCTACCACAACGGCGAGCGCGTCACCGAGCTGCTCGTTGCCACGGGCCTCATTCAGGACGGCAAGTACTACTGCGAAACCATCGCGGGCGAGTATATCACCATCAGCCGCACAGGCGGCTTCACCAGCGGTAATATGTATTGCGACATGGCCATCCGCATCAACGGCGGCATCCTGCTGCACGAGGTGCCCTGCAAGGTGCGCGCGGACGGTTCGCACGACTATTCTTCCTTCGAGGGCTATCTCGGCACGAAGCAGAGCCACGGCTGCATCCGCATCCAGCGACTCAAAAACGAAGACGGCTACAACCATAAGTGGCTCTGGAACAACCTGCCCATGAAAACGCGCGTCATCATCTGGGACGACGCCAACCGCTTCGACTCGCCCGAGACGTGGTACCCCAACCCGTAAAGCAATAATTTCCGGCCCTTCTGCGCAGACTACTCGCGCAAGGAGGGCTATTTTTATGGAACTGAAAGGCAGCAGAACAGAAAAGAACCTTTGGGCGGCGTTCAACGCAGAAAGCGCCGCGCGCACGCGCTACGACGTTTATGCGCAGGCGCTTCGCGCCGCAGGGCAGGAAGCGCTCGCCCGGCTTTTCCGCGAAACGGCGGCAAACGAGTTTACCCACGCGAGCATCTGGTTCGGCGCGCTCGGTCTGAGCGTCGAAGCCGCAGACGCGCTGACACAGGCCGCCGCGGGCGAGCGCGAAGAATGGACGCGCGCCTACGCGGAGTTCGAGCAGATCGCGCGCGAGGAGGGCTTCACCCGCATCGCCGCGCAGTTTGCAATGACGGCGAAGGTCGAGGCGACGCATGAAGCAGCGTTTCTCCGCGCAGCCGACGACGCAAAGCCCGCCGCGCCCGTCGAATGGAAGTGCCTGCGCTGCGGCTATACCGCCGTCGGCGCGACTCCGCCGAAGGTCTGCCCGCTCTGCGGGGAGCCGTGCGGCGGGTTTGCAGCACCGTAAAGGCGCGTATGCGCGTCCCATAAAAAATGGCGCGCCCCGAAACCGCATCGCTTCGGGGCGCGATTGTTTTCGGTGGTAGTGCATTGCAGCGCGGATGGCGCGGTATAGCCGTTGCCGGTTCGGATTGTCCGGCTGCGGGGGGTGGCACGCTACGTTTCCCGCGGCAAAGCGCGTATGCGCATCGCCCGCAAAATGGCACGCCCCGGAGACGTATCGCTTCGGGGCGCGATTGTTTTTTCGGTAGTGGCGCAAGGCCGCGCGGATGGCGAGGTGTAGCTGTTGCTGGTTCGGATTGTTTGGCTGTGAGGTTGGCGCGCGGCGTTTCCTGCGGACAAAGCGCATATGCGCGTCCCACAAAAAATGGCGCGCCCCGGAGACGTATCGCTTCGGGGCGCGATTGTTTTTCGATGGTGGCGCAGGGTAGCGCAGATAGCGCAGTGCTGCCGTTGCCGGGTCGGCTTGCACGAACTGTGGGGGAAGTGCGTAGCAAGTCCGGCGGGCAAAGCGCATATGCGCCCCCGCAATAGCGCAATGCCGCGCGGATGGCGCAGTGCTGCCGTTGCCGGTTCGGATTGTTTGGCTGTGCGGTTGGCACGCTACGTTTCCTGCGGGCAAAGCGCGTATGCGCGCCCGCAAAAAAAAATACGCGTCCCGATGATGCATCGCTTCGGGGCGCGATTGTTTTTTCGGTGGTGGTGCATTGCAGCGTGGATAGCGTCTCGTCCGTCCGGCGGCAAAAAGAAACCCCCGGAATCCGCAGATTTCGGGGGATGTACCTTTTCGGTTGAATCGTCGTTTTCTCAGCGCTTGCTGAACTGAGGCGCACGACGGGCGGCCTTGAGGCCGTACTTTTTGCGCTCCTTCATGCGCGGGTCGCGCGTGAGGAAGCCTTCCTTCTTGAGGGGGCTGCGGAGATCCGCATCCGCCACACAGAGGGCGCGGGCGATGCCGTGACGGATCGCGCCAGCCTGGCCGGCCAGACCGCCGCCCAGCACGTTGACGATCACGTCAAAGCGGGAAAGGGTATCCGTGAGCGTCAGGGGCTGACGCACGGTCATCTTCAGGGTTTCAAGCCCGAAATACTGATCGATATCGCGCTTGTTGATGGTGATTTTTCCGTCGCCGGGCACGAGACGGACGCGAGCCACAGCGTGCTTGCGGCGGCCAACAGCCTGATAGGAAACCTGAGCCATGATTCTTCCTCCTTACCGCGTCAAGAGAGTTTGAGCACTTCAGGCTTCTGCGCTTCGTGCCCGTGCTCCGCTCCAGCGTACACGCGGAGCTTGGTAGCCATCTTGCGACCCAGAGGGCCCTTCGGCAGCATGCCGACAATGGCCTTCTTCACAGCGAACTCGGGCTTTTCAGCCATCAGCTTGCTGTAAGGAGTTTCCTTCATATGGCCGACATAACCGGTGTGATGGTAATAAATCTTGTCGTTCAGCTTGTTGCCGGTGAGAACGACCTTATCGGCATTGATGATGATCACATGATCGCCGGTATCGACGTTGGGGGTGTAGGTGGGCTTATTCTTGCCGCGCAGAATCGAGGCGACCTGGCTGGCAAGGCGACCGAGCACCATGCCTTCAGCGTCTACAACATACCACTTGCGCTCAACTTCGTTGGGCTTGGCCATGAACGTGTTCACGAGGCTTTCCTCCTGCTAATTGTGGACGGGATCGCGCTGGTCATTCGCTTTCCCAGAAGTATCTATGCGCGCGTCCCCAGACCCGGGGCTAGCGAAGTCTGCAAACGCAAGTGTTATTTTACCAAAAAAGCGGGCCGCTGTCAACCGGAAACCGGGCAAATTTGCAGATTTTTTCAGGTTTTTT
>CAZKJW010000168.1:0-3382 GCA_964553125.1 uncultured Oscillospiraceae bacterium
TCGAAACGCGCGATGTGCGCGCTGTGCGCGGCGGCACCGGTTACGCCAAGTGCGGCGGCAACTATGCCGCCTCGAGCCGCGCCGGCATGTACGCCGAAAAGAAGGGCTACACGCAGGTGCTTTGGCTGGACGGCGTGGAGCGCAAGTACGTTGAGGAAGTGGGCGCGATGAACGTCATGTTCATGATCGACCACAAGGTCATCACGCCGGCGCTGCTGGGCAGCGTTCTGCCGGGCGTGACGCGCCGCAGCTGCATCCAGCTGCTCCGCGATTGGGGCTACGAGGTGGAGGAACGGCTGCTTTCGGCGGAGGAAATCTTCACGGCGCTGGAAGAAGGCAGGCTTCAGGAAGCGTGGGGCTGCGGCACGGCCGCGGTTGTGTCGCCCATCGGCGAACTGTCGTTCCACGACAAGGCGTATACCATCAACGATTTCAAGATCGGCCCCGTGACGCAGCGGCTCTATGACGAGCTGACCGGCATTCAGTACGGCCGCCTGCCCGACACGCACGGCTGGACGAAGGCGCTGTGATGGACGCGGCAAGCGCGCGTGTGTTCGTTTTCGCCGGCCATTACGGCAGCGGCAAAACGAACCTCGCGGTGAACTGGGCGCTGCGCCTGCGCGAAACGGGGCGGCCTGTGCTGCTCGCCGATCTGGACGTGGTCAACCCCTATTTCCGCGCGGAGGACAGCCGCCGCGTGCTGGAGGCGCACGGCGTGGAGCTGATCGCTTCGCCCTTTGCAAATTCCAACGTGGACGTGCCCTCGCTGCCGCAGGAGGCATACGCCATTTGCGACAGGCGCGACGCTTACGCCGTGGCCGACGTGGGCGGCGACGAGCGGGGTGCGACGGCGCTGGGGCGCTATGCGCCCGGAATTGCGGACGAGGCCGCGTATGAGATGCTGTTTGTTTTCAACGGCCTGCGCCCGCTGACGCGCGATGTTTCCGGCGCGATGCAGGTGCTCGGCGAGATCGAGCGCGTGGCGCGTCTGCCGTTCACCGGCGTTGTGAACAACACCAACCTCGGCACGGAGACGACGGCGGAGACGGTGCTTGCAAGCACCGCGCTGGCCGAACAGGTGGCGCGCGCAGCGGGGCTTCCGCTTGTGGCGACGGCGGCGCGCAGCGAAATCATCCCCGCTCTGCGGGGAAAAATCGACAATCTGTTTCCTATTCAAATCACACAGCGGCAGGATGTGCCGTTTCTGGAGGAGCAAATATGGCAAAGGTAACGTTTCTGGAGGATCGCTGCAAGGGATGCGGGCTGTGCGTGGACGCGTGCCCGAAGCATATCCTGCGGCTGAGCGGAACGAAGATCAACAAAAAAGGCCATCACCCGGCGGAGATGACCGATCAGGCGGCGTGCATCGCCTGCGCGTTCTGCGCGACGATGTGCCCGGACTGCGTGATTACGGTGGAGAAGTGAGGCGATAGCATGGCGGAAAAGGTTCTGATGAAGGGCAACGAAGCGTTGGCAGAGGCCGCGATTGCCGCGGGCTGCCGGCACTACTTCGGATATCCCATCACGCCGCAGACAGAGGTGGCGGCGTATTTTGCAAAGCGTATGCCGAAAATCGGCGGAACGTTCCTGCAGGCAGAAAGCGAAATTGCAGCGATTAACATGGTGCTGGGCGTCGCGGCGGCGGGCAAGCGTGCCATGACCAGCTCGTCCAGCCCCGGAATTTCGCTCAAGGGTGAAGGCATTTCCTATATGGCAGGCAGCGACCTGCCGTGCCTGATCGTCAACGTTGAGCGCGGCGGCCCGGGACTGGGCGGCATTCAGCCGTCGCAGAGCGACTATTTCCAGGCGACGCGCGGCGGCGGCCACGGCGACTATCACTGCATCGTGCTCGCGCCCGGCTCCGTGCAGGAGATGGCGGACTTCGCCTTCCACGGCTTTGAAATGGCCGACAAATATCGTATGCCCGTCATGCTGCTGGCCGATGGAACGCTCGGGCAGATGATGGAGCCCGTATCGCTCGATTACGGCGAGCCGAAGGTGTTTGAAAAGCCGTGGGCGACGAACGGAACGCGGATGCAGCGGTCGCACAATATCTGCAATTCGCTCTTCCTTAAGCCCGAGGAGCTGGAAAAGGAAAACCTTCGCCGCTTCGCGCGCTATGAAGAAGTGAAAAAGAACGAGGCGCACGCCGTCTCTTATGAGATGGACGACGCGGAGATTTGCATCGTCGCTTTCGGCATTGCCAGCCGCGTGGCGCTCAACGCCGTCAAGGCCGCGCGCGCGCAGGGCAAGAAGGTGGGCATGATTCGCCCGACGACGCTGTGGCCGTTCCCGTCAGAGACGCTGCGCGAGGCGGCAAAGCGCTGCAAGGCGTTTGTGTCGGTTGAACTGTCGATGGGTCAGATGATCGAGGATATCGAGCTCGCCATTCGCTGCGCAAGGCCGGTCTATCTTTGCAACCGCGTGGGCGGCGTGATTCCCTCGCCGCAGGAAGTGCTGGCCGCAATCGAAAAGGCGGAAGGAGGCGACAGGCTGTGATTGTGTTTGAAAAACCCAAGGCGCTGGCGGATTGCGAATTGCACTATTGCCCCGGCTGCACGCACGGCATCATCCACAGGCTGGTGGCGGAGTGCATCGACGAATTGGGCGTGGAAGGGAAAACGGTTGGCGTCGCGCCCGTGGGGTGCGCGGTGTTTGCCTATAACTATTTCAACTGCGACATGGTCGAAGCGGCGCACGGCCGCGCGCCCGCCGTGGCGACGGGCCTCAAGCGCGCCTGCCCGGAGAACGTCGTGTTCACCTATCAGGGCGACGGCGATCTGGCCGCCATTGGCACGGCGGAGACGGTGCATTCCGCCGCACGCGGCGAAAATATCACCGTCGTGTTCGTCAACAACGCCATTTACGGCATGACCGGCGGACAGATGGCGCCCACGACGCTGCCCGGTCAGGTCACGCAGACTTCGCCCTACGGGCGCGACACGGCGGCGGTCGGCTGGCCGGTCAAGGTGTGCGAGATGCTTTCGCAGGTGGACGGCGCGGCGTATCTGGAGCGCGTGGCGGTCAACTCCGTCGCGCATGTGCGCGCCGCCAAAAAGGCAATCAAAAAGGCGTTCACCTATCAGCTGGAGGGCAAGGGCTTCTCGCTCGTCGAGGTGCTTTCCGCCTGCCCGACCAACTGGGGCATGACTCCGCAGGAAGCGCTGGGCTGGGTGGAAAACAAAATGATTCCCTATTATCCGCTCGGCGTGTACAAGGACAAATATGCGGAGGTGGCAAAATGACGGAGAAAATTCTCATTGCCGGCTTCGGCGGACAGGGCGTGCTTTTTGCCGGCAAAATGCTGGCTTACGGCGGCATGATGGAGGGGCGTGAGGTCAGCTGGCTGCCTAGCTACGGCCCCGAAATGCGCGGCGGCACG
>CAZKJW010000169.1:0-3158 GCA_964553125.1 uncultured Oscillospiraceae bacterium
CTCGCCGTTCACCTTGTAGACCACCATCGCCTGCTTTTCCAGCGCGTATTTCAGCGGCATCGACATGGTGTATCCGTCCGAGCCCTTCACCTTGAGCGTATTGACGTCCTCCGCCATTTCGGCGAGCGAAAGCACGTTCTCCAGCTTCACGCCAACGACGTTCACATTGGCCGTCGCCGCGCCGGTAGAGCACGCGCACAGCAGCGTCCGGCTGGTCTGCCCCGCCGATTTTTTCAAATCGACCGTATAGGACTTCGCTATCTTTCCGCCGACGTTGACATAATAATCCGTCTTGCCGTTTTCCATTTCGTAGGCGGGCTTGGCGCACATGCCGGTCAACACGGTGCCGAACAGATTGAACACATCGTCCGCCGGAGAGAGCACGTTCTGATCGAAGGCGAATTCGCCTTCAACATTGGCAACCTTCGCAAATTCTGCGGCCTGCGCTTCCGTCACGGCGACGGGCGTTTCCACCTCCGCCTGCGCGACAACGCCGGAAACCAGCATGGAAGAACCGGCCAGCGCGGAGACGATTTTCTTTGCAGACTTTTTCATGATCGCATCCCCTTCCTTACTGTGCATTGACCAGAACTTCGGCGTAATCATCTGCCGCCGTGCCTTCTCCCGCAATAGCGCGGACACACAGCACATATGCGCCTTCCTGTTCCGGCGTGAAAGTATAGCGCCAGTACGTCCAAGGGCCGACGACGCCGTCGTTGGTGTCAAAGCGCGCCCACGTCGCGCCCTGATCGAGCGAGAACTCCATCGCGCTGATGGGCAGATTCCGCGCAAAGGCGAAGCCTTCAAAGGTATACGGCTCGTTCGCGGCAATCACCTGGCCCTCCTGCGTGTAGAAAATCGCCTGCGTCGGCGCGCCGCTTCCGTAGCGGATTTCTTCGTACGTGTATTCGCTGGCGACCACAATCCTGTTGACATGCTTGATATAATAGCCGGCGTCATAGCCCGGAACCCAGATCTGAACCGGATAGCCCTCGGCCAGAGAGAGCCGCTCGCCGTTGACCTCATAGACCAGCAGCGCTTCGTGCGAAGCCAGCCATTCCATCGTCATCGGGCACTGATAGCGATACTGCTGCGCCTGATCCTGGCTGTAAACGAAGTTTGCGGTCTCCTTCGGCGCGGCCATTTCCACCAGCGCCGCGACGGGAATGCCGGTCACTTCCGCATTGCGGATCAGCGCGCCGGTGGTGCTGTTTTCCGCGCACTCGAACGCCATCACCGTCGTCTGCGAAAGGCCCATGTCGATCAGCTCACCAAGCGTGAACGTGAGGGGATTCTCCACCTCGCCCTCAACGGTGATCTCCCAATCTTCAAACGTGCCGAAGAACTCCGCCGGATCCCGCTTCACGCCGATGAGATCATCCAGATAGCGTTCAAACGCCATTTCCTCGGAGTATTCGCTGGGCGAAGCCCAACTCAGGTTGAACAGCGGTTCTTCGGACAGCGTCTCATGATCGTAGCTGAACTCGCCCGTCGATGCGTCCGCCGCAACGATTCCGCGAAGCACCGTGTGCTTCTGGTTATCCCAAAGCGCCATTTCGCCATCGCCCGTCACGAAATGGCAGGACATGCAATCGCCGCCCATTTGCGTAAAAGCGTTGCTTCTGCTGTGAATGCCATGCAGATAGGTTTTGACATCCGAACTGCCCTCGTGGCATTCCAGACAGTTCTTCACGGTCATTTCCACCTGACCGTCATACTTGACGAAGTGATGCGTTCCAACCAGCCCCCACATCCATGAGCTCATGTTCAGACCGCAGATCGTCTCGTACAGGTCGCTATGGCAGGCATAGCAGCCGCGGTTGTCGGCGTTAAGCACCGTAATATTGTAGATTCCCTCATCCTGCGGCGTGCGCTGCACCTGCACTCCATTTTCAAGTGTCTTGACCACAGGCGCATAGGTCTGCTGGTTTTCAGCAATCATATCGAGCACGATTTCTTTCGCGCTGCGCTCATCTGCCTCCGCAGATACGGTTTCCGCTGCGCCCGCCGCGCCTGTCAACAATGAAGCAAGCAGCATTGCGACAAGAAAGCAGCCCAAAAAACGTTTGACCTTCATGACTGATTCCTCTCCTCTTCCGCGAATTTCAGGCGGCGCATCAAGCCTGCGCCGTCTGTGTATCAGTATCGCAGAAAGGGAAGCGCGTCAGCAGTAAGAATTCATACAGAAAGTCTGTAAAAAATTTTACAAAATCATCCTGCTTGTCTTTTCCCGGCCTTTGATTCATGGTATATTATACTTTAATGAGAAGAAGTTTCCACGGGAGGGTATGTCCATGAGCTGTCCGTATGCCGCCAATTCTTTCTGCTCGGCTTTTTCCAAAGAATTGCTCGGCGATCTTTGCGCGTGCTGCCGCATCAAGCGTTATCCGCAGGGACAATGGCTCTCCCATGCGTACTTTAAGAACGATTTTGTCTTCCTGACGGAAGGGCTTATGGTTTACACGCTGCCCGGCGACTGCTCGCAAAAAGCCACGACCTGCGGCATGATCAGCGGCGGAGCGCTTATCCGCGCCGACATGGTACTCCACATTACCCCCACCTTGGAAGAACCATACGACATTCTTTGCATGAAGGAATGCGCCGCCGCATTCTGGGATGTTGACGTTGTCAGCCAGCTGTATCACCAAAGCGAGTCCTTTCGCGAAACCGTCATCAATACGTGCTTTCAAACCTGCACGTTTGAAGTCGGTCAGATGATGAAGGAGGTTGGCGGCGGCAGCGCCTACAGCGCCGTGCGCTACGTCGTCAAATTCTGCCGCGACCACGGCATCAGCCAGCTCACGCACGATCAGATTGCCATGATCTGCAACCGAAGCAGACCCACAACGACCAACGCCCTTCACCAGCTGATCAAAAACGAGCCCGAGCTTTTTATCTCGCCAGACGCGTTGCCGCAGCAGCCTGCAAACTGACGCCGTTTTTCGCTTCGCTGCGGGCGGCGCAAGCGTTGCAGGGGAAAATGTACTGTGAATTACGCTCCGGCAAGGGGCGGAGTTTTGCAAATATGTACTCTTAGTAGGATCTGCTTTTTTCGGCCGTTGAACGGCCTTTTTTGTTTGCAGCAAACCGTCGCTTTCATGGATTGCCATGTGATCGCGTAAGACCATGTTCACGAGGTTATGCGCACGTCAGCATTG
>CAZKJW010000170.1:0-3066 GCA_964553125.1 uncultured Oscillospiraceae bacterium
CGCGGAAGCGCGCCTTGCAGGCCTTGCAGTCCATCAGCGGGTCGTTGAAGCCGCCGACGTGGCCGCTGGCAACCCACACTTCGCGGTTCATCAGGATAGCGGCGTCGAGGCCGACGTTGTACTTGCTCTCCTGCACGAATTTTTTCCACCAGGCGCGCTTTACGTTATTCTTAAACTCCACGCCGAGCGGGCCGTAATCCCACGAATTGGCGAGACCGCCGTAAATTTCAGAACCGGGATAAATAAAGCCTCTGCCCTTGCAGAGCGCAACGAGCTTGTCCATGGTAAGCTCCACGTATATCAACTCCTTTGTTTCCATTAGCTTGAATGATAGCGGCAGAGGGGGCATTTGTCAAGAAATTTTCGGAATTTGGGGGCGCAGGGCGCCCCGGAGGGGGAACCCCGGCGCAAAGAAAGCCGCCCGGCGCAGAGCAGCGCGGAGGGCGGCAGGGGGGGAACGGATGCGGTCAGTTGGTGAAGCGAACCTCAGTGCCTTGAACTTCGCTGAAATGCTCGGCAGCCCATGAACCCTTCGGGGCGTAGACGACATCAAAACCTCCGAAGCTTTTCATAAGATGGCATTCCTCAAGGCTCGCCGGAAGCGTAATGGTTTTCACAAAGCAGAAACTGCCGAAACAATCATTTGTAACAGCTTTGAACCCTTCCTCAAAAACAACGCTTTCCAGCTGATAGCAGTCTCCGAATACACCCCAACCGAGTTCCGGTACGCTGCCGGGAACGACAACGCTGGTCAGACCTGTTTCACGAAAAGCGCTGGATCCAATCTTTGTGACGTTTTCAGGAATTGTAATGCTGGTGAGAGAACGTACACCGGAGAAAGCGCTCTCACCAATCGTAGTAACACTATCTGGAATCTCGATTTCCTTTAATCCACTTAGGCTGAATAGACCTTCGGAGATTTCCTTCAGCTTTTTCGGGAGCGTGATTTGCTGAAGGTTGGTACACAAGCGAAAGGAGTCTTCCAGAAACTTTCATTGTTTTTCTCTTTTGCAAAACCGTATACTGTACGCACGGAAACCGTATTCAGGAAAGGCTGTGCGTATGCGAAAACGACGTTCTTCCCCGGCGCGCAGGGCGGCGGCTGTCTGTCCGCTGCCTGCGGCGCTGCTTCTTTGCGTGGCCTGCCGCGCGCATCCGGATTGGGCGGCGGCGCTGACGCGCGTGTATGTGCCGTGCTGGCGGCTGGTAGGGCGGCTTTCGGCGGGGCTTCCCGTGCCGCTGTGCTGGGTGCTGGGCGGCGCGTTTGCGGCGTTTCTGGCGGCGTCAGTCTGCGCGGGGCGGTTTTTTCGCGCGGGCGCAGCGCTTCTGACGGCGCTGGCTGTGTTCATCGGCGGATGGGGCGTCAGCTGCCGGAGCGCGCCGCTTGCGGCGCAAATTTCAGGCAGACGCGTCACGCTTGAACAGCTGTGCGTCTCGCTTGCGCAGGACGCCGCCGCGAATGCGTCTGCCGCGCCGGATGCTGCGACGATTTTCGCCGCCGTTCCCGGCGTGATGGATGCGGCGGCGCAGCGGCTGGGCGTTCCGGCGGGCGGGTTTGCCGCGCCGCGCGCGTCGAAAGTTTCCGGCGTGCTCTCGCGCCTGCTGACGGAGGGCGTCTTCATTCCCTTCACGGGCGAGGCGCTTGTCAATGAGGCGCTGCCCGCATGCTGTTTGCCGTATGTGGCGTGCCACGAGGCGGCGCACGCGCGCGGCGTGACCCGCGAGGACGACGCAAACCTCATGGCGTATCTGGCGTGCAGCGCGTCGGAGGAGGCGTATTTTCGCTTCAGCGGCGCGGTGTGCGCGCTGTCCTTTGCGCTGGAGGATCTGCGCAGAACCGACGCGGCGGCGTATGAGCGCGTCTGCGGCGCGCTTTCGGAGGAGACGCGCGAGGCGCTTTGCGCGCGCAGCGCGTTCTGGGAGCCGTATGCTCGCACGCGCACGGCGGCTGCAGCAGCCGGCGTGAACGCGGGCTATCTGGCGGCCGTCGGCGCACAGCCGGACGGAACGGCGGCCTACGGCGCGTTTGTGGAGCGGCTCATGCAGGGCACGCAATAAAAAAGCCGCGTATGAGGCTTTCGAGGAAAGCTGATGAATGTTTTCCTCCGCAAAACTGCATTTTGCTACGGAAAACGCCCCGCCCGACCGGCAAAGCCGGTCGATACGATTAGAGTCTTGCAGACGGCGAATTGCTTCTGCTGTAGGTACGATTTTTTTTGACAGTCTGAAAGCCGCGTATGCGGCTTCGCTATTCAAAAAAGACGGTGGGAACGTCGAGGCGCTTCGCGCCGCGCTCGGCGACGCGCCGGTAAAACTGCGCCTGAATGTCGTCGTCCGGCGCGGGCAAGTGATAGACATAGACGGTCTGCGGTGCGAGGAGACGCACCACATCGGGCATGGCGCGGCTGTTGAGAAAGAGCGGGTTGACGAACACCGCGTCCACCGTGCCGGCGGCGCGGTACCAGTCCGGAACGTAGTCACCGTCGCCGACGAACAGAACGCGTGTTTCACCGAGCGTCAGCAGATAGGCGTGATTGCGCACGGAGGCAAACTGTTCGCCCGCGTGCGCCGTGCCGATGGCGCGCAGCGCGAGATCCGGCGCAAGCGCAAAATCGCGCCGTCCGCCGTTTGACAGCGGGAAGGCGTTGATTTTCGCCGCGCCCTGCGCGGCAAAGGGCCACTCAGACGCAAAAATTTCGCGCACGCGATTGGCGGCAAGGTACGCCTGCACGGCGGCCTCGTCGAAATGATCGGGGTGCAGGTGGGAAAAGAGCAGATAATCGACGTTGCGCCAGCGCGAGGTTTCCGCGCCGCGGAGCATTTCGTCGAGGATCTGCGGCGGCGTGGGCAGGAACGGCGCGAATGGCGCGCGGCGGATGCCGTCAAGCAAAAGGCGGACGCCGCCGTATTCAATCAGCACGCCCGCGTTGGCCGCGCTGGAAAAGATAGGTTTCATCGGGCAGAATCTCCGTTCAGCGGTTTTTCGGCGCGCCCTGCGAAAAAACAGCGCGCCGCTTCGCCTGACAGTATACAGCCGCGCCGCGCAATTTGCAAGGCGGGGGGCAC
>CAZKJW010000171.1:0-3056 GCA_964553125.1 uncultured Oscillospiraceae bacterium
CTTCTTTCTCCTGAAAGAAGGCCTTCTCTCGCAAAAACGTCTCCCCACGTCCCCCAAAACCCAAACCGCTGCGCATACATCCCGCGCAACGTTTTCGTTCCCCTACCGGCTTTCTTGGGTGAGAGCGAGAGAGAGGGCCTTCTTTCTCCCGAAAGAAGACCCTCTCTCGCAAAAAGCATCGTATCCCGACCCCTTATTCCTCCGGAAGCACGGCGTCAAGCGCGAGCACGACGCTGCCGGCGTAGGTTTCCTCGATGAACTGCTGCGTTTCCTCACGGGCGAGGCATTCGCGGAGCGCGTTGATCCACGGCGCTTCCTCGTTGCCTTCCTTGACGACGATGTAGTTCACGCGGCTGTCGTAGCCTTCGGACTCGCTCGTCTCGCTGGCGACGGCGTCCGTCAGCAGGGAGAGACCCGCGTCCAGCGCGTAGTTGCCGTTGATAACGGCGAGATCAAAATCGTTCAGCATACGGGGCAGCTGCGCGGCTTCGAGTTCTTCGATCTTGAGGTTCTTGGGGTTGTCGATGATATCGACCTTGCCGGCGGAAACGCCTGCGTTGGGATCGAGCGTGATCAGGCCCAGCTGCTGCAGGAGCGCCAGCGCGCGATATTCGTTGGAGGTGTCGTTCGGCACGCCGATGGTCGCGCCGTCCTTGAGGGATTCAAGGCTTTCGCACTTGCCCTTGAACACGCCCATGGGCTCGAAGTGAACCGGGATCACGGGCACAAGGTGCGTGCCGTTGTTGGCGTTGAAGTCGTAGAGGTAAGCGGTGTGCTGGAAGTAGTTCGCGTCGATTTCGCCGGACTCAACGACGTTGTTGGGCAGCACGTAATCGGTGAAGGTCTTGATGTCCAGCTCGTAGCCCAGCTCCTCCATGAAGGGGGCGATAAACTCCAGGATGACAACGTGCGGCACGGGCGTCGCAGCGATGGTAACCTTTTCAAGAGCAAAAGCGTTCGCGGCGCAAAGAACAAGCGCCAGGGTCAGAACGAGAGAAAGCAGTTTTTTCATGGTTTCCGTCCTCCTTAAGAATATTCCCCGAAATGTTCCGTGGGTTATTTATGTCAGCGAAGCCGATGGTCTAATTTGACCGACAGCCTCGTACCGACCAGCTGCATGATCTGCACCAGCACAACCATAATGGCGATGCAGACGACCATCACTTCGGCGTTGAAGCGGTAATAGCCGTAGTTGATGGCGATTGCGCCCAGACCGCCGCCGCCGATAGAACCGGCCATTGCGGAGTAGCCTAGGACGTTCGTGGAGACGATCGCCGCGCCGGAAATCAGCGACGGAGTCGCCTCGGGCAGATACACCTTGCGGATGATCTGCATGGGCGTCGCGCCCATGGCCTGCGCGGCTTCGATGACGCCGCCGTCCACCTCGGCCAGCGAGGATTCCACCATGCGGCTGATGAACGGGAACGCCGCCACCGTCAGCGGCACGATGGTGGCGACGGAGCCGTAGCTCTTGCCGACCACAAAGCGCGTGAACGGGATGATGGCAATCATCAGGATCAGGAACGGGATGGAGCGCATCACGTTGACCACCACGCCCAGCGTCTGATTCAGCGCCGCGTTTTCGCGGATGCCGCCCTTGCGGGTGATGACCAGCACCACGCCCAGCGGGAGACCGATCACATAGCCCAGCAGCGTTGAAGCCACCGTCATGTAGAACGTTTCGTAAATTCCAAGGCCGATTTCGGCCCACAGCTTAGCCGACATCGCTTTCTTCAACCTCCTCCACCGTCAGGTTCCGGTCACGCAGGTAGCGAATGGCGCGCTGCGCGCCGTCCTCGCTCTGCGGCAGCCGCACGATCATCTGACCGATGCTGCGATCGCGGATATAGCGGATATCCGCCTGCAGGATGCTCACCGGCTCGCCCAGCTCCAGCACCATTTCCGATACGATCGGCTCGACATAGCTGCCGCCGTCGAACACGATGCGCACGCACTGGCCGCCCTTGCCGCGCCCGCCCTCGGGAATGCCGAACAGGCGGCGCGCCGCCGGTGTGCGCGGGTTGGTGAAAATCTCGGCGACGTCGCCCTTTTCGGCGATGCGTCCGCCGTCGATGATGGCAACCTGCGTGCAGATCTGGCGGATGACCTGCATCTCGTGCGTGATGACGACGATCGTGATGCCCATCTCGCGGTTGAGCTTTTGCAGCAGCTCGAGAATCGATTTGGTGGTCATCGGGTCGAGCGCGCTGGTAGCTTCGTCGCACAGGAGCACGGTCGGGTTGGTTGCAAGCGTGCGGGCGATGGCCACGCGCTGCTTCTGGCCGCCGGAAAGCTGCGCGGGATAGGCGTTCGCTTTCTCGGAAAGGCCGACGATTTCCAGCAACTCCTTGGCGCGCTTGCGCGCCTGATCCTTCGCCACGCCGGAAATTTCCATCGGGAACATGATGTTCTTTTCGACCGTGGACTGCATGAGCAGGTTGAACTGCTGGAAGATCATGCCCACCTGCCGGCGCAGACGGAGCAGGTCTTTTTCCTTGGCCGAAAGGATGTCCTCGCCGCCGATGAGGATGCGCCCCTCGGTGGGCGATTCGAGGCGGTTGACGCAGCGGATGAGCGTCGATTTGCCCGCGCCGCTCATGCCGATGACGCCGTAGATGTCGCCCTGCCGGATGGTCAGGTCGATCTTATCGAGCGCGACGATTTCGCCGTGCGCGCTCGGGAAGGTCTTGCGAACGCCCTGAATGTCGATCATGACGGGCAGCTGCTCGCGGGAAGGGTTGGAAGCCATGATTTGCAATCACCTCTGCATAAAAATCGGGAAACAAAAAGGCCGCCCCGCGCGATATGCGGAACGGCCATAAGCATCAAAAGAGCTCATGCAGCGCAACGCAAACAACGCACGGTTTTGGCCGCACGCATCGACATACCCATAGCACAACTGGTATACATATGTGCGAGCCTCCTTCCGGCGCATCTGCGCTTTAAAAACTGAATATGGGCGAATTATAATCCCGCCGCTTCGGCTTGTCAAGCGTTTTTTTGAAAAAAACGCAATTTTTCTGCGCGCGGCTGCATTTTTTATACATTCACCGCGC
>CAZKJW010000172.1:0-3040 GCA_964553125.1 uncultured Oscillospiraceae bacterium
CGCAAAGCTGAATACTGCGGCGGATTTTATGTTCGCAGTTGTCTGCCTGATAAAGCTGCCGCCCGTCGTTTCCGGCTTTGTCATGCGGCGCAGATTTGCGACTGTCCACTCCGTTTTGAATCGGCTCGCCGGGCTCAATGCTGTTTGCACTTCCGCTGACGATTCCTTTTATCGCTTTGCGATACAGCGGATGCGTGGTTTGCGGTATCGCGACGCTTGCGGCAATTCAGGAGGGGCACATCATCCGAACGGGAGGCGGCGCGGTTTCCGTTGCATCAAAAAAAGCGGATGAAGCATAACCATACAAAAAACCTGCCGCGCGGCGCGCAGCGAAATTGTCTTTCTTGCTTTCCGGGCCCTCGCGGCCCGGTTTTTTATTGCCCGGCGCCGCCCCGATTTTCAGCGGCGAACCGATGAATCTTGCAGCGCTGCAAGCGATTGTCCACGATTTCCTACTTGATTCTTGCACCATAAAGGTATATAATGGCAATATCTGAAAATGGCTTTTTATCGTCAGAGGAGGGGCTACGGTGAGAAACGCCAGCACTGCAAAAGGAAAGACCTACTATTTCGCATTGATTCTGCTCGTGATGTGCATGTTCGCGTCCTGCGCGTATGCGGACGCGTATATGCCTGTCTATACGGAAGCGCCGTCCGCGCCCGTATACTGGCAGATGACGAAAATCGAGCTTGAGCCGCAGATTCGCACAAAGGGCGGGTTCACCGCCGAATACGCCGCGGAAGGCTTTGCGCTGGACCTGAGCGATCCGCTCATGGCCGAGTCCATCGCCAACGCTGGCGAAAGCGACCCTGTCGTTTCGCTCACCATCGAAAACAGCGCCCGCGCGCAGCGTCAGAGCTACGAGTGGACGCCGCTGCCCGTCTACATGGAGCCGGGTCAGCATTACGCGATCGAAATCACCGGCGAATCCGCCGAAAATACGGAAAAACTGGACTCCCTCCTCAGCGTCAACCAGCAGGGCGAGCAGGTGCTGCGCGTCAGCGCCGGCGGCTATAACGACCGGCCCGCTTCCGCGGTCTATGACCTTACCCCGCTCTATACCGACGAAATGGTCGTTTCCTTCGTCGTGCGCGATGTGAACGATATGTTCCGCCTGCGCGTGGCCTACACCTATGAAATGGTCGAGGGCATGCGCCCCTACCCCACACCCGTGCCCGGATTCGTCGCCACCGAAGCGCCCGTGGAGATTCCCTCCTTCTATGAGCCTGTCGAGGGCAAGGAAGGTCTCTGGCGCGTCTCCACCAAGCCGGACGAATATCGCGCCTACGGCGTGATGAGCGGCGAAGGCCCCAACTTCTTCCCCGCCGATGAAAACGGCAACGTCGTCATGAACGAAACGCCCGTCACCCCGCAGCAGGATTACGACAGCTTCGTCGCCGGCTTCGTGCCGTGGACGGTGGAGAACGAGCCCGCTGCCTACACCAAAGAAGCGAACGGCACGTACTCCTTCGTCACGCGTGATGGAGCGACTGAGTATCGCGCCTACGGCCGCATGAACGGCGGCGAAGCCGCGTTCTATCCGTCCGATGAAAACGGCGCAGTCGCCGACGACGCGCAGCCCACCACTCCGGAAGCCGACTTTGACGCGTATCAGAAGGGCTTCGGCGCGGCGCAGCCGCAGGAAGCGCCCGCCGCTTACGCAGAAAACGGCGGCGTGTATGCCTTCACGGGCCGCGACGGCGTGACGCGCTATCGCGTGTACGGCCGCAAGGACGGCGAAGCGCCCGCGTGGTATGAATGCGACGAGAACGGCGTTGTCGCCGACGACGCGCAGCCCACCACCCCGGAAGCCGACTTCGATGCGTTCATCAAAGGTTTTGACGCGAGCGAGCCTGCAGAGGTTCCCGCGATTTACGAAAAGCAGGAAAACGGCGTCTACGCCGTTGAAGACCGCGACGGCGGCAAGGTCTATCGCGTCTACGGCGTGAAGGACGGCAAGGCGGCCGCGTGGTATCCGTGCGACGAGAACGGCGTTGTCGCCGAGGACGCGCAGCCCGTCACCGCCGAGGAGGATTTCGCCGCCTTCTATGAGGGCTTCGAAACCGCCCGCGCCGACGGCGCGCCGCGCTACTACTTCTCCACCAAGTTCCCGAGCGTCTTCATGTTTGAGGATGGCGAGGGCGTGACGCACTATCGCGTGTACGGCAGCAAGGATCGCGGCGAGCCCGCGTGGTATCCGTGCGACGAAACCGGAAACGTCGCCGACGACGCGCTGCCCGTTGACCCCGCTTCCGATCTAGCGACGATTCCCGCGCCGAAGTTCGTGCCCGTCGAACCGCAGGAGGTTCCCGCGTATTATGAGCGCGTGGCCGAGGGCGTGTACGCCGTGACCGACCGCGAGGGCAACCGCCTGTACCGCGTCTACGGCGACTACGACAGCTATCTGTCCGCCGGAAACGCGTGGTATCCGTGCGATGAGAACGGCGCTGTGGCCGACGGCGCGCAGCCGGTCGATCCCGCGCAGGACTACGCCGACTATGTGGAAGGCTTCATCGCCGAGGAACCCGAGCAGGTTCCCACCTACTATGAGCGCAGCGAAAACGGCGTCTACGCCGTTGAAAAGCGCGACGGCACGGAGGATTACCGCGTCTACGGCCGCCTCAACGGCGCTCCCGCCGCGTGGTATCCCGCCGATGAGAACGGCACTGTTCTGGACGCGCAGGGCGCGCCCATTGATCCCTACGATGATTTCGTCGCCCATGTGCAGGGCTTTGAGTCCGCGACACCCGACGAAATTCCGGCGCATTACACTGCCGGCGAAAACGGCGTGTACGCCTACACGAACCCCGACGGCGTGACGGAGTATCGCGTGTTCGGCAGCCGCGATCGCGGCGAGAACGTGTGGTATCCCGCCGATGAAAACGGCGAGCTGCTCGAAAACGCCGAGCCGCTCAACCCGGAGGACGAAATCCTGACCACGCTGCCGCTAATTGACGCGGATCCGGTCATCGACGCGACGCCCGAGGCGACGGAAGCCGCAACGGAAGCGCCCGCCCCGCAGAGCGAGCCGACCGCGCA
>CAZKJW010000173.1:0-2958 GCA_964553125.1 uncultured Oscillospiraceae bacterium
TCCCTTGACCGTAAACCGACTTTACTGTTTTAAAATATTCTCACATGCGAAACTTCAGTTACACGCATGAGTAAAAAAGGAGGGAAAACCTGATGAAAAAATGGACAAGCCTTCTGCTGGTCGCTGTAATGTTGCTCTGCTGCATAAACGCGCAGGCCTACACTGCCGGCACCTATGAAGCGGAAGCACAGGGCTTCGGCGGCGCTGTGAAGGTCGCTGTGACCGTTGACGGCGAAAAAATCACCGACGTTGTCGTTACCGGCGAGAACGAAACCGCGGGCGTTGGCTCGAACGCAATCGAGCAGCTTCCCGCAAAAATTATTGAAGCAAACAGCGCCGATGTGGACGCAGTTGCCGGCGCAACCGTGACAAGCGAAGCAATCAAAGCAGCGGCAAAGGAAGCGCTTGCGGCAGCGAACGGCGAAACCCTGCAGACCGCAGAAATCGCTTTCACTCCGGGGACCTATACGGCATCGGCGACCGGCTATAACGCCGCCATCGAACTGGCCGTTACCTTCTCTGAAACCGCTATTGAGGCAATCGACGTGATTTCCCATGGCGAAACCGAACACGTTGGCGAGCCGGCGATCTCTATCATGATTGATAATATCATCGCCTTCAACTCCACCGGCGTGGACACCGTTTCCGGCGCAACTGTAACAAGCAACACCATCCTGAGCGCCGTCCGTGATGCGGCGCAGCAGGCCGGCTGCGACGTTGCTGCGCTGAATAAGGGCGGCATCCCCTTTGCCTATGAAGCGCAGGAAACCATTGAAGATACCTACGACATCGTCATTGTCGGCGCGGGCGGCGCCGGTATGGCTGCCGGCGCGGCTGCCGCACAGAACGGCGCAACTGTCATCGTGCTGGAAGCCAACGTTGAGATGGGCGGCAACACGCTCGTTTCGGGCGGCTCGTTCCAGGCCGTTGCAGATGCGTATGTGTTCGATCCGGATGATCCGGATGCAACTACCGGCATCGACCCGATCTTTGGCGAAGTAGAAAAATCCAAGAGCAATCTCGGCAACCTCGCCACGCTTGAGAGGATTCTCAACTGGTCCGAAGAACCGTTCGACGGCACGATTGCCGATACGAGCGTGAAGATGACCGTGGACGATTACAATCTCTCCGAACGCGGCGTACACGCCGAATTCCTCCCGACGCTCCAGACCCTGAAGGAGCAGATCAAGGTCTACATGGCATATGCCGAGGAAAAAATGGCCGCAGGCGCGTTGGAAACTGATCTGACGCTCTTCTCCACCGAAGAACTGCACATCTTCCAGACCTACTACGGCGGTCTGCGCCTGAGCGCCGACAAAACCGAATGGATCTACAACGATTATGATCTCGTTGCGCAGGTTGTCCGCAATGCGTATAGCGTCAAGGAATGGCTCGCCGAACAGGGCGCAACCTTCTCTGCGAAACGCACCACCTCTACGCTGATCGGTTGCCTGTGGCAGCGCATCAACGGTGTATCCGGCGGCGTTGTGGACGGCGTGGAATACTCCGGCAAATGGGGCGCATACTTTAAGGTTCCGGAGAACACCATCCTCTCCGCAAATGAAAAGAACACCATCATGACCCGTACCACCGCCAAGGAACTCCTCGTTGATGAGGCCGGCAAAGTGATCGGCGTCAAGGCTGTTCGCTATGACGGCACCGAAGTCATCTTGCACGCGACCAAGGGTGTGATTCTTGCGACTGGCGGCTATGGCGCAAATATTGACATGGTCATTGACACGAACAAATACTGGTCTGATGCCAACCTGACGGCGGATCTCCAGACCACCAACCGTTCCTCCGCGGACGGCTCCGGAATTCTCATGGCGCAGGAAGTCGGCGCTGCCGTAACCGGCATGGGCTATGCGCAGCTGATGCCCCTCGGTTGGGTGGACAACGGCGACCTCGCGGGCGGCGCGGGTGAAAACGTTATCTTCATCGCTTCCGCTGAACACGAAAACGCCGGTCAGCGTTATGTCGATGAGTCTGCCGAACGCGACGTGCTCTCTCAGGGCGCATTCGATTACGGCGACGAAAAGGGCGTTTACATTGAACTGTCCAATGGTGCGAGCGGCGGAGCTTCGTCCGATGCGCGCACGCTGGCTGTTGAAGGCCGCACTTATTACTGCACGCTCGAGGAAACCGCAGAACTGCTTGGCATCGACGCAGCCGTGATTGAAAAGACCATCACCGAATATGACGCTTACGTTATGGGCGTCTCCGACGTGCCGCCGACCCCTGCCAAGAACGGCTACACGGCGACCATCGGCTCCGTTGACAAGGACGAAAACGGCAACTATCTGCCGGATACCTATCGCATTGACATGCTCAAGGTTCGCTTCATGCGTCCGTCCACACACCACACGATGGGTGGTTTGCAGGTTGACCTGGATCGTCATGTTCTGCGTGAGGACGGCACTGTGATCGAAGGCCTCTACGCTGCAGGCGAGGTCACCGGCGGCGTCTTCGCCGGTAACCGTCTGGGCGGAAACGCGATTGTCGAAATCCTCGTTTCTGGCCGCATTGCCGGTGAAAGCGCATCGGCCGCGGAATAATCCGTCAGCTGGGAAGGATCCTTCATTAACCAAAGAGGAGAACGGTCATCCGTTCTCCTCTTTTTGTAATCCGAAAACCCCACGCTAGGCGTGGGGTTCAAAAAAGCTTAAAGCTATGAGTAAGAAAGGAAAACTCCTTTTGTTAAAATGGAGATGCGGTCCGCCAACTGCACTGATAACAAAAGGAGGTCACAAGGATGAGTGACGAAAAAGTTTAGCACATACGAAATGGAATTGCAAATACCATGTAGTGTTTGCACCGAAGCACGGGCGAAAAGTATTTTATGGAGAGAAGCGGGAGGCAATAGAGAAAATGCTGAGGAAGCTATGCGAGTGGAAAGGCGTAGAAATAGAGAATTCTGGTGTCGAGGGTATTACGTAGATACAGTAGGGAAAGACAAGA
>CAZKJW010000174.1:0-2905 GCA_964553125.1 uncultured Oscillospiraceae bacterium
AAATGTTTTGGAAAGGGGCGCAGAAGCGCCCCTTTTTTGTAATCCAACTCCCACGATCGGCGTGGGGTTCAGATATGCTTAAAGCGATGCGAAGGGAAAGGCGTAGAAAGAGAGCATTCTGGTGTCGAGGGTATTACGCAGAGACAGTTGACAATGCTGGGGAAAGATAATGCCCCTTTAGGGGCAGCGGGTAACAAGCCTGCGCAGATGGCAGATCGTCCGTGTGCCTGTTAGGGCGCTGATAGTGTTCCATGGCTATGCCCGGATGAGAAAAAACACTGGCAGCAAGCAGCGGGCTTATGCAAGTGCCAGAATGTATCGATGTGACGAGGGCTATGGCTGTCCACCCCGGCGCTTTCTCCGTAAGGATTCTCCGCCTTGACACCCGCAGCGCAGATGTTATACTGGAAGCAACAGAAACCTTGCGGAATCGGGGGCGTGAACCAATGAGCAAAATGCGGCTTTATGTGTTTCATACCGGAAGCGTTCGCGTGGATCGGGCGATTCCGCTGCATGAGCGCAATCCGCTTGCCGTCACAGGGCTGTTTCGCGGGAAAGAAAAGCAGCTCGTTTTGCCGGTGTCCGTTTATCTGATCGTTCATCCTGCGGGCGTCGTGCTCATCGATACCGGGTGGGATACCATCTATGCCGCGAAGCGGCCGAAACAGCTCTTCGGCATGGTCGATAAAATCAGCGCGCCGATCATAGCGGCGGACGAGGGCGTGGACAGCAAGCTGAAATCAGTCGGGCTGCGCCCGGAGCAGATCGATCACGTTTTCATCAGCCATATGGATTTTGACCACGCCAGCGGGCTGCGGCTGGTGAGGGCGGCGCGGGATATCCGCACGGCGCAGGAGGAATGGGCGGCGTGCAGCCGCTTCAGCCTGCGCTATGTGGACGTTTGGTCGGATGTGTGCGGCGTAAAGACGTTCGCCTATCGGCAAAGTGGTGTCGGCCCCGTCGGCAGGAGCTATGACGTGTTCGGCGACGGCACGCTTCTTCTGGTGCATACGCCGGGCCACAGCTGCGGGATGTTCAGTGTGATGCTGCGCGGCAGCCGGGAGTATATCGTTCTCGGCAGCGACGCGGCCTATCTGCCGGAGTCCTTTTCGCAGCGCCGGCTTCCCGGTTTTCTGGTGAATGCGGCGCAGGCGGAGAAATCGCTGGATTGGCTGCTTGAATGCAGGGAGGATCCGCTGTGCCGGGGCGTCTTTGTCAACCATGACCCGACGGTGCGCGAGCAAATGATGGAACTGGAGCTGTAACAAAGCGCGCAGGGCGCGCTGATGTTCGCCGCGTGACGCTGCAAAAAAATCAAGCCGAAACGCGAGCGGAACGCTTTGGCACAGGCGACACAAAAAAGCCTGCTCTGCTTTGCGCGGAGCCGGCTACATTTGAATGGGTTTGCGGTGCGGAAAGATCGAGGCGTCAGCCTCAGAGGGAATCGTAGAATTTGACGGCGCCCTGAAGCTCGTCGGCGGTGGGATGTCCCTTGGCGATGCCGCCGATCAGCTTGAACGGGCCGAACGTATCGAAGCCGAAGCAGCCATATTCGCCCAGAATTTTCGCGTGATGCTTGCCAGCGGCCTCGGCGATGGCCTTGGTGTAGCCCTCTTTCTTCGCGCCATAGGTGTAGAGGAAGAACACCGGCTTCCCTTCGGGAAGGTTCTTCTCGGCAAACGCCAGAACCGTCTTGTGGAACTTGGAGTAGTAAATTCCGGAGGCAAAGCCCACGGCGTCGTATTTGGAAAGGTCGGCTTCCTTGAGCTGGGTTGCGTCGATCGTGTCCACGTCGTGCTTCGACGCGATGGCGTCGATGAGCTTTTTCGTGTTGCCGTGGTGCTGGGAATAGTATACGATCACTGTTTTCATTGCGATAACTCCTTGTATTTTGCTGGTATGGTTATTATACTATGTATGGAGATGGTCATCAAGTGCGCAGAAAAAACATACAGAGTACGTTAAACCATACCGGAGGAGAACGTGAAAAAGGATTTAACGCCCGAGGAATATCTCAAAAGAGTGCTGACCGCGAACGTCAGCGACACCTGCCCGATGCGCCGGACGCTGGAAATGCTCAGCGGCAAGTGGCGCACGCACATCATTTACGAGCTGTGCAGGCACGAGAGCTGCCGCTTTGGCGAGCTGAAAAAGGCGGTGCCGCGCATCACGAACACGATGCTTTCATCCACGCTCAAGGAGCTGGAGGAGCTGGGCATCATTCATCGCGAGCAGTTCAACGAGATTCCGCCGCATGTGGAGTATTCCCTGACGGAAAAAGGCAGGGCGCTGCTGCCGGTGTTCACCGAGCTGGCGAAGTGGGGCGATAAGTACATCGGCGGAGAAGGCTGAGCGGCTGCGTGCTTTCAGCGCCGTGAAAGGCGCTGAAAAACCGACGGAAAGCGGCGGTTTCTGAGAGGAAATACGCCGCTTTTTTTGCAGCAAAAGTTAGTTTCATGTAACTTATTTTGCATGGAATGCGCATCAAAACCGCACGGCTTTTCGTTATAAAAGGTTCCCTGCTTTGATTGACAGTTTGATTTCGGGAGACTATAATGAATCACGATTCGAAGCGCGAATAATAAACACGGCGACTCCTTCGAATACAAAAAGGAGCGTGCTGCTATTGGCAGGACGAGCGGCGAAGGGGGAAAGGAGAACGGACGCTTTGCGCGGCAGCGGCGGACAGCAACGCCATCAACCGCGCATTCGGGTGCAAGGAGAATACCCTCTGCGAGCTGGTGAGCTATGTGTTCGAAACGCAGTTCAGCACGGCTGCGGCACAGCTTGCGGGCGTTACCGACGTTATGCTGCCGAAACCACTATGCAACTTTTCATGGCGGAATCGCGTGGGGCGGTGTGGGAGCTGTATCTGACCGCATATTCCCTGCCGCGAACCATGGAC
>CAZKJW010000175.1:0-2803 GCA_964553125.1 uncultured Oscillospiraceae bacterium
GTTCACGATTTGTTTTCAGCTGCTTTGTGGCGCGCACAATCATATAGCCCGCCATGCCGATGATCAGTAAGGCCGCCGCCATGCCGCTCGCGCCCAGAATCACCTGCCGGAACAGCGGCGCGTTTTCCCTGCCGAACGTCGTCAGCATAGCGTCCTCAAGCGACAGCATCGATACGATCGCCGCGGCGAGCGAGAGCACCTTTGCCGCCGAGCAGACGGGGCTTTCGTAGCGGCGATAGCGCGCCACATTGGCAATCGCCAGCGCAAGCGCGCCGAAGGTATAGGCCGCCATGGTGATCACGATGATTTCATGGTGCCGCACGGCGCGCAGACGCAGCACAAAATACACAACAAACACGGACAGCGCAAGGTTCATCAGCAGAAGCCCCGCGCCGCACAGGCGATACTTGCGCCACTCCGTCCGCTTTTCCTCGCCCGGCACAAAGGCGCGGACGTGCCGCCCCAGCATCAGGCGCATCAGCGCCAGCAGACCATAATACCCCGCCATCGCATAAAACCACGCCGAGCGGTGATGCACGCCCAGCGCCAGCTGAAAGGCGGCATAGGCGGCGTTATAGAAGCACGCGCCGAAAAGGCTGATGTTCATCCGCAGCCGCACATCCGAAGCATAGCGCAGATAGTATCGGTTTTCGCGGCGGAAGCGCCGCGCATACGCAGCCATCGCGGGCACGCGCAAGCAGAGCACCGCCAGCGCATAGAACGAGAGCACGTAAAGCGCAATCCGGCGCGCGTCCGTTTCCTCCAGCGAAGTGAAAGCGTATATCAGCCCTGCGGCGGCGAAAAGCGTCAGCAATGCGACAGCCGCCGGATGCGGAAACAGCAGCCGTTTCCCGGCCTTTTTCCAGTTCATGCGTTCCTCCTGATGCGCACCGTGAACACGCTGCCCTCGCCCAGCACGCTTTCCACGCTGATTTCGGCGTGCAGAATTTCCACCACGCGCTTGACCAGCGCCAGCCCCAGCCCATTGCCGCGCGTTGCATG
Source organism: uncultured Oscillospiraceae bacterium (assembly GCA_964553125.1). Taxonomy (GTDB): domain Bacteria; phylum Bacillota; class Clostridia; order Christensenellales; family Aristaeellaceae; genus Aphodomonas. The sequence goes on from CAZKJW010000175.1 coordinate 1,003, forward strand.
GGACGAATCGCCCTGATAAAACTTTTCAAAGATGTGTACGCCCGTCTCGGCAGACATGCCACACCCGGTATCCCGAACAGTGATGACGGCGTATTCTTCCGTCGCCGTCAGCGACAGACCGACCGTGCCGCCCGGCGGCGTAAACTTGAATGCGTTGGAGAGCAGGTTGTTCCAGACCAGCGACATCAGTTCCCGGTCGGCGCACACCGTCACATTCTCGGCAATATCGGTTTCGATGCCGATATTTTCCCGCTCCCACACGCTTTCATATTGCAGCAGCGCCTCGCAAAGCTGCTCGCCCAGATCAAACGGCGCGGCGTGCGGAAAAATCTGCTGGTTCTCCAGCTTGCTCAGTTTGAGAATATTGCTCATCATATCCGACAGCCTGCGCACGCCGTCCGTCACGCCGCGGGCGTATTCCATGCGCTTTTCTTCGGAAAGGCCGGGGGCCTGCAGGAGCGCGCCGTAATTCTGCATCACCGCAAGCGGTGTTTTCATCTCATGCGACACATTGGAAATAAAATCCGTGCGCAGCGTCTCCACGCTGGAAAGTTCCTGTGCCATCCGGTTAAAGCAATCCACGATTTCGTTGAAGCTGTCGTCTGTGGCAAAGCGTCCGACCGGCGCCACGCGCGCCGAAAAATCGCCCGCCGCAATCTGCTTCGCCGCATCCGCAATGCGCTTGGCCGTGCGCTCCACCGTCAGCCTGCGGCGGAGAAAATCGATCAGCGTAAAAAGAACGCTCAGCAGCACCACATTTGCAAACGTCAGCTTGGCGGCTGTGTTCAGCATATCGGCGGTCAGCTCCACGCCCATTGACTGCACCAGCGTCGTGGTGAAAAGCGAGATGCAGCAGGTGACCACAAAAGCCGCCAGCAGGAAGAAAAGCAGATAGTGGCTCAGCCCACGAAAAAACCGATTCATTTCAGCACCGCCTTATAGCCCAGCCCATGCACCGTCTTGATTTCAAAATCCCCGCATGCCGAGAGCTTGCTGCGCAGCTTCGTCATGTATACATCCACCGCGCGGGGCGCGGTTTCAGTGTCGGCGCTCCAGAATTCGTCCATCAGCTGCTGACGGGTGAAAGTCTTCTTCGGGTAGGACAGCAGCTTGTAGAGGATGTTGAACTCCCGCACCGTCATGGGGATCTCCTCACCGTTGAACTCGGCGGTGTGCTCGTCCGCATCCATGACAAAGCCGCCGATCTCGAGCTTGCGGCTGGAAGCGATTTTTGCACGGCGCAAAAGCGCGCCGATGCGCAGAAACAACTCGTCCAGATCGATGGGCTTGACCATATAATCGTCCGCCCCAATGCGATAGCCGCGCTGCTTGGACGCGATGTCGTCCTTCGCCGTCATGAAAAGGATGGGAATATTCTCGTTGAGCGTGCGCACGGTCTTTGCAAACTCAAACCCATCGACGCCCGGCATCATCACGTCCGACACGATCAAATCAAACACCGCGTCGTACATCGCGTCATACGCTTCCTGCGCGTTCAGGCAGCCCGTCGCCTCATAGCCGGATTGATTCAAAAACGCGCAGACCGTCCGGTTCAGGTCGCGGTCGTCCTCCACCACAAGAATCTTAAACATAGCGTCTCTCCCGCCTCAGAGATTTTACCCTCTCATCATACCACAGATTTGTTTGCGTTTTGTTTCTGTTTTCGCGCCGGCGTTCGTTTTTTTATCAAAAAAACGGCACGTTTTCCGCGCCGCAGGTTGATCCAAAACCACATCCGGGCAAAAATGAAATCGTTCGCGGCAAACGCACGCCGTGACTCCGCAGGATTCAGGCGAAAGCG
>CAZKJW010000176.1:0-2672 GCA_964553125.1 uncultured Oscillospiraceae bacterium
ACGGTGCGGCCGGTCGAGTCGGTGAAGGTGCGGGTTTCTTCGGCGGCGGCAAAACTGACGCAGCCGAGCGAGAGAGCCAGCACGAGCAACAGGGAAATCCATTTCTTCATAGGGGTGGGGCCTCCTTGATGAAATATTGACAAACGCGCAGGGGGATTTTATTTACGGCCGCTTGCGGCCATAATGATCCTCCCGCACGACGTGTCCTCAAATGCAACGGAAACGCCGTAGAGCGCCTGCATCAGCGCTTCGTCGATGACGTCTTCGGGCGTTCCGTCGGCCTGCACGCGGCCGCCCTTGAGCGCCAGAACGCGATCGCAGTAGGAGAGCGCGTGCTGCGGATTGTGCGTGGACATGATGACGGTGTAGCCCGTGCGGCTCAGCTCGCGCACCTGCTCCATCACGCGGAGCTGGTTGCCGAAGTCGAGGCTCGCGGTCGGCTCGTCCATCAGCAGAACGGGCGCCTGCTGCGCCAGCGCGCGCGCGATGAGCACCATCTGCTTTTCGCCGCCGCTCAGGTGCATGTAATCGCGCCCGGAAAGCGCGGCAATGCCGAGCCGCTCCATCGCCTCGTTCGCCAGACGAATCTGTTTTTCGCCGGGAGAAGAAAACGCGCGAAGCTGCTGCGTGGTGCCCATGAGCACCATATCCAGAACGGAGTAATTGAACGCAGGGTAGTGGTTCTGCGGAATGTAGGCGATTTTGTGCGCCAGCTGCCCGGCAGAATACTGCCGGAGCTCGCGACCGTCCAGCTCGATTTCGCCCGTATAACGCGGCATGATGCCGAGAAGGCAGCGGAAGAGCGTCGTCTTGCCCGTGCCGTTGCAGCCGAGCAGCGCCGTGAGGCCGCCCTCCGCAACATTGAAGGAGAGATGCTCCAGAACCGGCTTTTCGCCGTAGGAGAATGTCAGATCGCGAACGGAAATCATAGCATGGTCTCCTTTCGCGTGATCAGATAGAGGAAGAACGGCGCGCCGATGAACGCCGTGAGAATGCCGATGGGAATCTCCGTCGCCAGCAGGTTGCGGCTTACGTCGTCCACAAGCAGCATGAACGACGCGCCCAGCAGCATCGAGCAGGGGAGGAGCTTGCGGTAATCGTTCCCGACCATCTTGCGGCACAGGTGCGGCACGACAAGGCCGACCCAGCCGATCATGCCGCTGACGGAGACGCTGGCCGCCGTGACGAGCGTTGAGCACAGCACCACGAACAGGCGAAGCCTGCCCGCATGAACGCCCATCGTGCGGGCCTCTTCATCGCCGAGGGTGAGAAGATTCAGCCGCCAGCGGATGAACAGCAGCGGAATCAGCCCCAGCGCCATGGGGATGACGGCGAAGCGCAGTGATTTTAATGTGGTGCCGGAAAGGCTGCCCATGAGCCAGTAGGTGATGGCGGGCAGCTGGTTGTTCGGATCGGCGACGAGCTTGATATAGGAGGTGCCGGCAGAGAAAAGGGAGGAGACCATAACGCCGGCCAGAATGAGATTGACGACCTTTTTGCCCGGCGCGCGCGCCGCGACGAGCGTCACCAGAAGAACGGTGAGCAGGCTGAAGAAAAACGCGGACGCCGTGATCATGGCGGAGCTTGCGCCGCAGAGAATGGCAAGCGCCGCGCCGAACGCCGCGCCATTGGAAGCGCCGAGCAGATCGGGCGAAGCCATGGGGTTCTGGAACACGCCCTGATACGCCGAACCGGCCGTTGCCAGCGAACAGCCGACCAGACAGGCCAGCAGGATGCGCGGCAGACGGATGCGCAGCACGGCGGATTCCATGGCGTTTGTCCATGTTTTTTCGATGGGGAGCCCTGCGCCGAAGCCGAGAATTCGACCCAGATCATCGAGCGGGACGGGATAACGCCCCAGACAGAATGAAACGATGATCGCTGCGAACAGCAAAACAGCGAGCGCAATCAGAATCAGACTGCCTCTTTTCTTTTTGGTTGTCAAGTGAAATACTCCTTCTTTTCATGCCTGCACGGCGCAGCGGGCGCGTCACAAACGCGAAGGGATTCGCGTTCGGGGGCGGACGCAGCCGCAAACGCGCGGCGACATGCTGCAAAATTCCATATACATTATACACTTTTTCAACTTGATTTCAAGAAAAAAAGTTAGCCGACGCGATGCAAAAAAAGCGCGCCGCGGTTTCTGTGCGGTGTGGGTTGTGATGGACGCGATGGGAGCGTTTTGCGCAGGAGCGCAGAGTGTGGGTTCTTGTGCCTGTTTCGCCTAGGTATATGTGCGGCGGAAGCTGGGCATTTCAAGGGAAGGGATGGATGCGGTGTGTTTGGCGCGGAAGCCGCGCCGAAGAAAAGCGCGCCGCGTTTCTGTACGGGCGCGCGATGGGTGCAGCGGAAGCGCTTAGCGCAGGAGCGCCGAGCACGGGTTTTCTGTGGCTGTGTCGCTTGTGTGGGAATTGGGCGTTTTAAGGGCATGGATAGATGCAGTGCATTTGGCGCGGAAGCCGCGCCGAAGATAAGCGCGCTGCGGTTTCTGTGAGGTGTGGGTTGTGATAGACGCGGCGGGAGCGCTTTGCGCTGGAGCGCAGAGCGCGGTTTTTTTATGGCTGTTTTGCGTGTGCGGGGGAATTGGGCGTTTCAAGGGAACGGATGGATGCAATGTTATTTGGCGCGGAAGCCGCGGCGCAAAAAAAGCGCGCCGCGTTTCTGACCGGGCG
>CAZKJW010000177.1:0-2633 GCA_964553125.1 uncultured Oscillospiraceae bacterium
ACCTGTGACCCTCTGCTTGTAAGGCAGATGCTCTCCCAACTGAGCTATGCTCCCAAACAGAGCCGCAGATTGAGCGCTGCGCGACAACAATAGATATATTACATGATCATCGTCAGATTGTCAAGAGGAAAATTTCATTTTTTCTGGGAATCTAAAAAATTCTGCCACTTGTGTGATCCAGACGCGCAAAGCGCGCCGAAAAAAACGCGCCGTGCGCCCGAAAATGCGCAGGAATGCCCTTTTTGAGAAAATCTGTGGTTGAATCCCGGTGAAATAGATAGTATAATCATTAACGAAAGAAACAGCTGCGGCTGTTTCCCGGCATTTTTCACTGTATCTTTACCAACGAACAGAAAGGAAAGACACCATGAAAAAAAGCGTATTTGCACTTGTGCTGGCGATGATGTTCATCGTCACCGCGACCGCCTCCGCCATGACGGCGGGCACGTTTGAAGCCGAGGCGCCCGGCGTGTTCGGCGAGGCCGTGAAGGTTGCCGTAACCGTGAGCGATACGGCGATTGAAAAGGTCGAGGTCGTCTCCCACAATGAGACGGCGGGCATTTCCGATGCGGCCATCGAGCGCATTCCCGCCGCCATCGTGGAAAACCAGTCCCTCGCGGTTGACACCGCCGCCGGTGCGACGATGACCTCCAAGGCCATCCTCGCCGCCGCCGAAGCCGCGCTGGCCGCCGCCGGCGCCGACGTTGAGGCGCTGAAGGTCTCCACCGCTGAAGAAGCGGAAGGCCAGACCATCGAAATGACGGCGGACGTCGTCGTGCTGGGCGCGGGCGGATCCGGTGTGTCGGCGGCTGTTGAAGCGTATGACGCCGGCGCGAAGGTTGTGCTGCTTGAAAAGCTCGCCGCCATCGGCGGCACCACCGCGACGAGCCAGGGCATGGTCGGCGCGAACGAATCCAAGTACACGAAGGAAAAGGACGTGCATTACACCTTCGAGGAAATGTACGCCAACCTGATGAGCAACGCGTCCTATCGCCTTGATCCGGCGCTGACCTCCATCACCCTCCAGAAATCCGGCGAAACCGTCGATTGGATGAACGAGCGTCTGGGCATGGTGTTCTATGACGTAATCGTCGGCTATGGCCCGCTGCAGATGATGCACCTCGTCGAAGGCGCCGGCCCGGCGATGAAGACCGCCATGGAAGAAACGCTTGCCGGCACCGAAATCGAGCTGATGCTTGAAACGAAGGCCACCGAAATTCTCATGAATGAAGACGGCTCCGTCAAGGGCGTGAAGGCTTCCCGCGGCGCGGACACCGTGATCGTCTATGCCGATTCCGTCGTTGTCGCCACCGGCGGCTACGCCTACAACCCCGAGCTGACCGCGCGCCTTGACCCCGAAAAGGCCGGCACGTGGGGCATCGGCTTCGCCGGCTCCACCGGCGATGGTATCATCATGGCCTCCAACGTCGGCGCGGCGCTGACCCACACCGGCGACATGATGTGCGTGCTCAAGGATTATGAAATCATGTCCGAACACAACGGAACCTCCGCCACCGCGAACGTTTCTTCCTTCATCAGCCGCGATAACACCGTGCTGCTCGGTCAGGACGGCAAGCGCTTCGTGAACGAAAAGGACATCGGCTACATGACCCAGAAGCTGAACAGCCCCGTGTTCGATCAGATGCACAAGGACGGCGTGGGCTACGTCTGGGCGATCTCCGATAAGGCTTCTTTGGAAGCCAAGGGAGTCAAGCGCGGACTGGACATGGAATTCATCACCGCCGACACCTTTGAAGAGCTGGCCGAAAAGATGGAGCTGCCGGTTGAGACCGTCGTGGAAACCCTGACCAACTACAACGGCTACGTGGACGCCGGACACGATCCGGAGTTCGGCCGCCTGCTGCTTGCCAAGCTCGAAGCGCCGTACTGCGCCGTGAAGGTTGTGCCCTGCGAAATCATCACCTACGGCGGCATTGCCCGCAATGAAAACGCCGAAGTCATCCGTGCCGACGGCGCCGCGATTCCGGGCCTGTACACCGCTGGTGAAACCAGCGCCAACAGCGCTTACATGGGCTTCACCATCACCAACGCATTCGCGTGGGGCCGCATTGCCGGCGGCAACGCCGCTGCCTACGCGCTGGCGAAATAACCCCGCCAAAGCCTGAATCCTTCCGGGAGGAAGCCGCATTTCCGCACGCGGCTTTCTCCTCTTTTTTGGGCGGCAAATGCCGCGCAAAAAAACTTGCGCGAAGGCTATTGACAAAAACGCAAACCTGCCGTATAATAACCCTTGCCGTTAAGCGGCAGACAACATCGCGGGGTAGAGCAGACCGGTAGCTCGTCGGGCTCATAACCCGGAGGTCGGGGGTTCAAATCCCCCCCCCGCAACCATATGGCGGCGTAGCTCAGCTGGTCAGAGCATTCGGTTCATACCCGGAGTGTCAGCGGTTCGAATCCACTCGCCGCTATCGAAAGAACCTCGTTGAATTTGTTTCAGCGAGGTTCTTTTTTGTTTGCCGCATAGCGGCAAACAAAAAACCCCGCCTGCGCGGGGGTGAACACTACAGAACACCGAAACGCAGGCGGGGGAATCTATGCCCGAAAGGCTCGGGCTGTCGGGTTACTTTGCGAGGCGCTCGCGGGCGATGCGGATGGATTCGCGCACAGCTTCG
>CAZKJW010000178.1:0-2577 GCA_964553125.1 uncultured Oscillospiraceae bacterium
GAGCTGACGGATGAAGCACTGGAGGCGACGAACGGCGTCGTGGCGCAGATGGGCGTGGAGCCGGTGCTGGAGGCGCTGAAAAACGAGCCGGACATCGTGCTGTGCGGGCGCGCCTACGATCCCGCGCCGTTTGCGGCGTTCGGCATGTTGCGCGGACACGACCCGGCGCTGTGTCAGCATCTGGGCAAGATTCTTGAATGCGGGGCGCTTTGCGCCGAACCGGGCAGCGCCAAGGATGTCATGCTCGGCAGGCTGGACGAAACCGGCTTCGAGGTCTGGCCGGCCAACCCGGAGCGCCGCTGCAATGTGACCAGCGTGGCTGCGCATACGTTCTACGAGAAGGATCACCCGACGCTGCTGCACGGCCCCGGCGTGCTACTCGATCTGTCCGGCTGCCGCTTTGAGCAGACGGCGGACAACCGCGTGCGCGTGACAGGCAGCAAGATGCTCGACACGCCCTACACCATCAAGCTCGAGGGCGCGCGGCTGGCGGCCTATCGCACGTTTGTGCTGGCGGGAATCCGCGACCCGTTGCTGATCGCCTGCATGGACGAAGTGGAGAAGGAAGTCGTCAAGAGCGTGAACGCCTATTACGGCGGCCTTCCGGAGGATGTGCAGATCAACTTCTATCACTACGGCAAGGATGCCGTTATGGGCGCTTTGGAGCCCACGCCCGTGGCCGGGCACGAAATCGGCCTGATGTTTGAGGTGATTGCGCCCACGCAGGAAACGGCGAACGCCGTGTGCGCGTCGGTGCGCTCGACCTATCTGCATTACGGCTATCCGGGACGCAAATCGACGGCGGGCAATCTCGCCTTCCCGTTTGCGCCCAGCGACGTGCCGTTCGGCGCGGTGTATGCATTCAGCGTCTATCACCTGATGCTCATTGACGACCCGCTCCGCTATTTCCCGATTGAGTACAGGGAGGTGAGCCCGGCATGACGAGGCTGATTGAGCTGGCAAAGGTGCTGCGGAGCAAGAACAGCGGCCCGTTTGAACTGACGATGGATATTCTCATGCCCGACGAGGCGAGCTATCGCCGCGTGATGGAAAGCGGCGCGATCACCCGGGAGAACATTGCGAAGCTGTACCGCATCCCGGTGGAAAATATCCGCACGCTGGCGTGTATGGACGCCGCTTGCGGCGTCAAGATCACCATCCTGCGCGAGACGCCGTCCGGCACGGTGAACGATCGGGATGTGTATGGCGCGCAGCAGGCCGCGCCGCTGATGGATCTGCTGATTCCATGAGCTGGAGGAACGTATGAGTACGGCGCGGGTGCGCCTGTCGGACAAGGCGGAGCAGGAGCTTCTGCGCCGCATCCGTTCGGGCGAAATGTCGGCGGGCACGCGCCTGCCGAGCGAGCCGGAGCTTGCGGAGATGCTGCACGTCAGCCGCGGCATCCTGCGCGAAGCGCTGAATTCCCTGCAAACCAAGGGCTATGTTTCTCGCACGCCGCACGGCGGCTCCTTTGTGGAGCAAACCTGCGGCGAGAATATCGGCAGGAGCGTCGCAGCGCAGGTGCGCGGCGCGCAGGAGCGCGACCTGATCGAGTTCCGCGAGGCAATGGAAAGCCGCGCCGTGCAGCTGATCGCTGAGCGGGCGACGGACGAGGAGATTGCGTCCCTGCGCGCAATGCTCGACGTGCCGCGCGAGCAGATGGGCGGCATCGACTATTATTTCCATTACCGCATGGCGGAGCTGACCGGGAACCGGCTGTTTGCCGTGTTCATCGATTTGTATTACGACGCTATCCGCCGCTTTGCGGAGGGCTCGTATCAGGATGAGAAGCGCTTCCGGCAGATGACGCGCGAGCATCTGCGAATTGTGGAGGCGCTTGAAAAGCGCGATAAGCGCGCCGCGGCCGCCGCGGTGCGAAGCTATCTGCGGCAGGCGCTCCGCCGCGCGGAAGAAGGGACAGGGGGAGTGGAGGATGCAATCCCCCAACGTGAGCAACCCGCGAAGCGATGAGGGAAGAAGCTGTCAGGGAGGGGCGCGCAACCGGCTGGGGCGATTCGCAGCGATTGAACTGATTTGAGAATCGGATAAAGCAGGGCGTGCATTTCAGCAGCCCGCTACGCCGGATTCCCCTGTTGGCTCCAACCGCGCAACGTTACCGGCTGGGGCGACTCGCAGCGCTTGAACTGATTTGAGAAACGGATAAAGGCAGACCGTGCATTTCAGCCGCCCGCTATGCCGGATTCCCATTGTTGATTCAACCCGCGCAGCGTTACCGGATGGGGCGATTCGCAGCGCTTCAGCTGATTCAATCGGACAAAGGCAGGACGTGCATTTCAGCCGCCCGCTACGCCGGATTGTTCTGCCGATTCAACCCGCGAAGCGTTACCGGCCGGGACTATCCGCAGCGCTTCAACTGATTTAATCGGACAAAGGCTGGGCGTGCATTTCGCCAGCCTGCCTTGCAGCGGACACTTTTCTTCCGGCACCCTGCGCCGAAACAGACAACGCAAAAAATCCCTCCGCACGGTGCAAGCCGCACGGAGGGATTTGTGCTGTCTGTCTATCGTTTGCAGATATCTGCGCCCAGCTCGCGCAGCCGCGCGTCGATGTTTTCGT
>CAZKJW010000179.1:0-2540 GCA_964553125.1 uncultured Oscillospiraceae bacterium
ATTCGGCCGCCTGCGCTTCGGTCACGCTAACGGGCGTTTCAACGGCGGCCTGCGCGACGGCGCCGGAGAGCAGCACGGAGGAACCGGCCAGCGTGGAAACGACTTTTTTCGTAGATTTCTTCATGATCCTGTCCTCCTTTACTGGACGTTGAACAGCTTCTCGATCGGATGGGAAACCATGCCGTCATTGCGCACGGAGCGGACGCTGATGACATAGGAGCCTTCCGCTTCGGGCGTCCAGTTGAAATACCAGTACAGCCAGCGGTCGCTGGTGGCTTCGGGCGTTTCGCAGCGCGTCCAAGTCTTGCCCTGGTCCATGGAGAATTCTACGGCCGCGATGCTGCACGGATCCTGATTCTCGTTGAAGAGCGGGTTGTTGTTCTCCTCGACGGCCTCTACGCGGTCACGGAAACCGAACGCATAGCCTTCAAAGGTGTAGGGCGCGTCAGCGCTGATGATCTGACCGTCGGTGAAATGCGTGATGGCAACCAGCGGGACGTTGTCATAGCCATGCTCGACGAACGGGCCATAGGGCGCCTTGCGGATCCACGTCGGGTTGGAATCCTCGTACTTGACGGAGGAAACGGTGATGCTGTGCGCCGCCTTGCGGCAGTCCGCAGCGGTGGAGCCTTCAAACCAGAAGACGCAGGGGTAGCCGTTGGCATAGGGCACGGGCTCGCCGTTGACCTGATAGACCAGATAGGCCGGATGCTTCTCCAGATCGGAAATGAGCTCGCCATAATTTCCGACATAGAAAACCTCGCAGCCTTCGTTCACGCCGGCCTGCTCAAGGAACCACGTGAGCGGGATGCCGGTGATTTCAACATTGGCAATGAACGGGCCGCCGGCGGGGTTAATCACGCAGGAGATGGCGGACTTTTTGGTGACGGAAGGCGCGGTCTCGATCAGCTCGGCCAGCGTGTATTCCTTCGGATCGGCGACTTCGCCGCCCACGGTGATGGCCCATTCTTCGTAGATGCCGTCTTCTTCCGGATTGGGAACCATGCCGGAGAAGGCGCGCGCAACGCGCTCGGTGTCGGCGTCGCCGTACATCCAGTTCAGCTGCCAGAAGGATTCGGAAACCTTATCCTGATCGATGCTGAACTCGCCCTGCACGTCCGCAACCTCGGTGATGCCCTTGAGCTTCTGATACTTCACCAGATCCCACAGCTCAATTTCGCCGGTGGCGGGGTTGGAGTTGTGGCAGCTCCAGCAGTTGCCGCCCATCGCGTTGAACGTCGCGGTGGAGTGGATGCCGTGCATGATCTCGGACAGGCGCGGGTAGGTGCTGTTGACGTGGCAGACATAGCACTGACGAACGGTGGTTTCAATGCCCATGCCGTTGCGGAAATCGAAGTGATAATCGAAATTGGCGTTGCTGAAAACGGAGCAGTTATGCAGCGTTTCGGCAAGATCCTGGTGGCAGGCGGCGCAGCCGCGGCTATCCGCCTTCAGAACGGCGTTGTTGTAGGATTTCGCATCGTTGGGGGTGCGCTGAATCTGCACGCCGTTGGCCAGCGTGGTCACCTTCGGCGCATACTTGATCTGGTTATCAGCGATGCGCTGATACATGTTCGCCAGTTCTTCTTCCCACGGCTCCTGCTCCGACTCGGCGGCGGCAAAGCCGCACAGGCCGGTCGCGAAGCAGAGCGCGAGCAGAAGAGAAATCAGCGTGCGAAAGATGGATGCTTTCTTCATGGACACTCTCTCCTTTATGAAAAGATATACATCTGCGGCGGCTTTTCGCCGCTTGCAGGAAGATACTACCAGCGCGCCGATGAAAAAACTGTAATGTGTTTTACAGGATTTTTCTTCATCAAATTATTGTAACGCATTTTACAAACGATTATAATAGACCTATAAAGAGTATCAGCATTGCAGGTGAATGAAATGGAATGTCCTTATTCCGGCAACTGGCTTTGCAGCCGGTTACCGCAGTCTACCCGCGAAACGCTCTGCGCGCATTGCAGCCACAGAAAATACGCACAGGGGCAGCATCTTTCCGAAGGCTATTTCGCCCACATGTTCGTTTTAGTGCTCGACGGACTCATGGCGAAAATGGAAATCGACTCCGAAACGCGCCGCATGACCGCAAGCGGCATCGGAACCGGCGGCAGAATCTGCAGCATCGGCGATCTTTTTACCATGCCGGATAAATTCACCTCCGCGGAACGCACCACCATCTGCGTCACGGACTGCACCTTCGCCGTCTGGGACATGGCGACCGTGCGCGCCCTTTTCGATACAGACATCCGGTTTGCCCAGCTCATCTTTGAAAACACGTATATCTTCTGCCTGAAAGAGAAAACGCTCATGATGCGCGACATCGGCAGCGGCAACGTCTACAGCGCCGTGCGCTATGTGGTCAAGCGCTGCCACGACGAAGGCATTCCGCAGCTGACGCACGAACAGCTTGCGCTGCTTTGCAGCCGCAGCCGCCCGGCCGTCACGAACGCGCTGCACGAGCTCATCCGCAGGGAGCCGGAGATTTTCCAATAGCGAGGCGTCGGGCTGTTTTTTCCGCGCAGGAGCGCGGAAGG
>CAZKJW010000180.1:0-2525 GCA_964553125.1 uncultured Oscillospiraceae bacterium
GGTTGCAGGATCATCAGCAGCATATGCGGCGGGTTATTGATGCGCGGCACGAACGCGTGATTGCCCAGCCCGCGGCACACGGCGAGCTTTGCGTCGCCCACGTCGTATACGCCGCTTGTGTGCTTCGGGAAAAGCCCCTGCCCCGGCGCATACAGGCCGCGCCCGAACGCGCGGAACTGTCCGCCGTGCGCATGGCCGGCAACGATGAGTTTCGGCGCGAGGGGGGCCATTTCGCGTGCGCGCTCCGGCCTGTGTACGAGCACGACGTTCACGGTTTTTCCATCGTCCGGCGGCAGAAGCCCGGCCAGCTTCGCCTGAATTCCGGAGATTCGCCCGTTTTCATGCTGCATATTCAGTGCATAAACTTCCAGTTCCTGTACGCCGATGATGCGGATGACCGCGCCGTCCAGGCTGTAATCGCACGTCTCGTCCTGCAACAGTTTCACGCCGCAGGCGTCGTACAGCGCGCGCAGCGCTTCGAACAGCCGCGGCTGCGCGTCATTGTTTCCGTTCACGGCGGCGACGGGCGCAAGCGCGCAAAGCCCCGCCAGCAGCGGGCGCAGCGGCTCCACGCTCCGGGTTTTCTCGTCGATGAGGTCGCCCAGCAGCAGGATCAGGTGCGGCTTCGCCGCGCGCGCCGCGCGGAGCGCGCCTTCATAAAGCTCGCCCGGCTCATGTAGATGCAAATCGGACAGCGCCAACAGCCGCTGTCCCTCCATCTGCGGCGGCAGCCCGGCGATCGGCACGGGCAGCGCCTGCAATTCAATTTCCATCCTCACGCGCGCCACTCTCCGCGCAGCACGGCATACAGCGCCACATCCACATATTTTCCCTTGTTGCGTAGGCGCTGGCGAAGGACGCCTTCTTTTTTCATGCCGATTTTTTCCATCACGCGCCCGGAAGCGGGGTTGGTCGTCTCGTGCTGCGCCTCGATGCGGTTGAGGTTCATCTCCTCAAAGCCGAAGCGCACGACGGCGCGCAGCGCCTCCGTCATCAGCCCCTGATTCCAATACGCATGAGAAAGCGAATAGCCCACCTCGGCGCTGCGGTATTCCTGATTCCACCACATGAATCCGATCGTCCCGATGAGGCGGCCGGTGGCCTTCAGCTCGATGCCCCAGCTGGCGGGCTCGTTGAGACGATACTGTCGCTGGACGTACTTGACGTAGGTTTTCGCCTCGCCCACGCTCTGATATGCGTCCCACAGCACATGCCGCGCCACCTCCGGGTCGCGGCCGTATTCGTAAATGTCGCCCACGTCGGCCATGGTGATCCGGCGAATGACCAGCCGCTGCGTTTCAATCCGCGGCAGCCGCATGAAAAGACCATCCTGCAAAAACATCTGAAAGCCCTCGTCGCGTTTATTGATTAGCTTGATTTTAACACGAATCCCGCCGCATGACCAGCGCTCATTTCATTTTCGGCTCCCTGTTAAGCGCCTCCGCACGGGTTTCGTCGCGCACGGCGCGGCATTCGCCCGGCAGCAGCGCGCCCCAGCCGGGCCATGCGGCGTTCAGATACCCGCCGCAGGCGACGCCATAGGCGGCGCGGGCGCAGGCGTTGCGGATTTCGCCGTTTTCAATGCGCACGGCGGCATAGGGCGCATGGGCCAGCGGCCACATGGGCGCGTTCAGCGCCGCGCAGACAATCGTATCGCTCACGTCGAGCATCTCTCCGAGCGCGTCCAGCCGCACACGCAGGATCAGCGCGCCCGGCACGTCCGGCATTTTCGCCCGAAAGCGGCCGACGACGCCCGTTTGCGGCGACGCGTCGAACACGGCGCGCGCAATTTCGCGCCCCGTACCGTCGCAGAGCGCCGCGCTCACGCGAAGCGGCCCCGGAACAGTTTTTGCATCGTAAAGCAGCCAGATTTCCGCTTCCATCGGCGCGCCGCAGGGGTAGCCCGTCCGCTCCATCCGCGCGCACACATGCGCCGGGCGCAGCGCGCTTTCCACAGCAAAGAATGCAGGGCGCGGCCGTTCGCCGTCGAACAGCGCGGCGGAGCGCGGGCTTTCCACCGTTTCAAACGGTTCGGCAAGCAGGATGTTTTCTCCGCGCATACGCGCGTTCTCAACGCGCTCGCGAAGCGTTTCCGCCTGCACATAACGCGAAATCGGCGCGGCAAGGGCTTCCGCTTCGCTGCCCAAGATGCCAAAGCGGCGGCGCGTTTCAGCAGTCAGGGGAAAGGGGGCTTTGGAATGCGGGGTCTTTTCGTATATAGGCGCGTCCGCAGGGGGCGGGGGAACCGTTTCGTTTTTTGGAATGCCAAAGCGCGGGAGCGTTTCCGTGGCTTGAGAAAATGCGTTCTTCCGGCTCTGATTCTCGGCACACTCGTACAGAGGTTTCATCCACTCGAAACGTGAAACCGGCATGGAAAGTGGCTGCACTCCGCTGCTCATTTCGCCAAAACCACTGCTCGTTTCGCCCGCAGCAAAATGCACGGTTTCATTTCCTGCAACTTTCTCGTACATACGCGCATCCCCATTATATTCGTTGGAAGTCTCTAACGGTGTGAATCGCGAGGT
>CAZKJW010000181.1:0-2522 GCA_964553125.1 uncultured Oscillospiraceae bacterium
AGCAGCTGCTCAAACTGGGCGAGCTTCTTGCCGTCAAACATTTCGCGAATATCCGCGATGGACACGCCGATGGACTGCATTTGCTTGATGAGGTTGATTTTCTCGCACTGGCGGTAGCTGTAATAGCGATAGCCTGTCTCCGCATCGATATGATCCGGCGAAAGCAGACCTTTTCTTCATAAAGAAAGAGCGCTTTCTTGGAGATGCCGCTCAGTTCGCAGATTTGACCGGTGGTGAGATATTCCACGCCGATACGCGCCCCTTTGCATGTGATAACAAAGACAAATATAACATTTTTTCTGTAGCCGTGCAACAGGAAAAGCAAGCGCACGCTTGCAAGATTTGTATGCGCGGCAGCGCTTTATCACGGGCAAAACCGGAGTTTTTTTACGGCGTGCAGGCGCTGGGCAGCGCGATATCAGCAGCAGGGAACGGATGCCATGTGCTGAGAAGAAACCGGCTTTTTCTATTTGGAGAACAAAAGTGTGATCAGCCGGGAAACGAATCATTTCAGTGTTTTGCTCGCTTGCGAAACTTGACAAATCTGTATCTGATTCGTGACTTTCGCTCGCCGTTGTGATACGATGTATCTGTATAGAACTTGCAGTTCGCATCAGGTATGAGCATAACGGCGATGGTACGCGCATCAGCGCGGTCAGTTTTCGTTTTGCAAAGGCGCAGGCTTTTCCAGCAGAAATTGGTGTGCAGCGGCGTGATGCCGCAGACCGGCAGGCTTTTATTCAGCAGAAATCCGAGGCTTCAGCCGTGGCGTCCGACGGCATCAAGCCTTGCTTTCGTTTGAGACACGAATAACCACTATGCTATAACAAAGGAGAAACACCATGAAGTTCAGACGCAGGCTCACCATCTTCCTGATCTGTGTGGCGGTGCTGATGACGCTGCTTTCCGTGCTGCTGATCAGTCTGGCGGCGCTGAGCCGTCAGGAGATGCTTCACGAGGGGCTCACCGAGTCCCAGTGGTATGAAAGCGCGATCCGAAGCTACCGGTCATGGAGCCTGACGGCAGGGATTGCCGTTCTGGAGACGCTGGCCCTATGGCTTGCCGTGCTGATTCGGCTGCGCCGGGCTTCCAAAGCCAGAAAAGAAAGCGCCCTTCCGCGCTGACGGCTCGAGGGCGACTTGCAGAAGGGAGGATGTGCATATGCGGATACGGGAGACGCTGAAACGCATTTTTTCGGGAGCGAAAAACAAAAATAATTTTGAAACGGAGCCGAAAAACGTCGCCCGGAAAAAGCTGCTTTGCCGTGTGCGCAGAGGCAGGCTGGTGATTCCGGGAGGCATGACAGAGATTCCGCATGGATTGTTTGACAGCTTTCCGCATGAGCGCGATATTGACTGCCTCGTTACGGTCGCCGTGCCGGCAAGCGTTCGGTCCATCGGGGGCTGCGCGTTCAAAGGCTGCAAGAACTTGCAGAAAATCATCCTTGCCGAGGGCGTTGAAAGCATTGGCGCCAATGCGTTTACTGATTGTGAAAAGCTCAAGGAAGTCCGGCTTCCTGCGAGCATGAAAAAGATCGACGGCTGGGCCTTCTATGGCAGCGGCCTGACGAAGCCCGTGTTCAGCGCCGATGGAAAAACGCTCGTTTATTATCCTCAGACATGGGAGCGCGCCGAATACCGCGTGCCGGAGGGCGTCGAAGAAATCGGCAGCAATGCGTTTATTGAGACAAAGCAGCTGACGAACGTGATCCTTCCGCAGAGCCTGAAACGGATTTGCTCCAGAGCGTTTGTGGAGTGCGGTTTTACGGAGATCACAATCCCGAAGGACGCGGTGGTTGAAACCGCAGCGTTTGTCCGCTTTCGGCATGGACTTGAGATTTTGCACGAAAACCCGCTGAACGCGCTGGATGAAAAGCTGGAGTATTTCCGCTGCTTCGGGGTTTCATTTTTATATCGCCAGCGGATGAAAGCGCCGCAGGAGAAGTATTGGAAACAGCCGGATTTTCAGCTGCTTGCGCAGCGGTGTGCCGCCGGCAGCGTTGAAGCGATGGAGAAAATGGGGGACTATTTTTTCAGCAGGGCGGAGAAGGACGCCGGTTCCCTTTTCTGCGCATGTGCGGGGCAGTTCTGGCGGGTGCGCGCCTATCGATACGGCAGCGAAGCGGCGAAGCAATATCTGCTCGCATGGTGTGAAGAAAACCCGGATGCGCGCATGACCTCGCCTGTGCTTGACGAGCGGCTGGAAGGCGTTGCGGATGGCGAAGTGCTGAACGCGCTTGGGTTCCTGTTTTTCAAGCCGGGCAGGGAGTATAGCTTGTCTGGCGTGGACGCGCAGGGCGTTGTGGAGGTTTCCGCGTGGGAAGGCGAAGACGGGCCGGATGAGGACGGCTTCGGCCGGGAGGAAAGCTACGACTGGTGGTATCTGGATGAGTACCTGACGCTGTCCAACGGCGTCGGATACATTCACGGCTATTCCAACAACGATAAGCGCAGCAATGCGGAGAAATTCCAGACGCTGCATGATCAGGTTGCTGCAAGCAGCAAAAAATAACCCGCCGCTGC
>CAZKJW010000182.1:0-2482 GCA_964553125.1 uncultured Oscillospiraceae bacterium
TTTCCGGCGCAGGGCGCCGGGAATTTGTCCAAAACGCAAACGCACCGGGACGTTTTTTGCAAAAGAATCACGAAATGACGGCGCGTTAAATTTTTTTCAATTTCCGTGCAGGATAAATCTTAACGGCGTCGAAATACTGAATTTAGGTAACAAGGGCTTTTGCCCATTCCAATGAAATTATTTCAAACGGAGGTGCTGTTATGAGCAAGAATTGCATCTGTGAAGACCTCAAGAATATCGGCATCATCAATGCCAAAGAAATTCACTATCAGAAATCGCCCGCTTATCTCACCGAGCAGGCGCTCCGCCTCGGCGAAGGCTGCCTGACCGACACCGGCGCGCTGCTGGTCAAGACCGGCGCGTATACCGGCCGCAGCCCGCTCGACCGCTACGTCGTGGACGAGCCCGAGCATCATGATTCCATCGCGTGGGGCAAGATCAACGTGCCGATCAGCGAGGAAAAATTCGACAACATCTATAACGGCATCCGCGCGTATCTTCAGAACCGCGATGTGTTCGTCTTTGACGGCTTCGCCGGCGCGGACCCCGAATACCGCCTGCCCGTGCGCGTGGTGAACGATCTCGCCAGCGAGAACCTGTTCATCCATCAGCTGCTCATCCGCCCCACGCAGGAGGAAGTGGACGAATTCGTCCCCGGCTTCACCGTGGTGGCCTGCCCCGGCTATAAGTGCATCCCCGAGCGCGACGGCGTTCACAGCGAAGCCGCGATCATCATCAACCTCAAAAAGCGCATGACCATCATCGCCGGCAGCCAGTATGCGGGTGAAATCAAGAAGAGCATCTTCTCCGTGATGAACTACTTCATGCCCGAGAAGAACGTCTTCCCGATGCACTGCTCCGCCAACGTCGGCAAGGACGGCGACAGCGCCATCTTCTTCGGCCTGTCCGGCACGGGCAAAACCACCCTCTCCGCCGACCCGAACCGCGGCCTCATCGGCGACGACGAGCACGGCTGGTCCGATCACGGCGTGTTCAACTTCGAGGGCGGCTGCTACGCCAAGACGATCAAGCTGTCCAAGGAACACGAGCCCGACATCTACAACGCCATCCGCTTCGGCTCGCTGGTTGAAAACGTCATCATTGACCCCGAAACCCGCGTGCCGGATTACGACGACGGCTCCATCACCGAGAACACCCGCGTGGGCTATCCGGTCAACTACATCTCCAACGCCGTCATCCCCGGCGTGGCTGGCCATCCCAAGACCGTCATCTTCCTGACGGCCGACGCGTTCGGCGTGCTGCCGCCCATCTCCAAGCTGACCACCGACGCGGCGATGTACCACTTCGTTTCCGGCTTCACCAGCAAGCTGGCCGGCACCGAACGCGGTGTTACCGAGCCGACCCCGACCTTCTCCACCTGCTTCGGCGAGCCCTTCATGCCGCGCCCGGCGAGCAAGTATGCCGAAATGATGGGCGAGAAGATTGAAACCTACAAGGCGAACGTCTATCTGGTCAACACTGGCTGGACCGGCGGCCCCGCCTCCGGCGAAGGCAAGCGCATGAAGCTGCCCTACACCCGCGCGATGGTCACCGCCGCGCTCAACGGCGAGCTGGAAAAGGTCGAGTACAAGCACGACGAGATCTTCAACGTGGAAGTGCCGCAGTATTGCCCCGGCCTGCCCGAGGAAGCGCAGAAGGTGCTCAACCCGCGCGACACGTGGAGCGACAAGGAAGCCTACGACGCCATGGCGAAGAAGCTCGCCAAGATGTTCGTGGACAACTTCGCCAAGAAGTATCCGGATATGCCCAAGCACATCGTGGACGCGGGCCCGAAGGCGTAACAAACGGCGCGAAGCCGCACAAACAAAAAACAGGGGAAAGCGCGAGTCGCTTTCCCCTGTTTGTCGAAAAACCTTTGGGAGGCGTCGGAGGGCCCGCAGGCTCTCCGACTGTGTTCGCAGCGCCCGGCTTTGCCGGGCGGGCGACGGATGATTTTTGCGCCGCAAGCGGCGCTTGGGGCGCGGGAACGGCGGACGCCGGACAGATTCCGATGATGTGCGAAAGCCGGATGGTCTTTCCGGAGACGCTTCGACAGGCGGAAACAGCCGTGGACGGCCATAGAAGCCTTAACGCTTGGAAAACTCGGAGCGCTGAAAAATGCGCAAAAGACATGCGGTTGTCAAAAAAGGATTTTGACAGGCGTGCGAACGGGCGGCGCGCCTCTGGCGGATTTTGCTTGAATCCTGCGGCTTGCAGACGCGGAATTTGCAGCGATACGGCTTAACGTAAGGATAAACCGCCGCGGGCGGCGCGTACATGACGCGGTTGATTTCGTTTTCTCTATTTAGACTGTTCTGCTGTTCGAGGTTCGGCTTGCTTTTTTTGCCTGTTCTGGTATAATGGAAGCGTGGCAGGCTTTCCGCCTCCATTATCCAAAGAGTTTAGATTATGCCATCCGTTGCATTAAGGGCGTTTCTAAGCTCTTTTTTTCGTTCTTCGATGCGTCTGCGTGTTTCTTCGT
>CAZKJW010000183.1:0-2481 GCA_964553125.1 uncultured Oscillospiraceae bacterium
AGCACGGTGCTATCACGCAGAACCCCAAGACGGGCGTGTACATGATCAACAAAAAGCTGTGCACGGGCTGCGGCGAGTGCGTTGCGGCTTGCCCGATGAAGGTCATGACGCTGGGCGATGTTGCGACCAAGTGCATCTCCTGCGGCATCTGTGCGAAGGCCTGCCCGATGGACATCCTGTCCGTCGAAGAAAAGTAACGTTGGTTTCTTTTCATGCGGAAAAGTCCGGTTCATGTTTCGAACCGGACTTTTCTGTGTATTATTATAGTAGAAGAATCATTTGGAGGGGAAATATGGAGGGCTTGAACGAACTCAGACGCCGCATGGAGCAGGAAAAATACATCGCCGACGACACGCTGGCAGTGACGTTGGCGATTGCGCTGAAGCTGGGGCGGCCGCTCTTGATCGAAGGTGCGGCGGGCGTGGGCAAGACCGAGGTGGCCAAGGTGGCCGCGCGCGTGCTGAACCGCGAACTGGTGCGCATGCAGTGCTACGAGGGTCTGGATGAATCCAAGGCGCTGTACGAGTGGAACTATCAAAAGCAGCTGCTGGCCATCCAGATGGGCGCGGAGGGCATGTCCGATCTGTTCGGCGAGGACTATCTGCTGGAGCGCCCACTGCTGAAATCCATTCGAAGCGAACAGCCGACGGTGCTTCTGATCGACGAGATCGACAAGGCGGATGCGGAGTTTGAGGCGTTTTTGCTGGAACTGCTTTCGGAAATGCAGGTGACGATTCCCGAATACGGCGTTGTGCGCGCGCGCAGCACGCCGCTGATCGTACTCACCAGCAACCACACTCGTCCGCTGTCCGAGGCGCTTCGCCGCCGCTGCGCCTATCTGTACATCGAATATCCGGATGTGGACAAGGAGGTTCGTATTCTGAAGGCGAAGCTGCCGGGCGTGGAGGATGCGCTGGCAAGACAGGTGGCGCGCGCAGTTGCCTATCTGCGCGCGAGCGAGCGCGTGCTCAAAAAGCCGTCCATCGCCGAAAGCCTCGACTGGGCGAGCGCGCTGATGGCGCTGGGCGCTTCGGAGCTGGACGACGAAACCTGCGCGCAGACCATCGGCTTTGCACTGAAGAACAACGAGGACATTCGGGAGGTCTTGGCCGATGACCAGTTCATCCGACATCTTCTTCAGTAAGCTCAGTCGCTTTGCGGGTTTTCTGCGCAAGC
Source organism: uncultured Oscillospiraceae bacterium (assembly GCA_964553125.1). GTDB lineage: Bacteria > Bacillota > Clostridia > Christensenellales > Aristaeellaceae > Aphodomonas. Next base: position 1,177 of record CAZKJW010000183.1, read on the forward strand.
AGGGCATGCAGATCGGCCTTGCGGAGATCATGGATGCGGCGAGGGCGCTTCAGCTGACCGGCTTTGAGGATCGCGAGACGGTGAAGGCGGCGCTTCGGATGCTGTTTGCCAAGAGCGTTCGCGAGCAGCGCGCCTTTGACGCGTGCTTCGACGAATTCTTCGTTTCGGAAGAGGAGTTTCAGAAAAACGAGGCGCAGCGTCAGGAAGCCGAGCGCGCCTATGAGGATCAGCGCCGCCGGGCGGACGAGGAGCTTCAGTATAACGGAAAGCCCATCGATCTGCGCGACGATCTGAAGGACGTCTATGCGCGCATGCCGCAGGAGGAGCGCGACCGGCTCAAGCGCAGCTTGGACAAGTATTCCGAAAACCTGAAGCGCTCGCCGGATCTCTACGAAGGCTTCATCCGCTCTGTGTTCATGAAGAGCCTTTTGGAACAGCAGATGATCATGGAGGATGCGGCAGAGGGCTCGCGCGGCGCGGACAGCGACGCCGATCTGCTGATGCGCGACATTTCCAATTTCCGCGAAGAGGAAATTCCGTGCGCCTATCAGCTGATCGATCAGGCGACGCGTCAGATCAACGGCGAAGTGGCTGCACGGCAGCGCGCCTGCGGGCGAAGCGCTGCGCTGGATTTCAAAAAGACCATTCGCGCGGGACTTTCCACCGGCGGCGCGTTCATAGGGATTTATTACAAGCGCCGCCGCCAGCGCAAGATGCGCATTGTGATGCTCTGCGTCGTTTCCGGATCGATGCTCCAGTTCGCCGAATTTGCCATTCGGTTCATCAAGTCGATGTCGGACATTTCGGATCATTCGGAGCTGTTCCTCTTTTCGGAGACGGCGCACCGGGTCAATCCGTTTATGCTCGAGAGCATGGAATCCTTCGGGCACTATGTGCGCCACAGCGGCGTGTGGGGGAAGGGAACGAACATCGGCCGCGCGCTGGAGACGGTCTGCGCAGCGCGACCGAGCGTGCTCGGGCCGTCGTCGGTGCTGCTGATCCTCAGCGACGCGAAGACGGTCGACCTTGCGCGCGCGGAGACGGCGCTGGAGCGCGCCGGAAAGGCGGCGGGCTCGGTGGTTTGGCTCAATCCGATTCCGGAGAACAAGTGGCCCTATCTGCGCGGCGTGACGGTGCTGAAACAGCGCTGCCAGATGGTTCCATGCAGCACGCTGAACGATCTTGCGCGCGCCTGCGCGCGATTGGTATAGAGAGCGAATGGGTATCAAGACAGATAAAAAACGAAAATCCCCCGGCGGCGGCCCTTTCAATCGGAGAGCCTGCGGCTGGGGGAATTTTTTATGG
>CAZKJW010000184.1:0-2463 GCA_964553125.1 uncultured Oscillospiraceae bacterium
CGGCGGACGCTTTGCACGGGAGCAAAAACAAGCGCTCAGCGCTTGTCAGCCAAAGTGTTTTCGGATATAATCCAAGCAGGGTTTTGACGACAAAATTTGCACTTCATATAAGGGGGACGTTATGGGAGAAAGGAAATGGCAGAGGATTCAGTTTATGCCCGCGACGCCCTTGGGCAAGGACGGCCGGCGCGTGACAGGCAGCAAGGAGCATATCGCGCTTTCGCGGCGCGCGGCGCGCGAGGGCATGGTGCTTCTGAAGAACGAGGGCGGCGTTTTGCCGTTTGCGCCGGGCACGAAGCTCGCGGTGTTCGGCAAGGCGCAGGCGGATTACGTCAAGGGCGGCGGCGGCAGCGGCGACACGACGGTGGCGTATGTTCGCAGCATTCTGGACGGGCTTGAGGAAAAAGAGGCGGAAGGCCGCCTGACGCTGTTTGCGCCGCTGTCGGAGTATTACAGGCAGGAGGTTGCGCGCCAGCGCGAAGCGGGACACGCGCCCGGTCAGACGACGGAGCCGCCGGTTCCGGCGGAACTGCTCAGGCAGGCGCGCAGCTTTGCCGATACGGCGCTGATCACGATCTGCCGCTTTTCGCTCGAGGGCGCCGACCGCACGGGCGAGCCGTTCGACGGCGATTTCTTCCTCAGCCGTGAGGAAATGGAAATGGTTGACGCTGTGCGCGGCGCGTTCCCGCGCGTGGCGGTGGCGCTCAATACGGGCGGCATGATGGACAGCAGCTGGTTCCGCAATGACGCGCGCATCGGCGCGGCGCTGCTCGCGTGGCAGGCCGGCATGGAGGGCGGCGCGGCGACGGCGGATATTCTCTGCGGCGACGAATGCCCGTCCGGCCGGTTGAGCGACACGTTCGCGGTGGATTTTGCCGCGTATCCTTCGTCGGAGGGATTCAACGATTCAGAGGAATACGTCGAGTATCGCGACGATATTTATGTCGGCTATCGCTACTTTGAAACGCTGCCCGGCGCGGCGGAAAAGGTGTGCTATCCGTTCGGCTACGGGCTGAGCTACACGCAGTTTTTGCTGACCGGGGCGGAATACGAGGCGCACGGGAATGAATTCAGCGCGTCCGCGCTGATTACCAATACCGGAAGCGTTGCTGGCAGGCACGTTGCGCAGGTGTATTGCGAAGCGCCGCAGGGCAGGCTCGGCAAACCGCGCCGCGTGCTGACGGGCTTTGCCAAAACAAGAAAGCTGCTGCCGGGCGAGTCGGAGCGGGTGCGGATCCATTTCTCTGCGCGCGATTTCGCAAGCTACGACGATACGGGCCGGGTCTGCGCGTCTGCGTGGGTGCTGGAGAAGGGCGAGTATCGCTTCCTGATCGGCGACAACGTGCGCGATGCGGCCGTGTTCGGCGACGCATGGACGCTTGCGGAGGACACGGTGCTGGAGAAGTGCGTCCGGCGCTGCGCGCCCTCGCGGCTTCCGCAGCGGCTGCGCGCCGACGGCACAATGGAAACGCTGCCGCCGGTTGCCGAGCCGGAGCGCTTCCCACAGAATTCGGCGTTGCTGCCCGCGGACGGCCAGCAGCCGGAAGAATTTCCGGACTCCATGCCCAAATCGCTCTGGGTGAAGGATGAAACGGTTCTCTCGCTGGAAGATGTGATGCAGGGCAGGACGACCATGGACGCTTTCATGGACCAGATGACCGACGAACAGCTCGTGCGCCTGCTGGGCGGCCAGCCCAACCGCGGCGTGGCGAATACGTTTGGCTGGGGCAACCTGCTCAAGTATGGCATCCCCAACGCGATGACGGCGGACGGACCTGCTGGGCTGCGCATTGTGGAGAACTGCGGCGTCTGTACGACGGCGTTCCCGTGCGCGACGCTGCTGTGCTGCAGCTGGGACCCGGCGCTGCTTTACGAAGTGGGACGCGCGGCGGCGCTGGAGGTGCATGAAAACGGCATCGGCGTCTGGCTTGCGCCCGCGATTAATATTCATCGCAGCCCGCTGTGCGGCCGCAACTTTGAATACTACTCCGAGGATCCGCTGCTGACCGGCCGGATGGCGGCGTCGCTCATCCGCGGCATTCAGAGCGAGGGCGTCGCCTGCTCGCTGAAGCACTTTGCGTGCAACAACAAGGAGACGAACCGCCGGAACTCGGACTCGCGCGTTTCGGAGCGCGCACTGCGCGAGATTTATCTGCGCGCGTTTGAAATCTGCGTCAAAACGGCGCAGCCGTGGTCGATCATGTCGTCGTATAACCTGATTAACGGCCGCCGCGCGTCGGAAAACGGCGAGCTGCTCACTGGCATCCTGCGCGACGAGTGGGGCTTTGACGGCGTTGTGACGACCGACTGGTACACCTACGGCGAGCAGTTCCGCGAGATTGCGGCGGGCAACGATATCAAGATGGGCTGCGGAATGCCGGAGCACACGCTGCAAATGCTTCGCGAAGGAAAGCTCGACCGCGAGCAGGTTCGCACGAGCGTGAAACGGCTGATGCTGCTCAT
>CAZKJW010000185.1:0-2283 GCA_964553125.1 uncultured Oscillospiraceae bacterium
GGCGTGACGCTCACGCCCGTGCGCTGTTGGTATGCCTCATAGCGGCGCTGGATTTTGCAATCCGGTGTCGGCGTCGTCCCGCCATCGTCCGAAAACACATAGCCGCTCTTTTTGTTCGGAAGCGCCTCGGCAAGGGCATCCAGCAGAGGCAGGCTGCGCTCTCCGGCCTCAGTCTTGGTGTCTTTGTTGTGGGGTGTTGTGCTGACATTGTAGACGCTTCTGCTGATGTGAATCCGTTTGGCCTCGCGGTCGATATCCTCGTAGCGCAGCCCCTCGGCCTCACCCCGCCGAAGGCCGGTGTAGTAGATCAAAAATGCAAAGAGGCCGAACTCATCGCCAACGGAGTCCTTGATTCTTTGGATTTGCTCTGGTGCGGGCGCGCGGCGCTTTTTCTGCGGAAGCTTCTTTGGCAAAGGCACGGCCTCGGCTGGGTTGTACTTGATATCGCCGTTGCGGACGGCCTTGGACAAGATTTGGCGGATGATCTGGCGCTGCGTAATGACTGTTTTTTTCGCGTAGGTCTTGGCAAACTGCCGGACATACGTCTCAATCATCTCTGTTGTGATCGCAGCAACGTCTTCTGCGCCAAATTGCGCTACCGCGCGGTGGTAGGCAGGACGATAGCCTTTCTTGGTGTTTTCCTCAAGTGTCGGCTCGATCTCGTTCCACCAGGCGTGCGCGACAGCCTCAAACGTTTCTGTCTTTCCGGCATCGCGCTCTGCGCGGTAAGCCTTGACCTTATTCCAGACCTCGCGGTCAGACTTGCCGCGAAAGGCCTTGCGCTTGCCATCGATGCGGATGATCGTCTCATGCAGCCCATCCGGCCGGACGTAGTATTTTGGAATTGCCATGTCACACCTCCTGCGCAGTCAGTCTGTGTTGTTCCGGACGCTTATAAAATACCGGCAATCCACTGCCGCACGGCCAGCATTGCGCCTTTGATTTCTGCATTGATCAGACCGGCGGCGTGCATCTGGATCCAGCCACGGTCAAGGTGCGAGAAGTCATACAGGAACAGCACGATGAATGTCGCGGAAAGGAGCAGCGTGAGCACGACCCAGACGGTTTTCTCGCGGTTTTTCTGCCGCAGGAGCTTGTTGTAATGGGCATGCAGCTGCTTGGCGCGCTGATTGATTTCCTCATCCTTCTGGCGGATGAGCTGCTTCAAATAGGAAATGTAGGCGTCCTGCGTGATCTCATCGGGCAGCTCGACGACCTGTTTCGGCTTGTACTGGACGGCTGCCGCTATATTTTGCAGCAAGGCCATGGTTGGTTCGGTCTTGCCGCAAAGCGCACGGTAAACTGTCGCCTTGGAGACGTCACAGGCATCCGCAACATCCTGATAGGACATGCCCATTGCTGCCCGCTGCGCGTCCAGAACGGCAATATACGCCTGAATATCCGTTTCAATGCCCATAGAATTACCTCCGGTTCAGAATTGAAACGATGTGTTTCAGAATCGAAACGCCGATTCCACATCTGGCTATTTACGAAACGCAGCACGCTGTTGTATGCTGAGCATGCAAAGCGCTCCCAATCGCTTGCTGCTAAAAATCCCCGCGCCAGCAATGCGCGCTGGCGCGGGGGGCATTCACTTTACGCGGTGTCAAAGTTGGACACCAAGTTTTTCAAAGATCTTGTCAATATCCACCGCGTATGGCGGCTTACCCTGCGCTGCATACCGGTCGAGATACGCCTGACATCCGGAGACGATCTGCGCACTGTTCTTGTCAATGATCGACTGGTACAGTTCATACGCGCTTCCGTCCGAGACCAGAAAGCGCTCCTGATACTGCGGCAAAATCGGGAACATCTTGATATAGTGCAGGCCGTGGCGATGCTTTGGCCGCGTCGTTGGCCGCGGCGGGAGCGCGAAATACTGTTCGCGCGGCGCGCTGGGCGGTATGTTTGAGCGCAGCGGGACAGCAAAGCGTTGCCGACTGCCCTTATACCGGAGCGAAAGCACCAGAAGATGCGGTCTGCGCTCGCCTTTTTGCAGGAGTTCTGCGTCATCCGCGCAGAGATCAAAAAAACGCTTTGGAAATCGTTACGAATTTCATGTATCTATCTCTTTAAATAAAAAACGTCTGCACTTCAAAAGAAATGCAGACGCAACAGGTGAATGATATTCTACGTTTTAGCCACCCCGTCATTCCCGGAGGTGAAACATACAAGTGAATCATATTCTGGCCGTGATTCCCGACACAGATTTCTCTGCACTCCTATTATATGCAATTGTAGCTTGATTTGTCAATGGAAAATTGATGAATCCCGAGCGGTGTC
>CAZKJW010000186.1:0-2227 GCA_964553125.1 uncultured Oscillospiraceae bacterium
TGGCTCGCGCAGCAGATTGTACGGAGGGCACTGCCGAACCTGTGCAGAAAACGAGAGTGCTTGGCGATATGCGGGACACGAAGGTGGAAGCAACTCGTGATGAAATCGCGCAATCCGCTGCCGCTCCAAACACCCGCCCCCAGCCCCAGCCGACATCCCCACCCACCCCGCCGCGGCGGCAGCCTGAACCGCCGACAGCAGATTCACGGGTGCAGGGGATATGCCGCGCGGCGATATTGGCGGCGGCAGCCGCCCTGATCGCATGGGGCGCATGCAACGGCGGAATGCGCGACGTGCTGGCGAAGGCCGTGAATATCTGTACGGAGTGCATCGGCCTTGGGTAAGCGCATCGGCGCGTGGTGGCGCGCGCATCGACCCACCAAGCGGCGGCTGATTCAGGTGTATGCCGCGCTTTTGTATAACGCGCACGCGAAGGGGTTCGTCAAGGGCGACATCTATACGGGCGCGCTGAAGAATTTCTGCGTGCCGGGGCTGAACTGCTATTCCTGCCCCGGCGCTGTTGGCGCGTGTCCGCTCGGCGCGCTGCAAAACGCGCTCGCGTCGTCCGGGGCCCGCGCACCGTGGTATGCGCTGGGGATTGTGCTGCTTTTCGGCGTGACGCTGGGGCGTACCGTGTGCGGCTGGCTCTGCCCGATGGGGCTCCTGCAGGAGCTGCTCTATAAGCTCCCGACGGCGAAGGTGAAGAAAAGCCGCGCAACGCGCGCGCTGTCGTATGTGAAATACGCCATCCTTGCGGCGTTTGTGGCGGCGCTGCCGCTGGCTTACGCCGCCGACGGGCTGCCGCTGCCCGCCTTTTGCAAGTATATCTGCCCTGCCGGCACGCTCGAGGGCGCGATCGGTCTGCTGGCGCATCCGGCGAACGCCGATAAGTTCGCCATGCTGGGCGGGCTGTTCACGCGCAAGTTCGTCATTCTGGCGGGCGTGCTCGCGGCGTGCGTGTTTGCGTATCGCGCGTTCTGCCGGTTTCTCTGTCCGCTGGGCGCGGTGTACGGACTGTTCGCGCGGCTGTCGCTGCTGGGCGTGAAGGTGGAGACGGACAAATGCACGAACTGCGGCCGCTGTGCGGCGCACTGCAAAATGGACGTGCGGCGCGCGGGCGACCGGGAGTGCATCCATTGCGCTGAATGCGCCGACGTGTGCCCGGTGAACGCGATTCATCTGCAATGCGGCAAGCGGCCGCTGCAGAAGCAAACCGCAGCGCGCGCGCGGCGCATCGCCGCATGGACGCTCGCACTGGCCGTGCTCTGCGGCGTGGCGTGGTACGTAAACCGCGACGACGGCGCGAGCCTGCCCGCGCAGCAGGACGCGGCGGTTGGCAGCGAGGTCGGAATGCGCTGCCCCGATTTTTCCGTGCCGCTCTACGGCGCGGACGGCGCGCGCTTTACGCTGTCCGAAGCGCTGGGGCGGCCGGTGGTGATCAACTTCTGGGCGACGTGGTGTACGCCGTGCGTGAACGAGCTGCCGCATTTTGAGGCGATTGCAGAAAAATACGGCGAGCGAATCGCCATGGCGGTCATTCATTCCGAGCTGGTGACGGACGATGTGGAGGCGTTCCTCGCGCAGCGCGCGCTGAAGCTGCCATTCGCGCTGGACGAGACGGGCGAGGCCATCGCGCTGCTCGGCGGCTCGACGATGCTGCCGATGACGGTGATCGTCGATGCGGACGGCACGATCGTCTACAATCAGGTCGGTTCGGTCACGTACGAGCTGCTGGAAAGCCTGATCGAGCCGCTGCTGTGATGCGCGGCGAGGCGGATGTTTTTCGGGCGCTTGCGCGCCGGAGGGGAACCGACCCGCGGGAGAAACGAGACCGCCGCGCGGGAGAAGGCGTTGCGGGAGCAGATCGGAGTTCAAAGCCAGTGGGGGACAGCGCAGACACCGTGAACCGTGCCAACAATCCCGATGCACGTGCTGTGGAAGCCTCCACCCACCCACCTCGCGCACAGCATTCCGCCCAAACCGGTTGCGCCCACACCACGGAATCACAACCCCATACGCGCAAACGCAACAAACGCCCCGAATGGGCGGTAGCCACAAAACAGTTAACAGCCACAACAGTTTGATCTGTTGTGGCTGTTCTTGCATATGCAACCAACTTATGATAGTATATAATCAGTTAAACAAACTGTAATTTGTTGGAGGAATAATCTGTGAAAATAACGATTGAAGAACTTGAAGCATATTTATCCAAACTCTATAACGGACG
>CAZKJW010000187.1:0-2093 GCA_964553125.1 uncultured Oscillospiraceae bacterium
TTTTCATGTTGACTGATTTTACAGGAGGGCTTTCCCCATGATTGAGCTTCGCGTCCTCTCTCCGCTCGCAAAGGTCTTTCCCACTCACGCGCCTCAGCCCTGCACGCCGCGCTTTTCCGGCCTGCGCAACGAGGTGATCTCCTTCCAGCTGGCGTTTCGCGCCGCCACGCCCGAAGTCAACGCCGCTCGTGCGCATCTGCGGATGGAAATTGATTCTCCCGTTCCGCTGCGCGCCCGCCGCGTGAAATTCGTTCCGGTGCGCGTTCCCGCGTTCCCCGGCGTGGACGACAACTACCTCAACGGCGCTCAGCCCGGCCTGTATCCGGATCCGCTGATCGAAATTCCGCCGCACGGCCTGCGCGTCGCCTGCAACTGCTGGGAGACGCTGTGGTTCGACTTTGAGCCGAACGGAACCGTTCCCGCGGGCGATTATTCCGCCGAAATCCGCCTCTACGGCGAAGAATCCGGCGAGCTCTGGGGCACGGCGAAGATCGCCCTGCATCTGATCGACGCAGAGCTGCCCAAGCAGACGCTCATCCACACCAAGTGGTTCTACTGCGACTGTCTCGCGAGCTATTACAACGTCGAAATGTTCTCCGAAGCGCACTGGGAAATCATCGAGCGCTTTGTTCGCTGCGCCGTCAATCACGGCATCAACACTATCCTCACGCCCACGCACACGCCGCCGCTGGACACGCGCATCGGAACCTATCGTCCGACCACGCAGCTGGTTTCCATCCGCCGCGAGAACGGTCACTACACCTTTGGTTTCGAAAAACTGCGTCGCTGGGTGGAAATGTGCGAGCGCTGCGGCGTGGAATACTATGAAATCGCGCACTTCTTCTCGCAGTGGGGCGCGCGCTATGCGCCGCAGATCGTCGCCGAGACAGAAAACGGCACCGAGCGCATCTTTGGCTGGGATACCAACGCCACCGGCCCCGAATACGCCGCGTTCCTCGCCGAATATCTCCCTGCGCTGGATCGCGAGCTGAAGGCGCTGGGCGTGGCCGACCGCGCGCTGTACCACATCTCCGACGAGCCGAGCAAGGAGCACCTCGAAGGCTATCTTGCGGCGAAGGAGATCGCGCATCGCTATCTGCCCGACGGCAAGTTCATCGACGCGCTCAGCGACGTTTCGTTCTACGATTCCGGCGCGGTGGAGCATCCCGTGCCCGCCACGAACCACATCGAGCCGTTCCTCGAGCGCAACATTCCCGGCCTTTGGGCGTACTACTGCATCGGTCAGGGAACCGACGTTTCCAACCTGTTCCACGCGATGCCCGGCGCGCGCACCCGCGTGCTCGGCGCGCAGCTGTACAAATTCAACATCGAAGGCTTCCTGCAGTGGGGCTTTAACTTCTACTATTCGCAGTTCTCGGATTATCTGATCGATCCGTGGCTGGATACCGACTGCGACGGCTTCGGCTCCGCCGGCGACGCCTATCAGGTCTATCCCGGCCGTGACGGTCAGCCTGTAGAATCGATTCGCCTGATGCAGGTGGATCAGGCGCTTCAGGATCTGCGCGCCATGCAGCTGCTGGAACGCCTGTCCGACCGCGAAACCGTGCTGCGCCTCATCGACGATGACTTCGAGCCCATCCGCTTTGCCAGCTATCCGCACGACGAAGCGTGGATTCTCGGCCTCAGAACGCGCGTCAACCGCGAAATTGAAAAGCGGCTGTAATGCCGCCGGGGCGATGCGAACGCCCGCAAGTTTCAATCACTTTGGAAACAGAAAATCCAACCGCTTTTTATTGAGGCGGTTGATTTTTCTTTGTTTGTAGGCTTTGTCAGCCGTCTGATTTTTTTATGACTTTCGCAGAAAATGCTCACGATAGACGTTCGGCGCGATGCCAAAGCGCCGCTTGAACGCGCCCGCAAAGGATTTGCCGCTGGCATAACCCAGACGCGCGGCGATGTCGTCCATCAGCAATCCTTGGCTCATCAGCGAAATCGCCTCGTTCATTCGCTGGCTGAGGATGTACTGATACGGTGTAACGCCCACCGTCTTGCTGAAAATTCGAATGAAATGCTCCTGACTGTATCCGCTGCGCCGACTGGCCTCGGCGACGCTGGAAGACGACGAAAGCCCC
>CAZKJW010000188.1:0-1997 GCA_964553125.1 uncultured Oscillospiraceae bacterium
GCGCGTGCTGCTGGTGTTTCTCGTAAGCTGGTATCATATCTGGCAGCAAAGCTGGCTGACGCCGCATGTGGGCTCTGTGTCGCTGGATTTTCTGCTGCGTACGGGCTATATCCACGTGGACGGAACGATATTGCTCAGCGCATTTTTGCTGTTTCTGCCCTATGCCCGCTCGATGTATGAGGGCGCGCGGCTGCCGGAGCGGGATGGATTCTACCGGCGGCGCATTATGCGCGTGGTGCCGAGCTATTATTTCATAACGCTGCTTCTGCTTTTTGCCGTGGCGCTGCCATGGGGGCTATATTCCACCACACGCTTTATGGCAAAGGACATACTCACGCATCTGACCTTTACCTTCACCTTCTTCAACGACACTTATCACGCCACCCCGCTTGGCGGCGCAAGCTGGACGCTCATCATCGAGATACAGGCGTATCTGCTGTTTCCGTATCTTGCGCGAAGCGCCGTGCGCCATCCGAAAACCACGCTGCTGAGCTTGGCCGCCATTGCGTGGCTGTGGCGGGCGCTGTGTTTGCTGACGCTGTCGGACTACGGCATGGTGGTCAACCAGCTTCCCTCGTTTTTGGATGTGTACGCGCTGGGAATGCTTTTGGCGATGGTGTATGTCCGCCTTGTGCGGCAGTGTGATCGCCTGAAAGAGCGGCGAAAACAGGCGCTGTGGCAGATAGGAGCCACGCTTTTGGGCGTTTTGTGCGTTTGGGCGCTGGTTTATGTTTTGAAATCGCAGGCGGCCTCCGATGGACACGAGGGCATTCAGGCCGGGCAAATGCTGCGCAGGCCGCTTTATGCGGCGCTCGTGGCGGGCGTCATGCTGTGCCTTCCGTTTTCCATGCGGCCGGTACGATTTTTGTTCGGAAACCGGCTGATGCACTGGCTTTCGGGACTTTCGCTGAACTATTATCTGTTGCATCAAAACATCGCCGTGCATTTGAAACGGCTGGGGCTCCCGCCCTCCGTGAGCGAAACGCCGCACATGGACGGCGAGCTTTTGTGGCAGCAGTGCTACACGTTTTTGTGCTTTGCGCTTTCGCTGCTGCTGGCTATCGGCGTGACCTATCTGGTGGAAAAGCCCTGCGCACACCTTTTGAAAAAAATGTTCGATCAATACGATGCCAGGAAAGCACGAAGAAAACAAACTCTCGAATAAGAATCAAAGCGGCACGGGTCCCGTGCCGCTTTGCATTTTTCGATTATTTTGCCGCCGCTTCGGTCAGCGCAGCGGAGGCCTCCGCGCCGATCTTTTCGTGATACAGCGCAGCCGCCGCGTCCCAATCGGCATAGCCCGGCATCCCGCGCAGGTCGGCCAGACCGTAGTTTTCGACCAGATATTCGGCCAGATAGCGCGTGAATTTGATCGAGCCGAAGATGTTCGTGTGGGTATTGTCCATGAAATCGTCCAGTTCCAGACCCACGGCGTCATATACCGCCCGCTCGTTGAAGTTCACCACGCCGAAACCACGCTCGCGCGCCATATCCGCAAACCAGTTCAGCCTCTCTTTCTGGTTCACATGCTCCAAAAGCGGCGCTGCCACAAACAAAACGGTGATCTCGTTTTCCTCGCAGTAGTCCATCAGCTGCTCAAACGCCCGCACAGCGCGCGCCTGCGGCTCCTTTCGCTCCTCGCTCACAGCAAAACGCGTCTGCTCGTCCTGCACATCCCCCAGGAAGCTTTTCGTGTAATAGCTGCATTTCGTGCCGTCATCCTCCGCCAAGCGGAAATCTTCAGCCTCCAGCTCATTCCAGCGGGCATGGAAGCGCAGCACCGGAAAATAATACTCCAGCGCCTCATACGGCCAGTAGCGCTGATAAACGCAAAGGCGCGTGACCATGCTCAGGCGGTTGAAATTGAGCGGCAGGAAATCGATGATATTGTGCAGATTGGCCTCGTTCAGCTCCGAATCCGTAAACGCGCGCAGATCAACGATGAACATATCCACGTTCTGCGTTTTGAGCGTTTCCTCCATCAGATACTGCGTGGC
>CAZKJW010000189.1:0-1969 GCA_964553125.1 uncultured Oscillospiraceae bacterium
GCGCCGAAAAAAACAGAAGCCCCGTCCGCCGTTCACACGACGCTTCACGGGGCTTCCGTCGGAAATGTATCTTAATGTTTTCGTCTGTGCCGCCGGAACGGTCGGCTTAGCCGTTGCCCTCCATATAGGCGTCGGCCATGACATAGCCGCTCAGGCCGCTGTTGAACTGCACATAGAACCACTCCTCGTTGATGTACCCGGCAACGCGGTCGGCGTCGGCGTAATCCGCGCCGCCCTGCACGGTTCCGCGCACGACGGTATCGGCGGAGGCGCGGCTGTAAACCGTCACGCCCGCCTCCAGCGCTTCCGTGCGGAGCGTATACGCCGGGCGGTAATATCCGGCGCTCAGCATGGCTTCCGCGCCGACGGCGAGGTATTTCGCCATCATGTAGCCTTCGTTGTGATCGTCCAGCTGTACGTGCGCCCACTCGCCGTCGATTTCCAGAACCTTCACGGGCGTGCCGTTATAAAAGCGGCCCTTTGAAATCGCATCCCGGCGCGGCTGCGCGCGCAGATGCAGCCGGTCGTTCGGGTCGGGATTGCAGACCAGCGCGCAGTCGGACGAATCCTTCAGCGCGACGGCCGCCGCAAAATCTGCCGGGAAGTCTGCCGGATCGAACTGGCGAAGCAGCGCGGATGCGTTGTGTACATAGACGGCGTATTCGCCGTCATAAGACCGGAGAAGCCATGCGTTGCAGGTATAGCCCTGCTCCGCGTCGGGCGCTTCCACTCGGGCGAGCATCCATTCCCGCGGGCGAATCTCGCGAAAATGATAGGCCGCCTTTTCCGCAAAGCGCAGAACAAAGCCGTCGGAGGTTGCCTCCAGCGAAGGCTTCACGCCGTCCATGCCGCCCAGCGGCTGCGACTGCTCAAACAGCGCATAGCCGCCCTCGTCGAAATCGACAAACGCGCAGACGCAGCAGGTTCCGTCCGGAAGCTCTGAAAGCGCAATGCACGTGCCGCGGCTGAAAACGAACGCCTTGCATTCGCCCGTTTCCTCACGGGCAAAATACTCCTGCACCGCTGCGGGCATACCGTCGGCCGCCGCCGTCAGCGCTGTCAGCGCGGTGCAGAGCAGCGCAATCATCACGGTTCTCAACAGTTTTTTCATGGCTCGCCCTCCGGATTGCAAACAGCGCGCCGTTCTTCCGCTGAAAAAGGCGCGCTGCTTTTTTATTCTGTTCAGAAGTGTTATTCGAGGTCTTCCCCGCGTTCAACCGCCGCGATCATATCCACGCGCAGCTGATGATGTCCGCCCTCATAGCCGGTATCGAGGAACGTTTCCATGATCATTTTCGCCAGCTCCGGGCCGACCACGCGCGCGCCCATCGCGAGCATGTTCGCGTCGTTGTGCAGGCGCGTGTATTTCGCCGTGTAGCAATCGCCGCACAGCGCGCAGCGAATGCCCTTGAATTTGTTCGCCACCAGCGAAACGCCCACGCCAGTGCCGCAGATCACGATGCCGCGCTCGGCCTCGCCGCTGAGCACGCGCTTCGCCACGCGCGCGCTGAAAATCGGGTACTGGTTCCAGTCGCCCTCATGCACGCCGCAGTCGAAGCACTCATGGCCAAGTTCCGTCGCGTAAGCAATCAGTTCCGCCTTCAGCGCGCTTGCGCATGCGTCGCATCCAAACGCCAGTTTCATGATAATCGCCCTCCGTCTCCTGTCAATTGTTTTGCAATATAGTAGCACTCCCGGAAAAAATGTGCAAGTCTTTTCACACAGCGGCGCAAGCGCCGCCTTTTCGCGAAAACCCGCGCGAAAAAAGTAAAATAATCATTGACAAAAAGCCGGAACAGTGATATGATTTACCAAGTCAGGCGTTGTTACGTTTGTGATGCCAACGTAGCTCAGTCGGTAGAGCAGCGGTTTCGTAAACCGCAGGTCAAGGGTTCGAGTCCCTTCGTTGGCTGCTTCGAGGTGTAGCGCAGTTTGGTAGCGCGTTTGGTTCGGGACCAAAAGGTCGCAG
>CAZKJW010000190.1:0-1862 GCA_964553125.1 uncultured Oscillospiraceae bacterium
AGGTGCAGGAACCTCAGGTTCCTGCTGGGGTCATAGGGGCAAAGCCCCTAACGTAGCCAATAGCCCGGCGTAGCCGGAGAGGAACGTGCAATGTTCGCGCGGCGATAGCCGTGCGGACGAGCTGAAATGGCGGCATGGAGCGGGAACGCGGCACAAGACCCCAAGCGGGAGGTGCAGGAACCTCAGGTTCCTGCTGGGGTCATAGGGGCAAAGCCCCTAACGTAACCAATAGCTCGGCGTAGCCGGAGAGGAACGTGCAATGTTCGCATGGCGACAGCCGTGCGGACGAGCTGAGAAGTCGGCATGGAGCGGGAGCACGGCGCAAAATCCTGATTTGCTGAAACCGGAAACGCGGCGTGAAATGAACGACAAGCGCAGGGACACAATCGCGGAGATTGAATGCCGCGCTCGGAGCCGTAGCCCCTGACGCGCGCAGCGCGGAATAAAAAACTTCTCATTCGTAGATTGAATAAATTGCGGAATGAAGGGAAATAAGGAGGAGCGCGATCATGCGAATTCTTTATGAGCGCGGACTGGATCCGCTGGCGGCACAGCTGGCCGCAATGGGCTTTGAAACGGCACGGCTTGAGGACGGAGGCACGGCGGACGCGGTGCTTTTTGCAACAGGCGCACATGCGGCGATGCGCGCCCGCCCCGCCGCGCAGGGAACCCTGCTTCTTAACGCGCGGGGCATGAACGCCGCACAGGCCGCAAATGCCGTGCGGCGCAGAATGCAGGAGCCGATCTTCTGAGCGCGCCGCTCATATCCTCGCAATGCCCCACGCCCCGCTCTTGCACGCGGCTCGCGCGCTCGCCCCGCCGCGCAGGGCGCGGCAAAAAATATCCAGATGAAAAATGAAACGCTGCCGCAAAAGCTATTGCATTCTGCGGAGAAGTGTGGTAGAATTCAAAAGTCAAGGAAAGTCAGTACACAGATAGAAAGGCGGTGCGCCTTATGACGGACTACTACAAGGTGCTCGGCGTGCCGAAAACGGCCACGGCCGACGAAATCAAGAAAGCATACCGGAAGCTGGCGAAGCAGTATCACCCCGACGCAAACGGCGGCGATAAGGCGGCGGAGCAGCAGTTTATAAAGATCAATCAGGCTTACGACACGCTCGGCGATGAGAAAAAGCGCCGGGAGTACGACGCGATGCGCGAGAACCCCTTCGCCGGAGCTGGAAACGGCGGCGCGGGCGGCAACCCGTTCGGCGGCGGAAGCTGGTCGTATAGCAACGTGAACATGGACGATCTGGGCGACTTGGGTGACCTGTTCGGCGGAATTTTCGGGCGCGGCGGCGCGCGCGGTTTCGGCGGCGCGGCGCGGCAGCAGACACGCTCGGTCGACCAGGAGGCGAAATGCGAAATCCCGCCGTGGATCGCCGCGCTGGGCGGCAAGATCGACGTGCGCGTGGGCGACAAAACGCTGTCGGTGAAAATCCCTGCGGGATCGCGTTCGGGGCAGAAACTGCGCCTGCGCGGCCAGGGGCTTTCCGTCGGCGGCCGGACGGGCGATCTGCTGATCGAGCTGGTGATTCAGAACCCGCGCACGCTCACGCCCGCGCAGCGCGAGCTGTACGAGCGGCTGTCACGAACGTGAGCGGGTGAAGGACGAACCTTCCGAAACGACTTGCGGACTGTGGGCACGATGGATGGACGCGCGCTTCGCGCTGTCTGCTGGAAGCGGGGCGTTGCGGTTTCCGCGCTGCGCCGCTCGAGCGTATCCTGCATCGCTGCGGCTTCGTGCTTGCGTGGAAGACGCATGAAATCCAGGACGGTTTTATATGGTGAAAGGGAATTGAATCCGCAACGCGGAGAGCTGTGCGCTCTCCGCATTGCGGGTTTTAATTTGCGGAAAAGCA
>CAZKJW010000191.1:0-1838 GCA_964553125.1 uncultured Oscillospiraceae bacterium
CACGGATGTTCCGGCGGCGCGTCGGGCGAGACGGACAGCGCGGCGCAGTCGATGTCCGGAACGCCGGAGCCCGTGTCGAACGCCATCGCGCAGAGAACCTTCGACTCTCCCGCGGATACGGTGAGCGTTTCTCCGTCCTTGTAGGCAGAGAAAAGCGTTCCGGATACGCCGCTGGGCAGCGCGAAATGCGCCGATACGGCGTTTTCGCCCGCACGCATCTGAACGCTCACGCCCGTATAGCCCGCCTGCGGCGCGCCGCCGTCAGGCAGGAAAGAGACGCTCAGCTTTTCCGTTCCGGCGCAAAGCGGCAGCGGCGCGCTTTGCGTACACGTTCCGTTTTCCCACAGCTCGGCGACGACGGTCGCTTCGCCGATTTCGTTCCCGATGTGAACATCGTAGGAAACGAGCGTCTGACCGGGCGCGCCTGCGCGCTCGTGAAGGAACGTGAGCGAGTCTTTTTTGCCCGCGCATCCGCCAAGAAGAAGCAGCAGCGCAAGCGCGGCGGAGAGAAAAACGCGACTGAGTTTCATTGTTCCATCCTTCCAATGCGAAAGATTTTTCCGACAGCATAGCAGAAAAGGCGGCTCATTGCAATCCAAAGAGCCGCCCGAAATTGAACACCGCGCACGCCGCGAGATAGGCCGCGCCGCATTGGAGAATCGCCGCGCAAAGCGCGGTTCGGACGCTGCCTAGCTCGCGTCTGGCCGCGCCGAACGCCGCCGCGCACGGGGTATACAGCAGCGTGAACGTCAGGAAGGAAGCCGCCGACAGCGGCGTAAAGAGCTGCCGCAGCGCGGCGCGCAGGGCGAACGCGCCCGGCGCATGAAGCAGCACGCCGAACGTGGAAAGCACGGCCTCCTTTGCCGAAAGCCCGATCAGCAGCGCGGCGGCCGCCTGCCAGCTTCCGAAGCCGGCGGGCAGAAAGACCGGCGCAATCGCGCCCGCAAGCGCTTCCAGAAGGCTTTGCCCGCCCAGCTTCACGGCGTTGAGCAGCCACACGGCGACGGACGCGGGCAGCAGCGTCGTCAGCGCGCAGCGGACGAAAACGCGCGAGCGCGTCCGCATCAGCGAGAACGCCGCGCGCGCCGACGGCATCCGGTAGCTCGGAAGCTCCAGCACAAACGCGGACGCTTCGCCCGGCGAGAGGCGGTTCATGCAGAATGCGGCGGGCAGCATCAAAAGCGCGCCCAGCGCATATAGCGCGCCGATCACAAGCGTTTCCCTTCCCGGAAAAAACGCGGCGGCGAACAGCGAATAGACCGGCAGCTTCGCGCTGCAGGAACAGAAGGGCAAAAGCAGCGTCATGCGCCTGCGGTCGCGCGCGTCGGGCAGCGTGCGCGTGGCCAGAATGGCGGGTACCGTGCAGCCGAACCCGAGCAGCGCCGGAACGAACGCGCGCCCGTTCAGCCCGAGCCGCCGAAAAAGCCGGTCGGCGCAGCAGGCCATGCGTGCCATGTAGCCGCTGTCCTCGATGAGCGAGAGCAGAAAAAACAGCGTCAGCACCGTCGGCAGAAAGCCGAGCACCGCGCCGAGCCCGTTCAGCACGCCCTCGCAGAGCAGGCCGCGGATCCATTCGGGCGCGCTGGCGCGCGTCAGGAGCCGGTCGAGCGCCGCAAACGCGCGCTCAACGCCGCCGCCGAGCAGGCTGCCCAGCGTGCCGCCGACTGGCCCGAACGTCAGATACAGCATCGCCGCCATGACCGCCAAAAAGATCGGCGCCGCGAGCAGCGGATGCATCAGAATCCGGTCGGCGCGGCGCGACCTTGCCTGTGCGGCCGTTTCGTTCGTTCCGTGAAACGCGCGGGCGACGATTTCATCCGCGCGGGCGAAGCGGGAGG
>CAZKJW010000192.1:0-1798 GCA_964553125.1 uncultured Oscillospiraceae bacterium
TCGCGCCCGGCGACGTGCTGACGTTTGAAGGCTACGCGGACGATTGCGGCAGCGCCGTGACGAGCGTGGAATTCTCGCTGGACGGCGGCGAAACGTGGACCGCGTTCGCCACGGAAGGCGCAACCGCCGATAAGTGGGTCTACTGGAACTTCACCATGCAGGCCCCGGAAGCGGGCGACTACCAGCTGACGGTGCGCGCGCGCACGGAGAACGGCAACGTCTCTCCTCTGGCGGCGAAGCTGAACTTCACCGTCGCGCAGCCGGCTGCGTAAGCCACAGAAAAGCAAACAAAAGCCCGGACGGATTTTTCCCGTTCGGGCTTTTGCTATACGCCCCGCTATACAAGCATCGGCTGCGTCTGCACGCCCGAAAGCGCAGCGCAGGCGCACTCGGGGATTTTGTCGAAGTGCGCCACGAGCGAGCGCGGCTTGCCATCGGGCGCATCCTGCCCGTAGGGGACGAAGTAATAGTGCCGCGCGGCGCTGAGCGCGCCGATATTTTTTGCCGCCGCCGCGAGGCCGTCGTTCGTTGAGACGGCAACAAGAACCGGGCGCTCGTTGCGCAGATGCGACTTGGCGGCGAGCGTCACGGGCGTGTCGGCAATGCCCGCCGCCAGCTTTGCCAGCGTGTTGCCAGTGCAGGGCGCGATGACGAGCAGGTCGAGCGCCTTCTTCGGGCCGAACGGCTCGACGGCCTCCAACGTGTGCAGCGGCTCCTCGCCGGTGATTTCGCGAAGGCGCGCGCGCACCTGCGCGGCGCTGTAAAAGCGCGTGTCCAGCGCCCAAGCGTTGAACGACAGCACGGGGATGACGCGCGCGCCGGCTTTGACAAGCGCTTCCGCCTGCGGAAACGCGCGCGAGAAGGTGCAGAAGGAACCGGTCAGCGCAAAGCCGATCGTTTTGCCGGAAAGAGTCATGGTGTCACGCTCCATTCGCTTGCTTGGTTCGTTCAATCAGGGAAAGCATCGCGGCGGCGGCGCTTTCGGGCGCCATGCGTCCGGGCAGACCGCCCTCGCGCCACGCCGTCACGCCCAGCCTATCCGCCGCGCTCAGATCGACGCCGTAGGGCGCGCTTGCCAGATCCATCGCCAGCGCGTCCGGCGCGAGGCGGGCAAGCAGCGCTTCCCCGGCGACGGGCGCGGGCACGGTGTTGAACACAAGGCGGTAGCGCCCTGACGGAATTTCGCCGCCCAGCGGCGAAAAATCCATCCCGTCGCCCTTTGCGGCGGCGAGCGCCGCGCTGCTGCGCGCCAGCACCGTCACGCGCGCACCGAGCGCCCGCAGACGAAGCGCCAGCGCCCGGCCGATGCGGCCATAGCCCAGAACGAGGCATTCCGAGCCGAAAAGGCAGGCGCGCATTCGCACCGTCATGGCCCAGAGCGCGCATTCGGCGGTGACGGCCGCGTTTTCCGTCACGAACGATTCATCGCGGGAGGGGTCGATGCGGATGCAGCGCTTCCGCGTAAGGATGCTTTCCAGCGCGTCACCGGCCCTTGCGGCGTAAACGCGCGCGCCGGGCGCAATGTGCGCCGTCGCCGTTTCCATGGGAAGAATTCCGTGCGCGCAGGGCGCGCCGCCGTCCTTTTCCGCAGCGGGAAACGGCAGCGCCGCCGCGCCATATTCGCCGCGCGGCGGAATGTCGTCCGCGCCGTGGCCGATGAGCGCCGCGTCGTGTCCGCGCGCGCGGGCCAGCCTTGCCAGATACAGGTTCCGAACGTCCCCGCCGATAATCAACAGCCGCATGTTCCGCATCGCCTCCCGCAGAAAGCCTATGACGCGGCGGCGCGGCGGGTGAATGG
>CAZKJW010000193.1:0-1776 GCA_964553125.1 uncultured Oscillospiraceae bacterium
CCTACCATAATGAAACGCTTGCAAACTCTGAGCTCTTCGCATGGCGGTGCGAGTTGGATTACGCAGACAACGCGAAGCGTTTTGTGGAATACATGTCCTTCGCAAACGCCAAAACCTATTTTGACTATGACGAGAGATATTCACTCAACCTTGGCAGCGCGATGCTGCGGGGCGATGCGATCAGGGCGGTGGAACGCCTCTATGAAAACGCGCGTTTCGCCAAATATATACCCGTCTCAAAGGCCGCCTGTACGGTTTCGGAGGCGGCAATCGCCGCCGGAAAAACGATGCCGTCAGTTTCGTGGCAGCAGATTCCTGCATGGAGGGGCTATTCCATCGGTCCGGGCTATTGGAATGCCTATCACGGTGCGGGGATGCTCTATGAAAAAGAAGGCGTTGAGGTGTTGAGCGCGCTGGGGTTCAGCTTTGTCCGCGCACCGCTGGACTCCCGCGCAATCTTCAAGGGCAGCGATGCAAGACTTGTCAATTCTGCTTATCTGGAAACGATGGACGATCTGATTGAATATTGCGCCGATGCGGGTATTCATGTCTGCTTTGATCTGCATGACATGCCCGGTTTCAACACGGCCGGCGAGGATTCAGCGATCACTCTCTGGTACGACGAAGAAACACAGGAGCATTTCACCGCGTTCTGGCGTTTTCTCGCGGAATACTACAAGGACGTTCCTTCCAATCTGCTCAGCTTTAACCTGCTGAATGAACCACGCGGCGCGGACGGCGAGCTTCCCGATGAGGTTTATTCCGCTGTCATGCTCAAGGCGATCGACGCAATCCGAAGCGTTACCCCAGACAGGCTGATTTTCATCGACACGCCCGCCAGTCTGGATGGCGTTCAGGTGAAGGGGCTGGCTGACGCACAGATTGTGCAGACAATTCATCCCTACTTTCTAGGCGATGGCACAACCCAATGGCCTATCTTTATGATCAACCTCTTTGTTCACAAGGACAACGGCGTCCTCACGCTGAAAGGCGACTTCCCCGCAGGAACAAAAATCGCCGCCAAGCTGGTGTCCGTGCAGGGAGACAGCACATTCTGCCTGAATGCGGACGGAAAAACCGTCGCCAGCGTCGCGGCGGGTACTGAAGTGATTGGTGAAAACGGCTGCCACAGCATCTATGAGGAAGGCACAGAGGGCGAGTACCGGCAGTATGACGGTATTATGCTCGAATGCGAATTGCCGGAAAAATGCGGGCAAATCCAGCTGGTGCAGGAAGGCGGCTGCTGGTACGACATCAAGAACCTCAGCGTTGAAACCGACGCATACACCGTGAAAGTCAATTCAGATTTCGGCATCGCTCCGGACGAAACCGTGCCCACACTGCTCATTGATGAAAACGGCGGGCTTTCCGCCGAGAAAGACGGCACGCTGATTCTCCGCACGCGCGAATGGCTTGAGGATCTGCTGCGCCCCTACCGGGAGCTTACGGAGCAAACCGGAACGCTGGTCATGGTGCAGGAATTCGGCTTCAACGAAACCATCGATTATCAGGCGACTCTCGCAGCAGCGGAGGATTTCCTCTCCGTGCTGGATGAATACGGCATTCCGTGGTGCTCGTGGTACGGCAACTTCGGCCCCGTGATGGATCATCGCGAATACGAATGGCACCGCATATGGCAGGAAGACACGGCGCTGCGCCGGGGCGCCCAATACCATCTGGTCTCGGAAAACTGGATGATCGATGTCGGCCTGATGGAAGTCTATCAGCGGCACATGAAATAGTCTGCGCCTTACACAGAGAAATTGGGCGGCTCAA
>CAZKJW010000194.1:0-1745 GCA_964553125.1 uncultured Oscillospiraceae bacterium
ACAGACGGCGCTTGTGGGTCAGCTCGGCCAGCGGGTTGGGCTGATCCATGAACTGCGACAGCTGGCTGGAACCGAAGAACTCCTTGATCGCCGCGGAAACGGGGCGGATGTTGATCAGCTCCTGCGGGCGCACGTCGTTGGCGTCCTGAATGGCCATGCGCTCCTTGACGACGCGCTCCAGACGGGACATGCCGATGCGGATCTGGTTCTGCAGCAGCTCGCCCACGGAACGCAGACGGCGGTTGCCGAGATGGTCGATATCGTCGGTGTAGCCCACGCCGTAGGGCAGACCCAGCAGGTAGGACACGGAGGCGACGATGTCGTCCACGATGATATGCTTGGGAATCAGGTGCGCAAGGTTCTCGCGCAGCGCCTGCTTGAGGTTTTCTTCGTCAACCTGCTCCATGATCTCCTTGAGCGTGGGCAGGTGAACCTTTTCGTTGATGCCGACTTCCGCCGGATCGAAGGGCAGCCATGCCGCCGCATCGACGAAGCGGTTGCCGATCACCTTGACCTCGTGGCCTTCCACAGACAGCACGACGGCGTCCACGCCGGCGTCCTCGATCTGCTTGGCAACGTCCGGGTAGATGGTCTTGCCCGCGAGGGCGAGAATCTCGCCGCTGTCGGGATCGACGACGTCGTACGCCGGCGCAAAGCCCGCGATGCGGTCGGAAAGCGCCAGCTTCTTGTTGAACTTATAGCGACCCACGCGCATGAGGTCATAGCGCTTGGGGTCGAAGAACAGCGAACGCAGCAGCGAACGCGCGGAGTCGACGGTCGGCGGCTCGCCGGGGCGCAGGCGCTTGTAGATTTCAAGCAGGCCTTCCTCGGTGGACTTGCAGCCGTCGTCGCGCTCGATGGTCGCCATGAGGCGCTCATCCTCGCCGAAAAGCTGCGTCAGCTCGGCGTTGGTGCCATAGCCCAGCGCGCGCAGCAGGATCGTCAGCGGCACCTTGCGGGCGCGGTCAATGCGCACGTAGAGGATGTCGTTGGAGTCGGTTTCATATTCGAGCCACGCGCCGCGGTTCGGGATGATCTGCGAAGAATAGAGCAGTTTACCCGCCTTGTCGCGCTCGGAGCCGAAATAGACGCCGGGCGAACGGACGAGCTGGCTGACGATAACACGCTCCGCGCCGTTGATGATGAACGTGCCGTTTTCGGTCATGAGCGGGAAATCGCCCATGAAAACGTCGCTCTCTTTGATTTCGCCGGTCTCTTTATTTTTCAGGCGAACGAACACCTTCAGCGAGGAAGCGTAGGTGATGTCCCTTTCCTTGCAACGCTCAACGGAATTCTTCGGCTCGTCGTCGAGAGAATAATCGACAAACTCGAGCACGAGATTTTCGCTGTAGTCGGTAATCGGGGAAACGTCGTTAAGCACCTCGCGGAGATCCTCCTCGAGGAACCGGCGGTATGAATTTTTCTGAACCTCGATCAGGTCCGGCATCTCCAGAGCCTCATCGATGGTTGAGAAGCTCATCCGTTTGCGAAGCTGCCCCATCTGTACCTCATGAACCACTGCTTCCATCACCCCACATTTCCAAGCTTTCCGCGGAACCCAAAAAGCGCGCTTGCGCATAGGTTCCCCCTCCCGAAATAATAGGAATATTTCGGGATTAAACCATACTGATGCAACTTAGGATTATATCTCAATTTTGCTACACTGTCAATGCGATTTTCCCCGTTTCTGCCTTTTTTATGCAAATTTTTTTGTTCACGCAGGGCGGCATGGCCGCCCGAAGGGG
>CAZKJW010000195.1:0-1690 GCA_964553125.1 uncultured Oscillospiraceae bacterium
AGGATGCAGATCGAAGCCAGACCCGCGCCGTTTCGCTTCATTCGATACGCCATCGAGGAAACCGAAACGAAGTGGTTCGCCTTATAATAATACGCCTTGTTCTTTTTCAGCAGCATGCAGACGGCGACCGAGCCGGAGATGAACAGCAGATACGTTCCGGCAATGACCATGACGACCGCCACAAAGAACATGAACAGCGCCTTCGCTGGTTCCTCAATGCGTACGGCAAGGTAGTACGCCCACGCCAGCAAGACGATGCCCGCCACGGCAAACAGACCGTTGCACTTCAGCTTCTTCTCGCCCACCCGGCTGCTCTGCATCAGTTCCAGCGGCCTACAGCGGAAGACTTTGATCAGTGCGTTCAGCAGCAAAACGACATAGATGCCCGCGTAGATCAGCGCAGTGACGATCATGGAGGTCAGGCCGATGTGGAACGAAAAGTTGATTTCCGCCTTCAGAATATTCAGCAGGATCAGTTCCGCCGCCTTGGAAAGCGCAACGCCCGCAACAAGGCCGATTCCAATGGAGCAGCCCGCGGTGTACAGCGTTTCCCAGACCATCATGCGGCAGATGTTGCGCTTGTCCATGCCGAGGATGTTGTAAAGGCCAAATTCCGCGTAGCGATGCTTGATGAGAAACGAATGCGTATAAAACAGAAACAGCAGCGAAAAGATCGCAACCACGGCGCAGCCCATCGGCAGCACGTCCATCAGAAACGATCCACCGTGAATGCTCGCCAGCGAGGGCGATTCGATCATGGACATCAGGATGTAATACATCATCACCATCACGCTTCCGACGAGCACATACGGAAAGTACATCCTCTTGTTTTTGCGCATGGCGTCCCACGCGAGCTTGGAAAAAAATCCGCGCTTCATCGGCGATCGCCTCCCGTCGCCAGCATCGTCAGCGTATCGGAGATCATCTGATACAGCTGCTCGTCGCTGTGTTCCCCGCGATAGATCTGGTGGAAGACCTCGCCGTCCTTGATGAACCGCACGCGCCCGGCATGGCTCGCCGCCTTGACCGAATGCGTCACCATCAGGATGGTCTGTCCGGCCTGATTGATCTGCGCGAAGAGGCGCAGCAGCTCGTCCGTCGCCTTCGAATCGAGCGCACCCGTCGGCTCGTCGGCCAGAATGAGTTTCGGCTGCGTGATGAGCGCACGGGCCACCGCCGCGCGCTGCTTCTGACCGCCGGACACCTCATAGGGATACTTCTTCAAAAGCGGCGCGATGCCCAGCTTTTCCGCAATCGGCCGCAGGCGCGATTGCATTTCCCGATGGCTTCGGCCCGCCAGCACCAGCGGAAGGTAGATGTTGTCCTCGAGGGTGAAGGTGTCCAGCAGATTGAATTCCTGAAATACGAAGCCTAGGTTGTCGCGCCGAAAGGCCGCCGCCTGCGCCTCCTGAATCTTAGAAAGATCCTTGCCGTCGAGCACGACCGAGCCCGCCGTCGGCTGATCCAGCGCAGCCAGAATGTTCAAAAGCGTCGTCTTGCCCGAGCCAGATTCGCCCATGATCGCGACGTATTCCCCCTCTTCAACGCGAAACGACACGCTTCGCAGCGCCTCCACCTTGTTTCCGCCAAAGCGCGTCGTGTAAACCTTCCGCACTCCGTTCACATTCAAAATGCTCATACAAAAATCCTCCTCTGCGATTTCTGTCTGCATTATAGCAAACGGGGCATT
>CAZKJW010000196.1:0-1689 GCA_964553125.1 uncultured Oscillospiraceae bacterium
TTCGCCTGCCTGCGGGTTTCCCTGCGCAAAGAAAAACCGCCCGGACGCTTGCGGAAAGCAGCGCGCTTTGGCGGTTTGGAAATCCTGCGCGGACGCCCTGTCGGCTCATGATAGCGCATCCGGCGCGCATCGTCAATCCCAAGGCGCGCCGCGCCCCATGGCCGGGCGGCCCTTGCCGCCCTAAAAAAACAGAGCGTCCGTTTATTGCGCGCTCTGCGCGAGCGGTTCGGCGGCGCGGCCCGCGCGATCCCGTCTGGCGCGGTCGGAGCGCGGCCTGGCCCTTAGGGAATACTCGCCGGGCGTCATGCCGTAATATTGATGGAAGCGCGAATAGAAATAGCTGGTGTTGCTGTAGCCGCACTGACCGGCGATTTCCCGGATGCTCAGGCGGCTGTGCGTGAGCAGCTGCGCCGCGTGGCTCATGCGTGTCTGGAAAAGCAGCTGCGAAAACGTTTTGCCCGTGCCCTTTTTCAGAACGGACGCCACGGTGTTGGGGTGATAGTGGAAAGCCTCCGACAGCGATTCCAGCGTCACCTCGGCGGAATGGGAGACCATGTAGTCCATCAGCCGCTGCACAAGCTGCGCGCCGGGCGCTTCCGTAGCCGTGCTTTCCATGCGGCAGCTTCCATCCACACTTCCCCCCGACGCGGAAAGTACACGCGCCGGGGGATTTTTTTAAGGAACAGGGCGGCTGACGCCGCGCATTCCGGCAGGACTGCGCGCGGCGAGACACTATAATAACATATTGGTTACACAAAAGATTGCTTTTATGCTTTGAAATGTAACAATTCAGTGGCATAATAACACACATGGAACGGAGCGGAATCAGAAAAAGCGCAGCTTGCTGAAACCGTTTCCCAAAAACAACGGTGAAAAGAGGGGACGAAACCAATGAAAAAGACGATCGCTGTTCTTCTGACCTTGATCTGCCTGCTCACTTGCACGGGCGTGTGCGCCGAAACCGCCGTCAGCGCGGATGAACTGATCCCCGAAGTGCTTGCGGAAGTGTACGGCGAACCGGCCGTGTTCTCCGTCAGCGTGGTGGGCGATATGTTCGCGACGGAGGTTCCGAAGGGCAGCGTGAGCTATGTCATCAGCGAGAGCGAGTTTATCTGCGAGTATTACGGCAACGACGAAGTCGCCCATGCGTGGACGTATGAAGGAACCGACCCGATGGAGTGCATGGAGCAGGTGCTGGCCGCTGCCGAATCGCTCTACGAATACTACAACGCGTTCATTCTCGTTTTCGTGACCGATGACAATGCGGAGATCGTCATGCTGACCCCCGTCCTCGGCGACGTCCTGCTCAGCGAAGGCATCTACAACGACTACGAAGCGTTCTGCGGCGCGGCGATGGAGCTGTACGCGAAGGTCTATCCGGACGCGTAAAACCCCGCCAGCGCAAAGCTGAAAGAAGCGCCGGCTTTTCCGCAGGGAAGGGCCGGTGCTTCACTTTATCAAACTTTACGAAATAAAAAAGCACCGGCGCTTTCATCAACGAAAAGCCGGTGCTTTTTTTAGAGCGGAGAGGGTGGGATTCGAACCCACGTGCGCTTGCGCGCAAACTGATTTCGAGTCAGCCCCGTTATGACCGCTTCGATACCCCTCCACGGCTGAAAATCAGCATAAACAATTATACGCCCGCAGGGGTGGTTTGTCAACAGGTTTTTGCCGATGTTTTCCGCGCGC
>CAZKJW010000197.1:0-1658 GCA_964553125.1 uncultured Oscillospiraceae bacterium
TAAAAAACTGACGGCCGTGCGCCGCCATGGTGGCGGCTTCGGCCTGAGGGATTCTTTTTTGGGAAGACGGATGCTCGAAGGGGGAGCGTTCGTCTTTTTATTTTGGGTAGACGTTTCTCTTTTTTACGCTTCTCCGCCGGTTTCGCGGTACTTGCGCGGGGCTACGCCGAAGGCGCGCAGAAAGATGCGGTTGAAGCCGGAGACGTCCTGATAGCCCAGCGAAAGGGCGATCTGGGTGATGGATTCGTCGGTGAACAGCAGCATGCGCTGCGCCTTTTGCAGCTGGCAATTCTGGATATACTGCTGCGGCGACTGGCCCAGCGCCAGCCGAAAGGCGCGGCGAAACGCCGCGGGGCTGAGCGCGCACGCCGAGGCCAGTTCCGACACGGCGGGCATTCGCCCGGCGTCCAGCTGCGCCTGAACCTGCAAAAGCGCCGGTTCCATGCGCTCAAACGCGCGCTCCGGTCGAAGCTGAAGCGGCTCGAGTCCCTCGGATTCCGCAGCCAATTCTTCAATGAGCGCGCACAGACACGCCGTTCTTCGGCGGCGGTCGCCGGGCAAAACCACGCGCGCAATCAGCGACGCGATGAGCGGATAGCGCGCGCGGTCGATGATGCCGCAAAGCCCCATGCGCGTGTACAACAGCTTTTCCAGCCGCGGCAGTTCCGGCGCGCCCCACGCGCCGAGCAGCTGCATGGGATTCAAACTCGTCCAATACCACCGGCTGTATTCTCCGCCTTCGCTGCGCGAAAGATGCGACTGAAACGGAAAGACGATCTGCACGTCTCCCGCTTCAAACGGATATTCCCGATCCTGAACCACGCAGCATCCGCGCCCGCTCGCGCACATGCCCAGTTCCAGTGCGGAATGAAAGTGCAAAAAAGTGATGTCGAACAGTTCGAGGGGATACGGCGTGCCCGTGCGGCTGTCCAGATCGTCCGCGCCGGCGGCGGCATAAAACGAAGGCAGCTTCGAAATTGAGCGATTTCGCATGGTTTTTCTCCTGCTTCACATAGAACATGGCTTTCAATTGTATTATACTGAAACCAATCCGAAAATACAAGAGGAGGCCTTTTTCATGATTCAGTTTTCCCGCGAATTTCTGAAAGATCGCATCTATGCCTGCTGGATTGGCAAGAACATCGGCGGCACGCTGGGCACGCCCTATGAAGGTCAGCGCCAGCTCAACGACATCCACGGCTTCGCGTCCAAGGCGGGCGAGCCGCTGCCGAACGACGACCTCGACCTTCAGCTGGTCTGGCTGCGCGCGGTGAACGAGCAGGGCCCGGAGAACATCAACAGCAAGCTGCTGGGCGAATACTGGCTCAGCTGGATTACGCCCAACTGGAACGAATACGGCGTGTGCAAGGCCAACATGCGCGATGGTGTGTTGCCGCCCATGTCCGGCGAGGTCAACAACGAAGAGTGGAAGCACTCCAACGGCGCGTGGAGTCGCACCGAAATCTGGGCGTGCATGTATCCCGCGATGGTTGAAAAGGCCATCCGCATGGCTTATGAAGACGCCAGCGTCGACCACGGCTACGGCGAAGGCACCTACGCGGCGATCTTTGTCGCCGCCATGGAAAGCGCCGCGTTCGTCATTCAGGATGCGCGCGCGCTGCTGGAAATCGGCCTTTCCAAGATTCCGGAGGACTGCC
>CAZKJW010000198.1:0-1657 GCA_964553125.1 uncultured Oscillospiraceae bacterium
CGTTTTCAAACGCGTTGCCCGTGCGGCCGTCGCGCAGGATGGTCTTGCCGTTGGTCTTGAGACCGGCCTTCTGCAGGCACTTGACGATATCCTGCTCAGTCGCGCCGTCAAAGACAGGCGTAGCGACATGCCAGCCAAGCGCCTTGGCGGCCATGCCCAGATGCACTTCCAGCACCTGACCGATGTTCATTCGGCTCGGAACGCCCAGCGGGTTGAGAACAACCTGCAGCGGCGTGCCGTCGGGCAGGAACGGCATATCCTCCTGCCGCATGATGCGGGAGACAACACCCTTGTTGCCGTGACGGCCTGCCATCTTGTCGCCGACGGAGATCTTTCTCTTCTGGGCGATGTAGACGCGAACCATTTCGTTCACGCCGGGGCTCAGCTCGTCGCGATGCTCGCGGGTGAAGATCTTCACGTCCACAACAATGCCGTACTCGCCGTGCGGCACCTTCAGGGACGTATCGCGCACTTCGCGCGCCTTCTCGCCGAAGATTGCGCGCAGTAGGCGCTCCTCGGCCGTCAGCTCGGTTTCGCCCTTGGGCGTGACCTTGCCGACCAGAATATCGCCGGCATGAACTTCCGCGCCGATGCGGATGATGCCGTTTTCGTCCAGATCCTTGAGCGCTTCGTCGCCGACGTTGGGGATATCGCGGGTGATTTCTTCCGGCCCCAGCTTCGTGTCACGCGCTTCGGATTCGTATTCCTCGATGTGGATGGAGGTGTATACGTCGTCGCGCACGAGCTCCTCGCTCAGCAGCACGGCGTCCTCGTAGTTGTAGCCTTCCCACGTCATGAAGCCCATGAGGATGTTGCGGCCAAGGGCGAGCTCGCCCTTTTCGGTGGACGGGCCGTCCGCAATGGTCTGACCCTTTTCCACATGCTGGCCTTCCGACACCAGAACGCGCTGGTTGATGCAGGTGCCCTGATTGGAGCGCTGGAACTTCTGCAGGCGGTACGTGCGCAGCTTGCCACTCTCCTCACGCACCTGAATCTGCGTCGCATCCACCTTTTCGACCACGCCGGCCTCGCGCGCCAGCGCGCATACGCCGGAATCGTGGGCGCACTTGTATTCCATGCCGGTGCCGATATACGGCGCCTGCGGCACCAGAAGCGGCACAGCCTGACGCTGCATGTTCGAGCCCATCAGGGCGCGGTTGGCGTCGTCGTTCTCCAGGAAGGGGATCATGGCCGTGGCCACGGAAACCACCTGCTTGGGGCTGACGTCGATGTAGTCCACGCGGTCGCGCGAAACCTCGGTGATTTCATCGCGGATACGAACCTTGACCAGCTCGTTGACGAAACGCCCTTCGGCGTCGAGCGGCTCGTTCGCCTGCGCGATGACGTATTTGTCTTCTTCGTCCGCGGTGAAGTAGCGGATTTCGTTGGTGACGCAGCCGGTTTCCTTGTCCACATAGCGGTACGGCGCTTCGATGAAGCCGTATTCGTTGATGCGGGCGTACGTCGCCAGAGAACCGATCAGACCGATGTTCGGGCCTTCAGGCGTTTCAATCGGGCAGATTCGGGAATAATGCGAGTAGTGAACGTCGCGCACGTCGAAGGACGCGCGGTCGCGGTTGAGGCCGCCCGGGCCGAGCGCGGACAGACGGCGCTTGTGCGTCAGTTCGGCCAGCGGGTTGGGCTGGTCCATGAACTG
>CAZKJW010000199.1:0-1641 GCA_964553125.1 uncultured Oscillospiraceae bacterium
GAACGCAGACCGCCCCAAAACTCCGGAGCGGTCTGTCACGAGATTACTTTTTGCGCTTCTGCGGCGTCGCTTCAGGACGCTCCGACTTCGAATAATAGTCGCTCTCATAATGCGTGCTGTAATAAGACTTATTGTAGTACCGCTTTGCGCTGAAGGTATCGAACGAAACCTTGTTGATGATGCAGCCGAGAATCGGGCAGCCTGCCTGACGCATCTGGCGCTGGGCGTCCAGCAGCTCGCGCCGACGCGTGACGTTGTACTCGACGACAAACACCGCGCCGTCGCAGTACTTGGCGATTTCCGCCGCGTCGATGACCAGACCGATCGGCGGCGCGTCCACCAGCACCACGTCGAAGCTCTCCGCCAGCTTGTCCAGCAGCGCGGCGAACTGCGGCGCTTCAATCAGCGGCAGCGGATTGGCCACGTCGCGTCCCGCAGGAATGAGATAGGCGCCGGGAATGTTGGTCTGGAACAGAATGTCGTTCACATCGCAGTATCCGGCCAGATAGTGCGTCAGACCCTTGATCTCGCCCTCCGCCTTCATGCCGAAGCGCTTGATGATGAAGGAGCGGCGAAGGTCGGTATCGACCATGACCACGCGCTTGCCGCGGCGGGCAAAGTTACGCATGATCTGCATCGTCAGAAACGACTTTCCCTGTCCGGCAGACGCGCTCGTCATGACGATCTTGCGAATCTGGCGACCGGAGAACGACAGGTTACTGCAAATGGAGTTCAGCGATTCCGTACCGGAGTAATCCAGCGTATCAAAACGGGTCAGCGTACACTTTTTCATGCTTTCTTACTCCTTTCCTTTTCCGCCTTGGCGTCCGCCGCCAACTGCTTGCGGATTTTCTGCTTTTCCTTGCGCGCGCGCTCTGCGGACTGAATGGGCATCATGCCCAGCGTGATCAGACCGGTCAGGCGCTCGATGTCGTCGCTCGTGCGGATGCGGTCGTCCAGCAGGAACTGAACCACGAAGAAGCCGCAGGAGGCCACCAGACCCAAGAACAGGCCAATGAAGGTGTTCTTCGTCAGGCTCGGAGAATCCGGCTCATAGGGCAAAAGCGCTTCTTCGAACATGCTCGGCTCGCGCGTTTCCATCTTTTCGGTGATGAACTCGCGGGCAACCTTCGCGTATTCGTTGGCCAGCGTCTGCGCCTCCACGGGATCCGCAGAAGTGACGCTGATGTACAGAATGCGCGTATCCGAAGGATTGGAAATCTCGATCATGTCGCCCAGTTCTTCATAGGTATAATCCAAATTCAGATTCTGGATGACCTTCTCGTGAACGTGCCAGTTGTTGAAAACTTCTTTATAGTCGGAAGCGAGGTAATTGCCGATCTGCAAATCGGACAGATTGATGGCCGAGCTGCCCGCGCTCATGACGTACAGCTTCGAGGTTGCCACATATTTCGGCGTGATAAACAGCATCGTCACCAGCGCCATGATCACCGCGCCGGCCACCGCCGCTGCCACAATATAGCGAATCTTTTCCACCAGACGGTAGAACAGTTCCATCAGATCAATCTGATACTCTTCCTCTTCCCGCCCGACGTCGTTCATCCATTTGTTTTCCGCTTCCATCTCGCGGGCCTCTCTCGTTTTCGTCATGCTGTCCTCCTTGAATACTGCGCCTTTCGC
>CAZKJW010000200.1:0-1629 GCA_964553125.1 uncultured Oscillospiraceae bacterium
CTGAACGTTCTTCAGCGCCGAATCCGAGAACTGCGAGATGTTCTGCTGCGCCGCCGCGCCGTAGGAAAACACGAGGTTGCTGTCCTTGATGTTGATCTGCTGGGCAAAGGCGTCGATCATCTGTTGCTCTTCTTCGGTGAAGTTCTGCATGTTCTGCGCATCCGCCTGAACTTCCTTTTCGACAACCTGTTCTTCCGTCTCCTGAACCGCTTCTGCCGCGGCTTCCGCCGCCTGCGCCTCGCCAAATGGATTGAGCGTGAGCTTGATTCCATCCGTCATCGTAAATTCTCCTCCTTATTTATAGTCCCAAGCGCACCTGCTGTGCGTCGTCATTTTTCTCTTCGTCCCGGGCAAAATCGCTCTTGCCCGAAAGTCCTTCGCTTTTGAGAATGGTTTCCAGCACCGTCAGCTCTGCATCCATATCGAAGGATTTGTCCCGATATAGGCTGTCCAGCTGATGGTCGAACGCGTCGGCGACCATGCTTAAATTCTCTTCGACCGACGTGATGGCCGACTGAATGTGCTCGCCGCGAACCGGCGATTTCAGAAGCGACGCATAGTCGCCCATGATTTTGTCCACCGTCGGAAGATAGTAATTCATAAATCGCCGCGCCATTGAGGCTTTATCCGGCGCCTTCTTCAGCACCTCCAGCACTGCGTTGCCGCTTTCACACATGCGGCTTAAACACTTAAGCGCATCCTGATTGGAAATTTCGCCCTTATAGCCCTCGAGGCGATCGAGAATGCATCCCGCCTCGGCAATCTGCCGGTCGATCTGCGCATTCCCCGTGTCCGCCTTTTCGCGAACCTCGATCCACTTCCCCTTGAACAGCAGCGAGCCTGCGCCGTACGCCGCGATGGACAGCGCCGCCGTGGCGATAAGCGTCTTCATTCGCAGCAGCATCGTCGGGCGCAGCAGCCCGACCAGCAGCCAAACCGCCGCCGCAAGATAGATTGGAACAGCCGACTTCATTCTGATTCTTTTCATCGTTGATCACCTGTTTCTATTTTACGAAAAACGTCGTGTATTTGCAAGCGTCCGCGCCTGAAAAATACATTTTTTCCGCTCAATTGTCGCTCTCGCGGATCGTCAGTTCCACCGGGCAGTGGTCGCTGCCCATGATCTGCGCGTGAATCTGCGCGCCGAGCATGCGATCCTTCCATCGCTCGGAGACGACGAAATAGTCGATGCGCCATCCGGCGTTCCGGGAACGCGCGCCGCCGATATAGCTCCACCAGCTGTACGCGCCCGTCGCATCCGGATAGAAGAATCGAAAGCTGTCCACAAATCCAGCCTCAAGCAGTTCGGTCATTTTCGCGCGCTCCGCATCGGAAAAACCCGCGCTCATATGGTTGGACTGAGGATTCTTCAAATCGATTTCGCAATGCGCCACGTTCAGATCGCCGCACAGGACGACCGGCTTGCGCGCGTCGAGCTTCAATAAATACGCCCGGAAATCATCCTCCCAACGCATGCGGTATTCCAGCCGCTTCAGCTCGCGCTGGGCGTTGGGCGTGTAGCAGCACACGAGGAAAAATTCCTCGAATTCGCAGGTGATGACGCGCCCTTCGTGATCGTGCTCGTCCACGCCGATGCCCATCGTCACGGACTGAATCGGAACGCGAGAA
>CAZKJW010000201.1:0-1555 GCA_964553125.1 uncultured Oscillospiraceae bacterium
GTCTCGTTCACCGCGAGCCGCGCACAGTCAATGGTAATCTCCGGATGCCTCGTGTGCGCATCCGCGCTCACAATGCCCGTAGCCTTCACGGTGATGTTACCGCCCTCGGCGTTATCGCTGCGGACAGTGCCGTTGCCGCCGAAGGAGGCTTTGGTGGTGCTGCCCGTCGTGGCCTGCGCGTAGTTGTAGTTGCCGCTGGCTTCCGATACGACGACGTCGCCGGCGTTCGCCGTCTCAGCAAACGCCGCAGTTCTGGAGTCAACCAGCACTTCAACGTTCGCCGCTTCGAGACTGCCGTCCTTGAGGTCAACCGTCGCTTCAAACGTACCGGTGGCTTCAGCGCTCGTCAGCAGAACGGTTACGTTATAAACGCTGACTTTAATGCTCGTTTTGCCTTGATCATCCGTAACTGCCTTGCCGACATCCACGAACGCGCCCGCTCTGGCGCTGCCGAGCGTCTGCACATGCAGCATTCCATTCGTCGTAACGTCCGCGGCCTCAACCTTCGCAATCGCCTTCGCGGTCATCTTGGCCGTCGCGGTGCTCGCCTTGGCCTGCGCATATGCGATGCTGATTTCAGAGCCGCTGTTGCTGCCGACGGTGGCAATGGAGTCGTATTCGCCGGCGGTATAGTTTTCGTGGTAGTTGAACTTGGAATCAAGCGCAATGCCCTTCGTCGCGTTAACGGACAGCGCGCTGCCTTCCGACTTCTCAATCGAGACAGTCTGTTCGCCGCCGACGTCGGAAACCACCACGTTGGCTGCAACGGAAACTGCGCTAATGCCGAAATCGGCGGTTGCAATCCTCGCCAGAGCCTTCGCGGTTCCGTTGGCGTCCATGTCGATCATGCCCGTGGTCGTGACCGTGCCGCTTCCCGTCACCTGCGTTTTCGCAGTGACGTTCGTCTTTGCATCGGCAACGTTGGTGTCCACGGTCAGACCGCTGAGAGACGCAGTACCGCCGGTCGGCTGACCGCTGATGGCATCTGCGGTCGCGGTGTAGTCATTGGTCATGATGATGCCGCCGAGACCAACGGTCACCGTCTTTCCATCCGCGTCGAGAATCGTCTCAGAGTTACCGGCCGCTTCAGCGTAAACTACGTTGATGCCGACACCGGCCAATTTGATTTCAAGCGCTGCGGAACCGGGGATCGCGTAAGCGCTGGACTTGCTGTCCGCATCAATCGTGATCTTATAGGTATCCGCGCCGCCCTCGAAGGAAGCGGTGTTGCTCGCCAGACTGCGGGCGATGATCACGTTCGCTTGCGCGTCATACCGAGTGGCGCTCAACGTGTTGCCCTCGGAAGTGGCGCGCGCCGTGTATCCGGAATAGTCGTTGTTCAGCGCCGAGGAAACCTTGACGGAACCATTGCCGGTCGTCTTTACCAAGTCGCCGCCCACGGAAGCCTTCTGCGTCGTCTTGAGGAAGGCAAGGGCGATATTCGCCGCAACCTTGTTATAGTCTACGGAGATCGCAGGCGTGTTGATCTGCGCCTTCGCGTAGGAGGTGGAGTTCGCAATCGCCTGAACCGACTCGCCGCTTGCGGCCGTCGCAT